>CAKSEO010000035.1 GCA_934446565.1 uncultured Oscillospiraceae bacterium | reverse complement strand
GAAAACTCTTGTTTTCCCCCACACCCCTTTAGCGCTTTTGAATCGTTTAGCTGCGCGCCAGCGCGCAGAGTAGCCGCACTTCGTGCGGAGTAACCGCGCTTACGCGCGGAGGTTTCGCCTACGGCGACGAGGGCGCTGCCCTCGACTCGCAAGGGGGGCGCGCCCCCCTTGACTCCCGATTGGGGGCGCCTGCTAATTTATCACTACCCGCATAAATTATAGTTTTTTGACAAACTGAGCGGAACTGATATAAATTCAGTTCCGCTCTCGCTTTATTTTTTTGTTCCAGCCCGAAACGACCTTACTGGCTTATCCTTACTTGGACAGACGTTCCTCAAAACACACGCCTCGCACTTCGGCGCTCTCGCATCGCAGACATCTCGTCCGTGGTGCACCAGACGATGGCAGAACATCAGTCCCTCCTCCGGGGGAATAAGCTCACGCAGCTGCTTTTCGACAATCCCCGCGTCGGTGGAATCCGTCAGCCCCAGCCGGTTCGACAGCCGTATAACATGCGTGTCGCACACCATTGCAGGCTTCCCGTAAAGGTCGCCAACAATGAGGTTCGCAGTCTTTCGCCCTACTCCCGGGAGCCTGGTCAACTCCTCGATGCTGTCCGGGACTTTCCCGCCGTAAACATCGCGGAGCATCACGCACATGTTAACGATATCCTGCGCCTTGGTCTTGTACAGCCCGCAGGTACGGATATACTCCTCCACCTCGTGAACGTCCGCCGCTGCAAACGCATCAATGCTCGGGAACCGCTCGAACATCGCGGGCGTCACCATATTGACCCGCTTGTCGGTGCACTGTGCGGACAGCCGCGTCGCTATAAGCAGCTCATGCGGCTTTTCGTAAACCAGAGCGCACCTGACGTCCGGATACTCACCGCGCAGCAGCTCTATGACCTCTGCAGCGCGTTTTTTCTTCGCCTGTGATACTCGTGCCATCAGTCCTTGTCCTCTTCGTGAACGGCTTCAGCGGTCTGCGGAGCTTTCATGGCGCGCACCTTTATAATGCACCTGTCCTCGACCTGCATTACCACCAGCTTCACGCCCTCGTACTCCACGCTCGGCGGAGTAAGTTCGTCCCCCTCGGGAATATACCCCAGCTTATCCGTAATGAATCCGGCTATCGTTTCGTAGTCGTGCTCCTCAGGTAGCTCCACGCCGAACAACTGGAAAACCTCGTCCGGGTCAGCCTCGCCGTCAACATCGTACTCATCCTCGCCGACCTTGACTATCTCGGAGTGCTCATCGTCGTATTCGTCCTGGATATTACCCATGACCGCCTCAATGATATCCTCCAACGTAACGATACCAGCAGTACCGCCGTACTCGTCGGCAACAACAGCCATGCCAGATTTAAGGCTTGTCAGCGACTTGAACACATCAGAGCAGGGACATGATTCTGGCACGAAATTCACGCTGCGGACAAAATCGTGTACGTCAAATCCCACAAGGTCCGCCTTATCCTTTCCGACAAGGCACAGCAGGTCTTTCACGATGATTATTCCGACTATCTTATCAATGCTGCCCTCATAGACCGGAATTCTCGAGAATCCCATATCCAGAGCCAGATAAATGATGTCGTCCAGGCTCACTGACATATCAACGCCGACTATATTCGTGCGGTGGGTCATTACGTCCCCGGCGGTCAGGTCCTTGAATTCGAAGATGTTGTTTATCATCTGCGCGGAGCTTTCCTCGATGACGTTTTCGCCGTCGCCGTCATCGTCAGGTGTCTGCGCCAGCGCGTTCACCATGTCGAGCACCTCGTCCTCCGTGACCGCGATGTAATCCGACCCGAGCGCCTTTTTCAGCAGCTTCGTGATACCCTTGTTCAGCGCAACGAGCCAGCCGAGGAAGAACCTCGCCGCTTTATGCCCGCCCTGCTTTTCGTCCTCGTTCTGCATGTTACTTCGATTGCCGTCTGCGTCCATTTTTCCTCCGATAGAATCAGTTCAGGACAAGCTCCATGTGTTCCTCTGAACCATGGAAGCCCATCGTTTCATACAGCGGTCTGCCGCTGTCAGTTGCGTCAAGCGTGACGCTGGTCACGCCGCGTTCCCGCGCTTCCTCAAGGAGAGCGTTCAGCATTGCGCGCGCCGCTCCCATTCTGCGAAACTCCGCGCGGGTGTACACGTTCATTATATGAGCGCGCTTTCCAGCAGGGTGAGAATACGTCGGCATGACCGTAAGCCAGCATATAGTTGCGCAGCCCGCGAGCCTCTCACCGCAGTATGCAAGGAACGTCGTCTGATGACCGTTTCGGAAATACTCCTCCGAAAGCCGCATAAGCTCGTCGGAAATACCGTTCTCCGGAACCCCGTTCACCACCGCCAGCATTTCCCGGCGTATCGCCAGGAGCTCCAGCATGTCGCCGGCTCCTGCCTTTCTTACTGTTATGCTCATATCCTGAACAGCCTTTCGCCGTTCTCCCGGCATATCTCCACCATTTCTTCCGTGGAAACGCCCTTTATCTCCGCCATTTTCGCGGCGGTGTACTTTATCATGCCGCTGTGGGACTTCTCGCCGCGATGCGGCACCGGAGCCATGTACGGGCAGTCGGTTTCAAGCAGCAGTCTGTCTTTCGGCACGACCTCGCACGCCGCCCATGCTTTCTTCGAATTCTTGAACGTCAGCACTCCGGTGAACCCGACGTACATTCCGAGCCTTACGACCTCCTCGGCGACCTCCGGGCTGTAGGAGAAGCAGTGCATGACCCCGGCGGGCTTGTACTGCCGCAGCATCGCCATGGTGTCCTCGCAGGCGTCCCGGCTGTGGATTATTACCGGAACATCCAGTTTCTTCGCGAGCTGGAGCTGCTTTTCAAACACATCAGCCTGCAAATCCCTGTCATAGCCCTCATAGTGACGATCCAGTCCTATCTCCCCCAGCGCCTTAACGCGCGGAGAGCCGAGCATTTCCTCCACCCTTGCGAGCCAGTCTGCGGGAAGCCCCTCGCAGTTCTCCGGGTGGATCCCGACTGCCGCCCAGATGAACGGATATTGCTCCGCAAGCTGCAATTCCTCCCGGGAGGAATCCAGGTCGTAGCCCACTGCCATTATCTTCTCCACGCCTGCTGCCGACATGCTGGAAAGCAGCGGATGCAGCGCCTCGCCAAAATCGTTTCTTACATAGTGCGCGTGAGTATCAAATATCGCCATTGTTCACCTTGTTGAAGTAATTCTCGATAACCAGCTGACGCGTTTCGTAGCTCTCCAGCGGGAGCCGTCCGCGCCCTCCGAAAAGCTGCTCCGTTTCGCTGAACGCGCCGCGGAAGCTCCGGTCAAGGAGCTCAGTCTTGTCGCCCTCGATGGAAACGCAGTTGAAGAACAGCACCATACGATCCGCCGTATTCTCCGCCGTCCAGTAATCCGGGGTGTTCTCGTCCGCAGCGGAATTGCCGTAGAGCTGCCGTATCTGCCCCAGGAGCTCCTCGGCGTAGAGCTTTGCGCCTACGCTCGGGACATTCCCGGTGAGCACCTCGCCCTGCTTAACCAGCATGGCGCGGATTATGTGCTGAACGCCCTGGGTCAGGAGCTCTGCACGCCCCTTTCCCTCGTTCTGCTTTATCGCGCCGACTTTGTCCTCGCTGTTCTCACGCTGGGTGAGGTTATTGTCGCTCGCCTGCTTCTGGGCTGACTTTTTGGTATACGCCGGAGTGAACGCCGCCTGTGACTTTATGAACGCGTCAGTGTGATCCGCCGCAAGCGTTGAGGATTTCTCCTGCGTGCGGTGTTCAGATGAATGCGTCAGCGTAGTACGGCTGACCGACGCAATATCCGCCATTCTCGAAATATCCAAAAAACCACCCCCAACCAATTGAATTCGGAATTATGAATGCGGAATTCGGAATTTCATTGCCGCTGTCGCGGCAATGTTTCGCTTGTATCCAATTTTTAATTCGTCCGCGAAGCGGACACAATAATTCCGAATTATGAATTCTGAATTTATCTTATCGTGCTTCCGTTGGGTACGTCCTTGTCGAGGAACAGTACGCGAACATCGTTATCGCCTGCGTCGCACGCGAGTATCATGCCCTCGCTGAGCTCGCCGCAAAGCTTTGCCGGAGCAAGGTTCGCAACAAATACTATCTTCTTGCCGATGAGTTCCTCCGGCTGATACCATGCCGCAATGCCGGAAACTATCTGTCTGCCGTTTCTGCCGTCGTCAACGGTCAGCTTGAGGAGTTTCTTTGCTTTTTTTATCTTCTCGCATGCGGTTATCTCGCCGCTGCGGAGCTTGACCTCTGCAAACTGGTCGATGGTGATGATGTTCGCCTTGTCAAGATCCTCGTCCTCACGGATGGTCTTGGCGGGAGTCAGCAGGCTGTTCAGCTCGTCGATCTCCTTTTCCATGTCGATTCTCGGGAACAGCACCTCGCCCTTGTGTACGGTGACGTTCTGCGGAAGTACGCCGAATGTCCCCAGCGTGTCGTATGCTGTCATGCTCTCGTCAGCGCCAATCTGCTCCCATACCTTCGGCATGGTCTTGGGCATGAACGGGAACAGCAGACCGGAGCAGATACGAATGCTCTCAAGCAGGTTGTAGAGCACCGCCGCCAGTCTGGGCATGTTCTCCTCGCTCTTTGCGAGCACCCACGGAGCAGTTTCGTCGATATACTTGTTCGCGCGGGAAACTACCTTGAATATCTCCTCAAGCGCCTTGGAAAGCTGCGCTTCCTCGATGAGCTTGGAAACCGGCTCCTTGAGAGCCGCAGCCATCGTGCGGAGCTCGTCGTCGATGGGCTCTGCCTTCTTTTCCTCGGGGAGGGTGCCGCCGAAATACTTGTCAGCCATCGCAACGGTTCTGGAAACCAGGTTTCCGAGATCGTTCGCGAGGTCGGTGTTGATACGTCCGATCATTATCTCGTTGGAGAAGTTGCAGTCGGAACCGTAGGGCATGTCGCGGAGTATCTGGTAACGCACCGCGTCAGAGCCGTAGCGCTCTGCGAGCACAAACGGATCGATAACGTTGCCCAGGGACTTGGACATCTTCTGTCCGTTGAAGTTTATCCAGCCGTGACCGTAAAGGTGCTTAGGAAGCGGCAGGTCGAGCATCATGAGAATGATGGGCCATACGATGGAGTGAAAACGCACGATCTCCTTTGCAGTCATGTGCAGGTCAGCCGGCCAGTACTTGCTGAAATCGTCGTACTTGTCGTTGTCGTAGCCCAGCGCGGTGATATAGTTGGAAAGCGCGTCCACCCAGACGTAAACAACGTGTCCAGGGTCGAAATCCACCGGCACGCCCCACTTGAAGCTTGTTCTGGATACGCAGAGATCCTCGAGTCCGGGCTTGATGAAGTTGTTCACCATCTCGTTTACGCGGCTCTTGGGCTGGAGGTAGTCGGTTTCGGTGAGGAACTTCTCCACCTTGTCAGCGTAATCGGACAGGCGCAGGAAGTAAGCCTCCTCGTGGGCGTCGATAACATCTCTGCCGCAGTCGGGACATTTGCCGTTTACAAGCTGGCTCTCTGTCCAGAAGCTCTCGCAGGGAGTGCAGTACTTTCCGGTGTACTCGCCCTTGTAGATATAGCCCTTGTCGTAGAGGGTCTTGAATATCTTCTGAACTGCGGAAACATGGTAGTCGTCAGTGGTGCGGATAAATCTGTCGTAGCTTATGCCCATTGTCTCCCACAGGCGCTTGAAGTTAGCAACGATCTCATCAACGTACTCCTTCGGAGTTACGCCCTTTTCCTCTGCCTTGAGCTCTATTTTCTGACCATGCTCGTCCGTTCCTGTCAGGAACATTACGTCATAGCCCTGCATTCTCTTGAATCTTGCGATGGTGTCGCACGCCACAGTGGTGTAGCAGTGACCGATATGCGGATTTCCCGACGGATAGTAGATCGGGGTGGTGATGTAATACTTTCCCTTGCTGCAATTACACATTGTTATTATTACCTCTTTTTCTACTTATAGTGATAATCAACAGGAAACTATGTCCATTGAAGATTATTATTGTGCTATTTTATTATATTACTTTTCACATCAATTTGCAAGCATACCGAAAAAAATAAAGGAATTTTTACATAATAGATAAAAAACCCTTGATTTTTTCTGAATTTTTTAGTACAATATAGATTAGGCAAATGCTGAATAAAACAAAATCGACCCGTTCAAACGAGCGGACTCACGCGTCTGATTTTGTTACGCTGCGCTTTATTCAGCATGTTCCAGAGTATTTATGTCCGTCTATATACAGGCGGCAGGAAAAGATATACGGCTTATCCGCTGCGCGCCGTCTGACCCAGAGGGGTCTGTGACAGGGACGGAGCGGGCAGGACAGCCGCGCTTCAGGAAAGAGGTACAAAAATGTCAAACAGACTTTTTCAGGGCATTGTCCATCAGATGAAGGATGCAGTCAACCGCGTTATCGGCGTAATTGACGAAAACGGAACAATTATCGCGTGCAGCGATCTCACCAGGGTAGGGGGCGGCAACGACTTCTTCCCAATAGAGCTCGGCGATTCCCATGAGGTGTTTATCCGCGACGGATACACCTACAAGCCTTTCGGCATACATGTAAAGCCTGACTACGCCGTATTCGTGGAGGGCACTGACGAGCCCGCTGGAAAGTACGCCAGCGTTATTGCGATATCCCTGTCCGGCATCAAACAGTACTACGACGAGAAATACGACCGCAACAACTTCGTAAAGAACATAATCCTCGATAACGTCCTGCCCGGTGACATCAGCCTCAAGGCACGCGAGCTGCACTTCAACTCCGATATCAGCAGAGTGGTGTTCCTCATCAGCGTCATTTCCTCCAACGATGTTTCCGCTTATGACGTCATACAGAACCTCTTCCCGGACAAGAACAAGGACTTCGTATTCAATATCACTGAAAACGACATCGTCCTCGTCAAGGAAGTTAAGAACAACATCGACGTGCGCGACCTCGAAAAGCTGGCGCGCTCCATCTCCGACACGCTTTCCAGCGAGTTCTTCACCAAGGTCAACGTAGGCATCGGTACTCCCGTAGTAGGTGTAAAGGACCTCGCACGCTCCTTCAAGGAAGCGCAGACCGCCCTCGAGGTAGGAAAGGTATTCGACACCGACAAGAACATCGTAAGCTACGACAACCTCGGTATCGCAAGACTTATCTACCACCTGCCGACGACCCTCTGCGAAACGTTCCTCAAGGAGGTTTTCAAGAAGAACTCCATCGAGTCCCTCGACCACGAAACACTGTTCACTATCCAGAAGTTCTTCGAGAACAGCCTGAACGTGTCCGAAACCTCCAGAAAGCTGTTCGTACACCGCAACACCCTGGTTTACCGTCTGGACAAGATCAAGAAGCTGACTGGTCTCGACCTGCGCGAATTCGACCACGCGATAATCTTCAAGATCGCGCTGATGGTCAAGAAGTACCTTGCTGCCAACCCCACAAAGTTCTGATGGGGCTCGGCTGGCTCAATTACTGCAAAAATCGGCTGCCCCGAGTTCATCGGGACAGCCTTTGAAGTGTAAAGGGGAACCAGATTTTCCGGAAATAAGACAGGAAACGCCCCCTACTGTACAAAAAATTCAGGCAATTTTCATTAACTTTTGGGGAAAACACAGATAGTTCCGAGGGAGAAAATATGGTAGAATTAAAGAATGTCAATGTGCATTACTCCAGCGGAGTAGACGCACTTCAGAATGTCAACCTCCGGATAAACGACGGCGAATTCGTATTTATCGTCGGAGGCAGCGGCGCGGGAAAATCCACCCTCGTCAAGCTGATGACCCGCGAAATAACGCCCACTGACGGCAGAGTGTTCGTCAACGGCTACAACCTCAGCAAGACAAAGGGCAACAAGATCGCCAAGTTCCGCCGTTCCATCGGCATGGTATTCCAGGACTTCCGTCTGATACAGGAGCTGAACGTTTATGAGAACGTTGCGTTCGTCCTGCGAATAGCCGACCAGAGCACCCGGTTCATAAAGCAGCGCGTTCCTAATGTGCTGAACCTTGTAGGTCTGGGCGCTAAGGCGCGCAGCAAGCCGCGGGAGCTCTCCGGCGGCGAGCAGCAGCGCGTTGCCATCGCCAGGGCGCTCGCAAACGACCCGGGGCTGATAATCGCGGACGAGCCGACCGGCAACATCGACCCTCAGCTCTCATACGAGATAGTAGAGCTCCTGCGCAAGATAAACCGCCAGAACGGAACCACCATAATAATGGTAACACATGAGCATGAGCTGGTACAGTACTTCGGCGGCAGAATAATCAACATTGAAAACGGCACGATATCATTCGATGAGATAGTAGAGGGGAGAAACGGATGAGAACGAGTAATGTCACATACCTCGTGAAAAAGGGCATCTCCTCCATCTGGAAGAATTTTATGATGTCTTTCGCCAGCTTCTGCATACTGATGGTCAGTCTGCTGCTGGTGAGCTGCGCAGTGCTGCTGATGATGAATGTCAACACGATCATGAGCAACATCGAGGATACGAATGAAATAACCATCTACCTCAAGGAGGACATTTCCGACAAACAGGTAGAACATATAAAATCCGTTCTTGAGAAGAACAAGGACATCACTGACGTCCAGTACTACTCAAAGGAACAGGCACTCGAAGATTTCCGCGATAACATGGCAGAATACAGCGAGCTCCTCGATTACCTTGACAAGAACCCCATGCCGGAAACTTTCCTTGTACGCGTAAAGGATCTCTCCAAGATACGTCACGTGGTGAACACCATAAACGACATAGAGGGCGTAGAACAGACCAAGGCTCCCTATGATTTCGCAAGCGTCCTCGTGCAGATACGAAACACTTTCTCGGTCATCGGCAGCGCAGTGCTAATTGCGCTTGTCGTTGTCAGCATAGTTATCGTGTCAAACTCCATCCGGACCAGTGTTTTCGCCCGCCGCAATGAAATCTCCATCATGCGGTACGTCGGCGCTACTTCCGGGTTCATCAAAGCCCCGTTCTTCGTGGAAGGAATGTTTATCGGCATCCTTTCTGGCGCGGCAGCGTGGGGACTCACCTGGCTGATATACGATTCCGTGTTCGCACTGTTCTCCGCCGATCTCACCGTATGGCAGATGTTCGGATTCTACGGACTTACGCCGTTCAGCGATATCATGTGGTATGTCCTCGCAGTTAACTGCGCCGTAGGAGCCCTCCTCGGTGCCGTCGGAACAGTATTCAGCACCGGAAAGTATCTCAAGGTTTAACCAGGTCTGAGAAAGGAACAGCACCTTGAACAAGAAGATATCCCTCGGCATAGCGATAAGCCTTGTTGCCATCGGCTGTGCCATAACATTCGTCCTCACCTGGACAGTGTCGCTGAACATCTACAACTCAAAGCTCGGCACCTCCGAAAAATACGAGGGCGTTTACGCAAAGCTCCGGGAAATAGACACCACCGTTCGTCAGAACTACATCGGCACGGTCAGCGACGATTCCCTTGAAAACGCTACGATAAACGGATATATTGCAGGTATCGGTGACAAATACGCCTCCTACATCGCCCCGTCCGCATACTATGAACTCCAGCAGACCCAGTCCGGCGTTATCCTCGGCGCGGGCTTCGAGGCTGAGGAGGACACCAGCGGATACCTCCGCATTACCAGCGTCTACAAAGGCAGCTCCGCTGAACTTAACGGCGTTCTTGCCGGCGACATCATCACCGCCATCGACGGAAAGAGCCTGCTCTCCATGCAGCAGGGTCAGGCGATGGAACGGCTCTCCGGCGAAGTCGGGACGCGGCTCGCGCTCCAGCTCCTGCGCGACGGCGAGAGCATTTCAGTCAATCTCGTCCGCCAGCAGCTAGAGATAGAATCCGTTTCCACCCGTATACTTGACAACAACATCGGGTATATCCAGATAACGAGTTTCAACGCCAAGACCGCTGAGCAATTCGCAAATGCGATGACCACAATGAACGGCGTAGGCGCTAAGGCGCTCATCATTGACGTCCGCCAGAATCCCGGCGGTATCGTCAGCGCACTGAAACCTATCCTCAACCAGTTCGTGCCATCTGCGATAGCCGCTACTGTAGAATATTCAGACGGCAGTCGCAAAACGCTTATCGAAACCGACTCCACCACCTCAGTTGAGCTCCCGATGGCCGTTCTTGTTGACGGAGGGACGGTTTCCGCTGCGGAGCTGTTCGCGGCGGTGCTCCGCGACGAATGCGGCGCGCTCATCGTCGGCTCGCAGACCTTCGGCAAGGGCGTAATGCAGAACACCTATGAATTTTCGGACGGCAGCGCTCTGACGCTCTCCGTCGGGAAGATATACACCAGATCCGGCACCTGGAATGAAACCGGCATCAAACCGGATTATTCCGTTGAACTTGCGGGCGGCGCGATACCCGGGAATATCTCGGACGACGCGGATTCCCAGCTCCAGAAAGCGATAGAGGTACTGACCCCGAATATCCCCGCAGAGTAACCGACGCATCAGGCAAATTCACAGCCAAGGCTGTAAATAATATTTGGAGGACAACTATATGAATAAACCACTGACCAGAATCACACAATCAGGCGTTAAAAAGCTTGAGGAAGAGCTCGAAAACCTCAAGACCGTGGTCCGCCCCGAGATCGCGGAAAAAATAAAGCAGGCACGTTCTTTCGGCGACCTTTCCGAGAACAGTGAGTACGATGAAGCAAAGAACGAACAGGGTCTAATCGAATCCCGTATCGCAGAGATCGAGCAGACTCTCGCGCACGCTATAATCCTCGGCGACGATGAGATCTCAACTGAAAAAGTAGACATCGGTAACATCGTTACCATTCTCGATGTTGACATGGAAGAACAGATGACATTCCAGATCGTCGGCACCAGCGAAGCTAATATCGACAATGGCCATCTGTCCGATGAGTCCCCGATAGGCAAGGCGCTTATCGGTCATACAGTCGGCGAAACTGTTATCGCTGAAACTCCCTCCGGCGAGATACCATTCAAGATACTTGAGATCGCTAAGGCTGATTCATCTGATGAGGCTGACCTCACCACAAAATAAGGAGAAACAATAATGGCAGAAGAAAACGTACAGAATCAGAACCCGCAGACCGAAGCCGAAGAAATGACCGCAGAGCAGCTCGACGAGCAGCACCGCGTAAGGCTTGAAAAGCTCGCCGCTCTCAAGGCGGCAGGCAAGGACCCCTACACCATCACCAAGTTCCCGGTTTCCATCACCAACAAGGAGATACGCGACCGCTTCGAGGAGCTTGAGAACACTGACGTTGCAGTAGCAGGCAGAATGATGACCCGCCGCATCATGGGCAAGGCAAGCTTCATCGACCTGCGCGACGGCTCCGACAGAATGCAGATATATGTAAGAAAGGACGACGTTGGCGAGGACACCTATGCTGAATTCAAGAAGTGGGACCTCGGCGATATCGTCGGCATCAAGGGCAAGGTATTCCGCACCAAGATGGGCGAAATATCCGTTCATGCAGAGGAGATAACCCTGCTGTCCAAGTCCCTGCTGCCCCTGCCGGAGAAGTGGCACGGCCTGAAGGACAAGGAGGAGCGCTACAGAAAGCGTTATCTCGACCTCATCGCTAACCCCGAGAACAAGGACACTTTCGTAAAGCGTTCCCGCATTCTTCGTGAAATTCGTAACTTCCTCGACAGCCGCGGCTACCTCGAGGTAGATACACCTACACTGCTTCCCCTGGAGATAGGCGCTGCCGCACGTCCGTTCAAGACCCACCACAACGCGCTGGATATCGACATGTACCTGCGTATCGAGACCGAGCTTTACTTAAAGCGCCTTATCGTAGGCGGCTTCGACAAGGTTTACGAGGTCGGAAGGATATTCCGCAACGAGGGCATGGACGCTACCCACAATCCAGAGTTCACTTCCATTGAGATGTACCAGGCATACACCGATTACTTCGGCATGATGGACCTCATTGAGGAACTTTACCGCACAGTTACCATGAATGTGTGCGGCACCGACACCGTTACCTACCAGGGCAAGGAAATAGCTGTAGGCAAGCCCTGGGAGCGCCTTACCATGATAGACGCAGTGAAGAAGTACGCCGGCGTTGACTACTACAGCTGGGCTGACGACGCAGCCGCAAGAGCCTGCGCAAAGGAGCACCACGTTGACGACGAGCTGGACGAGAACTCCACAAAGGGTCACGTTCTCATCGCATTCTTCGAGGCGTTCGTTGAGGATAACCTCATTCAGCCGACCATCATCTACGATTACCCCGTTGAGAATTCGCCGCTCGCAAAGAGAAAGCCCGATTTCCCGGCGTTCACTGAGCGTTTCGAGTACTTCATGAACGGAACTGAGTTCGGCAACGCGTTCTCCGAGCTGAACGACCCGATCGACCAGAAGGAGCGCTTCGTAAAGCAGGTAGCTGCAAAGCGCGCCCAGGGCGGCAACGACGCGCAGGTCGATGAGGACTTCATCACCGCGCTGGAATACGGTCTGCCCCCGACAGGCGGTCTCGGATTCGGCTTCGACCGTCTCGTCATGCTGCTGACTGACTCTGCAAGCATTCGTGACGTTCTGCTCTTCCCGACGATGAAGCCTGAGAAGTAATCCATCAGAATACGAACCATAAAGCCGCAAAGCTATTCTGCGGCTTTATGATTTATCAGGCGTGATTCGCCGCCATAATTAGCGGTATAATGCGCCGTGCAGAGGGTAATGATATGAATAAGCTCGCAGCGTTTTTCAAAAATCACTGGCGCGGTATCATATCGACGGCGGCAGTTCTAGCCCTTGACGCCGTTATGTTACTTGTCGCCTTCCCGCTCGCAGTAAATATTGAGAACATCATACTTAGAGCTTTTATCTTAGTTCCGCTGGTTTTTGTGATCTTTCCCGCCATATTCCTCGCTGCCGGGATCTATGTCGGACGCGACCTCAAAAGGAGATGGCATATCGCTGTTTTGCTGCTGTTATTCTATATAAGATGTGACTGGCTTACTTACATCTACATCGCGATAGAGCTTTTATCCTTGATCATCACGCTGATAATAAAGAAATGCTGCAAAAACAAAGCCGACAAGCAGGAGAACCACAATGTCTGAAATACTCGCATTCATCAAGGCTCACAGGCGCGATATAATCGTCACCGCTTCCGCACTTGCAGCAAGCCTTGTGGTAATGCTTCTGATTCCCGCCCTGATAGTCGCGAACGCGCCCTCGACTGCGGGTATGATGGCTTGTATCGCGCTGTTCTTCGCGCTGGACCCCTCGTTCTGCCTTGCCGCCGCGGTTTTTGCCGGGTGGGACTTCCGCCGCAGATGGTTCACCGCGCTGTTCCCGCCGCTCGCATTCCTGATTTCGACAGGGGCGGTTTTCGGCGCTGACGCGGGTAGCTTCATGGTATATTTCGTGATATACCTCGCGATATGCCTGACCGTCACCCCGGTAACTCACCTTGTAAGAAAATACGGACGCTCAGAAAGCTGACGAATATGTAACCCCAAATACCCACAGGAGAATAAAATGCCAGAAAACAACGAAAAAAACACCGAAAACCAGTACAAAAGCATTCTGTCCGACGATGACGGCACTGCCCCCCGCCCGATACGCAAAAAACAGCGCGACCCCATGGCTGAGGTACGCCGCGAAATAGAGGAGCAGCAGCGCCAGCAGCGCGAAAAAGCCGAGCTTCTGAAACTCCGCCAGGGTATCATTGAAGAAAGCGATGAGATACCAGAGGACGAGCCGCCGAAGTACGAAAAGCCAACCGGCGCGAAAGCGGTCGAGAATTTCTTCTACCACTACAAATGGCGGCTGATAGGCATCATATTTACAGTTGCTCTGCTCACATTCATGACCGTCCAGACCGTGACCCGCGAGAAAAAGGACCTCTATGTCCTGGCGATATCAACATCCGGCTCCAGCGGTATTTACGCCAAGATACACGACATCGAAGTCGCTCTGGAGCGCTACTGCCCGGATTTCGACGGAAACGGCAATATTCACGTTGGCGTGAATTTCATCGACCTATCCACCGAGGGCGGATACTCCGAGTACACCGACGCCCAGAACGAGAAATTCTCTGCGGAGCTTTTCTCCGGCGACAGCCAGCTTTATCTCACCGATGAGGGCATAATCACGCTCATCAACCGCATCGCAGCCTCCGGCGAAACAGAGGAAGCCGCTGCGGAAGAAGCAGACGGTCAGATAATCCAGTTCTTCACTGATTTCAGCGAGGAATTCCCGGACGCCGTAATCTATGACGGCTGCGGATTGCAGCTCAACACCACCGATTTCACCGAACAGGCGCGCTGGAAGAGCTGCCCGGATACCGTGGGACTGTATCTCCGCGACACATTCGAAAACATGACCGGCAACAATGAAAAATCCGCCGAACAGCGCGAACGCGCCCGTATAGTCTACGAAAACATCATCAACAACAACGTAGTCAACCCTGACTGGCAGGGCAAGTAATATCCTGCCCGGACTGTCCCCGTGCGCTCACCGGAGTGCGCCGCTCCCCGCGGGAACGCGCTCCCTCCACATCGCACGGGATACGCTCCGGATATGTCTGCCCGGCGCTCACAGGTAGGACTTGAGGTGGTCGCAGAAATCCTGCTCGCGGCGAAGCAGCTCCTGCGCGTCCGTGCGTATCCTGTTTTCCGCGCCCTGAGAGCAGTTGACAGCATGCTGCATGTCGATTATACCCATGGTCGTCCCGCGTATCATCAGGCTGGCGATGTTCTTGCTGCTGCGGTTGTTCGTCGTTTTCATCGCTATCCCCATTCGGGACATCAGCTTGGTGAATCCCGGGTATTCCTGCGGAACACCGCCACGCCGCACGATCTCTGTGCGCGCCTGTGCCGCAACTTCGCGGTAGCGGTCACGCTGCGCCGATATCTCCCCGGCAAGCTTCCGGTTGGAACAGTGCTTCAGCACCTCCCCGGACGATTCGTATGCCATTTCTGCGTTCTTGTAGACGCTGCCGAGTATTTCGGCGCTCTGCCGGTTTTTGAAATTGCTCATATCATACCTCCACATTCTTCGCAGCTGTGCGAATTTTTATTTCGAAAATAGTATTTCACACCCGCGCTTTATTACCCCTGGTAAAATCTGAAAGGAACATTAATGAAAAGACAGCCGTTTTACATTCTGTTATTAAAAGGAACAGGTTACATCATCCTCGGAAATATCCTCTGCACATTCATGACCATGGCGCTCACCATGTTCGGCGGAAATATCGTGTTCAATATCCTCTCCATCCTCTGTGGAACGCTGATTTTTTATATGCTGGTTTTCACCGTAGCCTGGAAAGACGGCGCAAGGGAACGCAGCCTTGTAAAGAATCATCGCGTTGACGCTCCGTTAAAATACCGATGGATATACCTGGGCGTAATACTATATGTTATCGCGGCTGCACCAACGCTGGTCCTGCTGCTGAACAAGCTATTCTTCCCGGATGCAGACACGCTTTTCGTGTACCGTTTCATTAGCGGAAGCGCCTATCCGTTCATTCAGACATTTGTTCCCCAGCCCGACATAACCACCATGGCGTGGGAACACACCGACTACCGCCAGATAGACAGCATGTCCGCGCTCTTCCCGGCGCTGATGCTGATTTACTACGCGCTTATCCCGGTTGTTACTCAGCTCGGCTGGTATATTGGGTTTACAGACAAGTTCAACAAGGAAAATCTCATGTACAAGTAAACGCTTAGAGTGTTTTTTTGAGAAATATTAACTCTCCCTGCTTTTAGCTATTGACTAATTCCGGTTTTTATATTATAATAGAATAGTATGATTTTAAACTGCGGCAGTATACTTCATCTGCCGACAAGTGAAATGGAGTGAGCTACATTTGAAGAAAAAAATAGGAAAACCCGTTTTCTTCGTTGTTGCCATACTGATCATCGCGTTCACGTTGCTCTCCACACTGGGCATAAGCACCCGCTACGGAGATAACGAAACAACGATAATCGCTGGCATCGACGATATCAGATGGGGCATCGATATCCGCGGCGGCGTTAACGTTACATTCGGCGCTCCGGATGACTACGACACGTCAACCATCACACAGGATGACCTGAACGCGGCTAAGTCGATAATCGAGACCCGACTGGTAAACCAGAACATCAACGACTATGAAGTATTCACAGACCTTGCGGCAAACAACATCATCGTCCGTTTCCCCTGGCAGGCTGACGACACCAGCTTCAACCCTGAGGAAGCGGTAAAGGAGATCGGCGCTACAGCAATGCTGAGCTTCCGCATGGGCTACAGCGGCGAACTTGAGGAAGGTCAGACCTACGAGGATCTGGAGCTTGTCCTCACTGGTAAGGACGTTGCAAAGGCACAGGTCGGCAGAGATACCGACAGCGTTTCCGATAGCTACTTTGTACATCTCCAGCTCAACGACAGCGGTAAGGAAGCTTTCAAGGAAGCAACCACAAAGGCAAAGGAAACCGGCGGCAGGATCTCCATCTGGATGGACGACCAGGAGATAAGCGCTCCTTCCGTAAGCGCAGTCATCTCTGACGGCAGCGCGCAGATCTCCGGCAGCTTCAACGGCGACGACGGTCTTGACGAGGCAAAGAAGCTCGCCGATATGATCAACGGCGGTTCTCTCCCGTTCAAGCTTGAGATAAAGAACCTGTCCACAATCTCGCCGATACTCGGTACCGGCGCGCGTGACGCAATGGGCATCGCAGGCGTCATCGCGTTCATCGTTATCTCGGTATTCATGATAGCATACTATCGTCTGCCCGGCGTTGTTGCAGTCATCGCACTTGCTGGTCAGATCGCAGGCATGTTCGCTGCCGTTACCGGATTCTTCGGATTCAACGCCAGCAGCACGCTCACTATCCCGGGTATCGCGGGTATTATCCTCTCCGTCGGCATGGGCGTTGACGGCAACGTGCTCTCCGCAGAGCGTATCCGCGAGGAGCTGAAAGCCGGCAGAACCATCGACGGCGCGATCAAGAACGGTTTCCAGCGCGGCTTTACGGCTATCCTGGACTCCAACCTGACCGTAATCATCGTGGCAGTTATCCTGATGATCGTATTCGGTACGGCATTCGGTGCGTCCACTGACGGTACTATTTTCTCATTCGGCTTCACCCTGCTGGTCGGCGTTATCATGAACTTCATCATGGCTTGCTGGGCTACCAGAATGATGACGACATCGCTTTCCCGTTTCAAGTGCTTCAAGAAGCCGTGGCTCTACGGCGGTGAGAAGAAGTCCGTTGCAGCTACACCGGCCGAGGCAGCTGCTGCACCTGCTCCCGCTGCTCCCACCGATATGGGTAAGGATTTCGTATCCAAGAGAAAGATATTCGTTATCATCTCCTCCGCTATCATCGTGCTGACTATCATCTGCACATTTGTTATCGGCGTTAGGGTAGATATCCGTTTCAAGGGCGGTTCTATGCTGACATACAGCTACACCGGCGATATCGGAGACGCTGAAATGAACACAGTCAAGACTGCTATCGCGGGTATCGGCAATGTTCCGGAAGTTACCGTAACAACTGGTACAAGCTTTACCGGCGGACTTAATACGATGGTCGTTTCTTTCGCAGCTGACGAGAAGATGGACGACGACATGCTCAACTCCATCAATGCAGCAGTTGAAAGCGCGCTCCCGGACAACGCAGTCGAGAATATCGACACCACCAACGTAAGCGCGTCCTCTGGTACTTCATTCTTCATCTCCTGTCTGGTTGCAGTAATTGCAGCGTTTATCCTGCTGGCGGTTTATATCGCGTTCAGATTCAAGAAGATCGGCGGTCTTTCCGCAGGTATCATCGCGATCATCTGCCTGCTGCACGACGTTGCGATCACTTACGCAGTGTATGTATTCGGCGGAATGACCCTGGATTCCAACTTTATGGCGGTTATCCTGACGCTGCTTGGTTACTCTATCAACAACACCATCATCATCTACGACCGTCTGCGTGAAAACCGCGCAAAGTACGGCAGGAAGCTTACAGACGCACAGCTCGTTAACCTGTCTATCAATCAGACGATGCCGCGCTCCATCATCACTACAGCCACCACAGTTTGCGCAATGATCTCAGTTTCTGTTGTATGCGCCCTCATGGGAACAACTTCGATACTGACTTTCTCCATCCCGCTTTCTATCGGTATGCTGGTAGGCTTCTACAGCTCTGTTTGCCTGGCTGGTCCGCTGTGGATCTGGGTACAGGAAAAGCGCTCTAAGAAAACAGCTTGATTTTGAAGCAACATTTGACCCCCGGATCATTCCGGGGGTTTTGTTATCTATCAAATTGTAATATAACGGTATAATTATATCACCTGAAACGTTAGCTCATAGTTTTTCTACAGGCTAAGAGGGACCGCTTAATGCAGTCCCTCAGACCGTCGAAAAAGTCACTAAAGTGACTTTTCCGCCGAACATCCGCGCCGCGCGCACGGTTTGTCGGCAAAGCCGACAAACCGCACACTTGCGCGGATAGAAGTGTTTTTTGCCCCGGGAAACCCGTGGCAAAAAAACGGATTTTAAAAGCCCGCTTCGCGGGAAAATTTGATTTTTTCGACAAGCTGAGGGACCGCTTAATGCAGTCCCTCTACTTTTATAGTTCCTCAACGGTGGTTTCAAATCCGAGCGTTTTGAGCTGTGCAATCACAGCATTGGCGGAATCTTTTGTTACTGTACGTTCCGCCGTTATTCTGACACAGCTGCGTTCAGAGCCGTCAAGTCTGCTTCGGAACCAGTTCATATCCTTTCCGAACTTTGCCAGCCAGTGCTCCGGGTCGCCGTGATTCGACGCATAGCCGCGAGCGCATGCTTCCTTGTGGCTTATCACGTTTTCCGGTCGTATGCCGTAGTTATGCATAAGCCGCTGACATAGCTCAACAGCGAGGCTGAATGCTTCGTCAAAGTACTCCTGGTCCGTGAGCGCGTCCTCGCATATTTCTATCTGGATATACGCCGGAGAGTAATTGTAGCTGCCCTTTGAGCCGGAGCCGCAACCCCAGCAGCATATATTCCACGGGAGCAGCTTAGCAGCCTTTACATCTCCGGTTCTGTCCTTGCCGATAACTGCATGCGGACAAATATCAGTATTAGGACGGTCGAAGTAGTTCTTGTAGGGATTCACGCCGCATATATCCGGCGCGTTGACGTAGCGCTTGAGATACGGGTTGTTCGCGCCAGTGGAATGGATTATTATTCCCGCGGGACTTCCCTGTGGCATTTTGCGCGCCGCCCTGAATGCTCCGTTGTTTCGTGCATACGCCTCAAAGGTTATCGCCATTGTCGTCCTCCTTATGGGAGCTGTCAGCGAGTCCCTCGCCTATAATGTAGCCCACGACTGCCGCTCCGCTAAGAATGCAGCCAGATACAGTCTCGGCGGTTTCGGAGCTCCCTCCGAACGCCACGACAAGTCCCGCGATGAATCCAGCCAGGGCTACCCAGAGCTTGCGGGAAGTGAGCTTGCGCTTCCAGTCAATCTTCATGGTGCTTTTCCTCCTCTTCGATATCAGCGAGCCGATGATTGATGACCTTGATCTGTTCTTCTATCACCGGCATTCTTCTTGCAAAGTTGTTGTGCTCCGCGACGCGCGCTTCAAGCTGCTCCAGTCGATACGCCGTGAGCTTTGAGCTTACCAGTATACCGCCGAGCGACCCGCCCAGGGTTCCTATCAGCGAGACCATCGCAGTGATAATGCTGCTATCCATTATATGTTCCTCCTTTCCGGCAGCGTTCTGCCTTGAAAGAAGTTTAGCACCCGCCGGACTGCAAATAACTGCAAAAAAACTCCCGCGGAATATTTCCGCGGGAGTTCACTGATTAAATTGTATCTGCTTAATCGCAGTAACCGAACGCCATTACGAAGAACGCCTGCGTAATGCCACCCTCCATGCGAATCTCAACGGTATGCTCCGCGGAGGAAGCGTCATCTATAAGGTAGGCGGTAACAGGGTTGTTCCAGCCATCAGACATATTGGAAACCACAGACTTCACCTTTTCGCCGTCAACATAGATATCGGCGGTGCCGAATTTCTCGCTGTTGTTCGCCTTGAAAACCATTTCAAGTACGCTGCAATTTACATTGAACTTCATCGAACCGCCGTCAGTTCCGCGGTACATCCAGCCGTTGTGGAAACTGCCGTGGGTGTCGTTCAGCTCGAAACCGTCAAGCTCCACGCCGTCCATGGTCGCGCTGTCCATATAGTGCATATTCATATACTTTCCGCTGAATACCGGGTCGGGGAGCTCCTTGCTTACTTCGCCGACATTCTCGGCAACAACAGGGAGAACCTTCTGATAGTAATTGTCAACAAAATCGGTTATGCATTTATGACCGTAAGCATTCGGGTGGGACTGGTCGTTGGAGTAATCCTGCCAGGTCATTCTTCCCGCCTCTATCTCCGCGTAAACGCTGTCGTGGACGCTTATCATCGGCAGGTCGTAGTTCGCGCCGATCTGCGACATGTGCTCCTGGCAGGTGTAGCCGCTGTCAAGTACGGTGAACAACAGCACTACCGCGATATCCTTATCCTGAGTCAGCAGTGTGCGTACAAGGCTCTCGTAAGCGTTCTTGTAGTCGGCCTCCTGACCGTCGTTTACCGCGAACTCAACGAATACGATATCCGGGTCAGCAGAGAGCACGTCGCGCTCCAGGCGGAGATTTCCGAGTAGCGAGGGGGTGCCGCTGATACCTGCGTTAACTCCGGTAACTGTGATATCCGGGAAGTAACCCTGGAGCAGGTCGGTGCAGGTCTTTGCGTAAAACTCTGTAGTCCCTGCGTTGTAGCCCTCGGTGATGGAGCCGCCTATGTATGCAACTGTTATATCCTCGCCGTTCTGTGCTTTCTGGAAAACGTCAGCCATTCTGGTCATGTTGCCGGTGGAAAGCAGGGAACGGTCTACCATCTTCTCGTAGTCACTGCGGGTATCGTTGGTATCTTCTTCTGCTGTAGCTGCACTGCTGTCCTGCTGTTCAGACTGGGAGGTCTGGGAAGATTCAGCGGTCTGCGCGGCGCTGTCGGCTACGGAGCTGTCAGTGCTGCTGGCACTGTCGGAGCTTGCTGCGGGAGCATTTCCGCATGCGGTTACAGTAAGCAGCATAGAAACTGCTGCGATTATAGAAATAATTTTTTTCATTTTATTCTCCTTGAAATTGGTGTGCGTTTCCCTAGATGCCTGCGCTGTCGCGGAGTATCTGCGCTATAGTTTCCATGCGGCTTTTTGAAAGCGTTTCCCCGCTGTCGTAGCTCCTGAGGAACTCCAACAGCTCCGTGCTTTCGCAGCAAACGTAGTCGTTTTCCCGTAGGGACAGCTTCAGCCTTGCGTTAGGCGAGGAAAAATACAGTATGGAATCTATCCACACGTTCTCCCCGGCCGCATTGAGAATGCTCTTCACAATGTCGCGCTGACGGCGCATCTGCTTTATGGGGTTATCCATCATGGTTTCCGTGACCTTTCCGTCGCGGTAGTGCTTACGCTGGGTCCACTTGTCGTCCTTCCAGCTTCCGGATATGGTGCCGGAGTGGTTCTTCACTTCGATTATGAGCACTCCCGAATGGCAGACGATCAGCATATCAAGCTCCGACCGACCGCGCTTATACCGCACAGGAAGATTGTGGAAAACAATATTAGTCCCGTGGAGCTTTTTCACTGTACGGAACAATCTCCGCTCACCTTTGACGCCGGAGTTGAGCACTGCGTAACACCGCGCCAGGAACGCATAAGCGAGGTTGCAAAGGAATATTAGTATTATAAATACCGTCCCCACTATCGGGGTCTGGTACATCTTCTTCCAGACAAACAGAATGAGCAGCAGTACAGGCATTACTCCAAGTACCACCTGGGCAACGAACAGGGTTTTTACCTTTTTTGTGTTGGCATTGCGCCCTCTGATTATCTTGTTCATTGTCGCCTCGCTTTGTCGTCTGTCCGGAAATTACATGGTCATATGACCACGTTAAACGTTGAAACGGAACAGTGTAACGTCGCCGTCCTGCATAACGTAATCCTTACCCTCAAGACGGACAAGACCCTTTTCCTTTGCGGCCGCCATGCTGCCGCACTTCATCAGGTCGTCGAACGCAACTATCTCAGCGCGGATAAAGCCCTTTTCGAAGTCGGTGTGTATCTTTCCGGCAGCCTGGGGTGCCTTGGTGCCACGGGTGATGGTCCATGCGCGTACCTCCTGCGGACCAGCGGTCAGGTAGGAAATGAGCCCCAGCAGGTGGTAGCCGGTCTTGATGATCCTAGCAAGTCCGGAGCTCTCAAGGTGCATGTCCGCAAGGAACAGCTCCTTGTCCTCATCGCTCATGCCGGAAATTTCAGCTTCGATCTGTGCGCATATGGGGAGGACTTCTGCGTTTTCTTCCTTAGCGATGGCGCAGACTGCCTGGTACTCCTTGTTGCTGTTGATATCGCCGGTGAAATCAGCCTCGGAGAGGTTCGCAGCGTAAATTACCGGCTTGTTGGAGAGCAGGGGTGTATCCTTGAGCATTGCACGCTCTTCATCGGTGAAGTCGTAGCTGCGTGCGGATTTGCCGTTTTCAAGGTGAGCCTTCAGAGCCTCGAAGAAATCAACTTCCTTCTGGAGGGACTTGTCGCCCTTGACTGCCTTTTTCGCGCGGTCGATACGACGGTCGAGTATCTCAAGGTCGGAGAAGATAAGCTCCAGGTTGATGGTCTCAATATCTCTCGCGGCGCCGATGCTGCCGTCAACATGGATTATGTTGTCGTCCTGGAAGCAGCGAACAACGTGAACGATAGCGTCCACCTCGCGAATATTGGAGAGAAACTTGTTGCCAAGACCCTCGCCCTTAGACGCACCCTTGACCAGTCCGGCGATGTCCACGAATTCCAGCGTAGCCGGGGTGAATTTCTCAGGGTTGTACATCTCGGCGAGCTTGTCAAGGCGCTCGTCCGGAACGGATACTATACCAACGTTCGGCTCGATGGTGCAGAACGGGTAGTTCGCGGATTCTGCTCCTGCGTTTGTAAGTGCGTTGAAAAGGGTGCTCTTGCCGACATTCGGCAGACCTACCATGCCTAATTTCATTACTAGTGTTCTCCTCTGTTTTATGATATTCCGGGAATCCCGGCGAAAAATACGTTCCTTATTATTGTAGCACTTTTTTAAATATATTGCAAGAGTTATTTAGAAATAGCAAGAATTTTGTAATACAACGGCCGTTATACAAATTTTTGAAATAATATTGAATTTCTTTTCATAATGTGATATAATTACGTTGAAATCAGTTGTCACGGCAGGATATTGCCGCGATGATGAAATTTTAGCACTTTTGGAGGCAGAATATGACCATTTCAAAGAAGATCGGTATAATGATTGCCGCATGCACAGTGGCTTCATCAGTGGCTGTCGGTACTTTGTCGCTCATTGATTCCAGCCAGTTCATGAAAGAGAATGCCGAGTCAATAATGACCGCAGAATGTAATAATATCGCTGCGGATATAGACGCCTATCTCGGTAATGTCGAGCTTTCAGTTGATACGCTGTCTAATATCGCGCTGAATTCCATAGGTGACTTCAGCAAGTTCAAAACAGACTCATCCTACGTTGCGGATTACACCGCAAAAATGGAGCAGACCCTGATGAGCTCCGCGTCCAATACTAACGGAGCAGTCTGTGCTTACCTCAGATATAATCCTGATTTCACCGAGCCCACATCTGGACTCTTCATGACCCGTAACAGCACATCCGAGCCGTTCCAGAGCGTTACTCCAACGGATTTCAGCATTTATGACAAGACAGATATCGCGCATGTCGGCTGGTATTACACACCGGTCAATAATGGAAAGGCAACCTGGATGTCTCCTTACCTCAATGAGAATGTAGGTATTTACATGATATCCTATGTAGTTCCGCTGTTCATTGACGGAACTAATGTCGGCATAATCGGCATGGATATCGACTTCACGATGCTTGAGAACATTTCCGAGCAGTCCGAGGAGTATTCCACCTATATGCCGATAATAACCGACGATTCCGGCAGCGTCATGTACTGCAAGGATATCGAATTCGGAACCAACCTTGCGGACGTCGCAGACAGCAATATCGGCTCGCTTGTAAGCAGCCTTTCCGAGCAGAGCAGCTCTGCGATGACCACTGAGAAGCTGAACGGCGTAAACCGCCGGGCGGTGTTCACCACGCTCCAGAACGGAATGAAGTTCATCGTCACCGCTGACGGTACGGAGATATTCAGGCAGACTAATCAGCTCTTGGTTATGATAGTGGGCGCTATCGTGCTGGTTGCGGCTGTGGCAATAGTTGTGACGCTGATACTTACAAAGAGAATGACCCGTCCGATAAAGACGCTGACCGACGCTGCCGCAAGGATCGCTGACGGACATTTCGATGTGACCGTTCAGCGCACTTCCAACGACGACATCGGCGACCTCGCGGAGAATTTCGGCAAGACCACCGCCAGACTCCGCAATTACGTTGGCTACATAGACGAGCTTTCCTCCGTGCTCGACCAGATCGCAGACGGCAAGCTTGACATTGCGCTTACGCTGGAGTACAAGGGTCAGTTTGCAAAGCTCAAGACAGCCATTGAGAATATCACCAGCTCGCTCAACAGCACTCTCGTTGATATAGACCAGGCAGCGGATCAGGTGGCGACCGGAGCGGATCAGGTTTCCGTTGGCGCGCAGTCGCTCGCGGCGGGTTCCACCGAGCAGGCAGGTTCTATTCAGGAGCTGTCCGCAACCATAGTTGACATTTCCGATCAGATAAAGAAGAACGCCGAGAAGGCGGAGCATGTGAATACAAACATGAACTCCATCGGCAAAGAGGCTAACCTCAGCAATCAGCGCATGAACAACATGCTCGAGGCTATGCAGGATATCAACAAGAACACCGACGAGATCAGCGATATCATCAAGACCATCGAGGATATTGCATTCCAGACGAATATACTGGCGCTCAACGCGGCTATTGAGGCAGCGCGTGCAGGTGAAGCGGGCAAGGGCTTCGCGGTAGTTGCAGACGAAGTAAGGAACCTTGCTTCCAAGTCTGCCGAGGCTTCCCAGAACACCTCCGCGCTCATCAGCAAGACGATGGAGGCAGTCGGAAACGGCTCCGAGATCGCAAACCAGACTGCGGAATCCCTGCACACGGTTGTGAACAGTATCGACGACATCGTAGCTTCCATAAGCGAAATCTCGAAGAACTCCCAGAGCCAGTCTGACGCGATCGAGCAGGTAACTTCCGGTGTAGAGCAACTCTCCACTGTAACGCAGAACAATTCTGCTGCGTCGGAGCAGAGCGCAGCGGCTGCCGAAGAGCTTGCAGGTCAGGCGAACACCATGAAGTCACTGGTAGGAAGATTCACTCTCAGCAGATAAATGAAACATATCACATGTGCCCCCGCAGAAAGTCTCTGCGGGGGCATTCTGTCAAAAAGCTATATTTTATCACCACGCATTAATTATAAGTTTTCACCCGATTAATCATTTCTATAGACTCCCCGGCATATCCCGGGGGTTATTTTTTGTCTGTAGCACGTTCACGCATTGCCTGTGCGGCTTTACGCTCCTTGTAGTGTTCCTTATTGTTTTGTTCAAAACACGTCTCTACGTTGATTTTGACAGGCACAGAAACACTACAAATGCAAAAATCCCTCCCCGGAAATGCGGGAGCGTCTGAGGGATATATAATCCCGCCAAAGTCCGAAACGACCGTTCACTCGGTTGTTTCGGGCTTTTTTTCTGCGTCGGACGAAATC
>CAKSEO010000034.1 GCA_934446565.1 uncultured Oscillospiraceae bacterium | reverse complement strand
GCGCGGAGGTTTCGCCTACGGCGACGAGGGCGCTGCCCTCGACTCGCAAGGGGGGCGCGCCCCCCTTGACTCCCAATTGGGAGTTGCAGTAAATTATACAGTTCCTGCAACGTTAAATTATAGTTTTCAACCCCTTTAGACCCAAGCATGCCTATCAGGCATGAAATACAATACACTATAAGTATTTGACATTGCAGGTAAAACGCGATATAATCAGAACAGAAAATAAAATAAGGAGTGATCTATTATGGTAAAGCAGACAGCAGGCCATGACGCACTGGGTGAGTTTGCACCGGAATTTGCACATCTTAACGACGATATACTCTTTGGCGAAGTGTGGTCCAGGGAGGATAAGCTCAGCTTAAAGCTGCGCTCAGTCGTGACTGTATCCGCGCTGATAGGTAAGGGAATAACTGACAGCTCACTGACCTACCATCTGAAAGAGGCACGCAAGAACGGCGTGACCCGCACCGAGATGTCCGAGATGCTCACGCATATCGCATTTTACGCAGGCTGGCCGAACGCTTGGGCAGCATTCCGCCAGGCAAAGGAGGTCTACGCTGACGACATTACCGACGAGCACGGCGGATTTTTCGGACAGGGCGAGCCGAATACTACTTACGCTAAGTACTTCACCGGAAATTCCTACCTCAAACCGCTTACCGACCCGAAGCAGACCGTATTTATCGCAAACGTCACATTCGAACCGGGTTGCCGCAACAACTGGCATACCCACCACGCTGATAAGGGCGGCGGGCAGATACTGGTGTGCGTTGACGGCGAGGGCTGGTATCAGGAGTGGGGAAAGCCTGCTCAGAAACTGACCCCCGGTACAGTCGTTACCATTCCCGCCAACGTTAAGCATTGGCATGGAGCAACTGCGGGAAGCTGGTTCTCTCACCTTGCTGTTGAGGTACCGGGCGATAATTGCTCCAACGAGTGGCAGGAGCCGGTCACTGACGAGCAGTATCCCGCGCTTTAAATGATACCCTACAAAATTTCATACCTCCGGAGCAGGACAGAATGTTGTCCTGCTCCAAAGTTTATACTCCGTTATCAGGATTTTATTTCGATTCCGGGAGGCAGCATGTCGTACCTTGCGAACTCTGCTGTAAATTCGCCCAGACCCTGGGTTATCTGACGGAGGGTCAGCGCGAAATCTGAAAGCTCAGCTTCAGGAGCTTCCGCAAGAAGCTCGCTCATTCCATTGCCGATAGAGTTCATTCCCAGTACAGAGCCGCGGCGCTTTGAAAGCACGCTCATAACGTCTCCCTGCTTGTCGTCCGGGAGAGTTATTTTCAGGCTGTCTACGGGTTCGAGGAGATACGGCTGCGCCTCTTTCATGCAGTCCTTGAACGCCATCGAAGCAGCAGTCTTGAACGCCATTTCGGAGCTGTCCACCGGATGGTAGCTTCCATCAATGAGAGTGGCTTTCAGACGTACTACCGGGAAGCCACCGATGGAGCCGTGCTCCGCAGCTTCCTGCAATCCCTTCTCGACCGCCGGGAAGAAATTCTTCGGAACGGCGCCGCCGAACACTTTTTCGCCAAACAGCAGATCGTCGCCGTCGTACGGTTCGAATTCTATCTTGACATGACCGTACTGTCCGTGGCCGCCGGACTGCTTCTTGTATTTGCTCTCGATCGTCACCGGCTTGCGGATAGCCTCACGGTACGCGATCTTCGGCTCGGACATCTTCACTTCCATACCGAATTTGGACTTCAGCTTTGCGCAGGCAACGTCAAGGTGCTGGTCGCCGAGACCGCCTATCATGCGCTGATGAGTTTCGTGATTGTGGACGTATTTCAGCGTGGGGTCCTCTTCAAGCAGTCTGCGGATAGCTCCGGAGAGCTTGCCCTCGTCGCCGCCGCCAGCCAGATTGACTGCGCGGAAGTAGCACGCCTGCGGGAATTCCGTCGGCGCGAGCGCAGCAACAGCGTCCGGAGCACACAGCGTGTCGTTGGTCGCTGCTTCAAGCTTGGTAACTGCTACGATATCTCCGGCGAGCGCCTCGGATATCTCCTCCTGCTTCTTTCCGGTGAGCTTCAGCAGCTTTCCAATGCGGACAGTCTCTCCGGATGTTGCGTTGACAGCGGAAACACCCGCGGTGAGCTTGCCCTGAACTATCTTGAGCATGCTTATCTTTCCTACGAACGGGTCAGCGACCGTCTTGAACACGAAAGCCTTGAGCGGTTTGTTCTCGTCATAATCGAGCACCTTGCCGTCAAGTACCTCAAGCTTCCGCTCATTGGGGGAGGGGAGCATGGAAACTACAGCGTCCAGCAGCATGTCAACGCCTGAGAGCGTGTCGTTAGCGCAGCATACCAGTGGAGTTATCGCGCCGCTCGCAACGCCGTCGTGGATACCCTTTACAAGCTCGTCGTGGGTGAAATCCTCGCCGCTGAAGAACTTTTCCATGAATTCCTCGTTGGTTTCAGCTACTGCCTCTGCCATAGACGCGCGCAGACCTGCTATACGGTTTTCGGACGCGGGCATGGGAACTTCAGTCGGAACGCCCTTGCTGTCGTACTTGTACGCTTTCATCGTCAGCAGATTTATGTAAGCTTCAACGGGACCGTTCTTATCATACGGAACGACTATCGGGCATACCGACGGTCCGAAAACGGTCTTGAGCTGGGTGTGTACTTTGTAGAAGTCGGAGTTTTCGACTTCCATGCAGGTAACGGCGAGCATTCTCGCCTTGTTCTGACCTGCGGCGAGGTCGTACGCCTTGATGGTGCCGGGGCACACTCCGTCCTTGCCGTTGACCGTGATTATCACGGATTCAGCGGCGCGGATACCCTCGTACATTCCGCCGATGAAGTCGAACTGACCCGGCGCGTCGATGATGTTGATACGGGTGTCCTGCCATACTGTCGCGGCGAGGGAAGTGTTGATGGAAATTTTGCGGCGTATCTCCTCCGGGTCGAAGTCGCTTACGGTGCTGCCCTCGTTGGTGCTGCCCATTCTGTCAGTTGCGCCTGATTTGAACAGCATAGCTTCTGCTAATGCGGTCTTTCCGCTTCCGCCGTGGCCGGCAAGTAATATGTTTCTGATTTTGTCAGCAGTGAATGTCATAGGTAGACCTCCGAATTTGAATATTTGCAGCCCGTTTGTTTTCGAACTCCATGTTTCTATTATATAGTAAAGCTGTACAAAAATCAACCGGTTTTGTGAAGTTTTTTATTGCTCGATATACAAATTCCAGATTCTGTTTTGTGCAACATCTACAATTTGAACGCTAAAATAACCCTTGATTATGTTACTGTGATAGGATATAATAGTATTAATTCGGAATTTCGGTGTCCTGCTGCGCGGGACGTATCTAAATGTAATTTAATTGAAATCCGTCCGGCAAAGCCGGACACAGACCGTCGAAAAAGTCACTAAAGTGACTTTTCCGCCGAACATCCGCCCTGCGCGCACGGTTTGTCGGCGTTGCCGACAAACCAGCGTAAGCCCGCAGGGTGTCGCCAGCGTAGCCTAGACACTTGTGCGGATAGAAGTGTTTTTTGCCCCGGGAAACCCGGAGCAAAAAACGGATTTCAAAAGCCCGCTACGCGGGCAAATTCGATTTTTTCGACAAGCTGCGTCCGGCAAAGCCGGACACATTAATTCCGAATTCCGAATTAAGAATTCCGAATTTAAATATCACTTTTCCCGGAGGAACCCCCTATGAACAACTCACTTCCCCTGACCTGCCCGGTATGCGGCGAAAAAAATTCCCACCCGCCGCGCCTGACGCCTGACGGAAAGACCCTGCGCTGCCCGAAGGGGCACTGTTTTGACATCTCGGCAAAGGGGTACGTCAACCTGCTGCTGACCCAGCATAAAAACGTCAAGGACCCCGGCGACAGCAAGGAGATGGCGCAGGCAAGGAGGCTGTTCCTCGACAGCGGAGCCTACTCCGGACTGCGGGACGCATTGTGCGAATGCGCCGCAAAGTACGCAGCGGATATGCCAACTCCGGTCACGATGTTGGACTGCGGCTGTGGCGAGGGTTACTACACGGTAGGGATGTACGACGCCGTACCCGGAATGCGGATGATCGGCGTGGACATCTCGAAGAACGTACTTGCGGCGGCGCACTCCCGTATCAACGCGAACGGCGTAAAGCGGGATATATTCTGCGCAGCGGCGAGCGTGTTCAGACTTCCGTTGGAGGAGCACTGCGCGGACATGGCGGCGGTGATATTCGCGCCGTTCCAGCGTGAGGAGCTGCTGCGTGTCGTAAAGCCCGGCGGGGTTATACTGACCGCTATTCCCGGGGAGCGTCATCTCTACGGGCTGAAAGCGGCGCTGTACGACCAGCCGCGTCTCAACGAGGTCAAGCCCTACGACGTCGAGGGCATGGAGTTTCTGGAAAAGCGCGAGGTGCGATCCACACTGCGGCTGACGAGCCAGGAGCTGCTGAACGCGCTGTTCACCATGACGCCGTATTACTACAAGACCTCCCAGCACGACAGCAGCAGGCTGTACAGCTGGTTCGGAACCCACGACAGCTTCGAAACCGAAACGGAATTCCAGGTGCTGTGCTATCGCGTGAAGTGATGGAAGTTCTCCTTTAAATAGAAACAGCCCGGGACAGAGTGTCCCGGGCTTAGCCTATGTATAGGCTGATATTACGTCAGAACTATGTTGTCATGGAGCACGGTTTAGAAACCGAAACCGCTGCAGAATGCCTTGAGAATATCGCAGATCTGCTCGAAGTTGCATGCCTTAAAGAAATTGCACATGGATCGTTTACCTCCTGTTGAATTTCCCTGGGAAGGGATAACACTATTATACCTCATTCAGGGGCTATATTCAATGCAAAGATTATGCCAACCCGGGAAAAATCCCCCGGAAAAAATCGCCCCGCCGGTGCGGAGCGATTTTCGTATTTGTCACAGATTTTCCATAATGAAGCGTTCCGCGTCGGCAATGCTGCCCTGCGGGTAGCCGCTGTAGTCCAGCTTGTCAGGATTCTCGACGAATTCGTTCGCGAGGAACACCTTAACACCGAGCTTTTCGGAAACCATGTCCTCGGAAACGCTGTTTCCGACCATTATGCACTCCTCCGGTACTGCGCCTATTTTGCACAGTATCTCCTGGAAATACTTCGGGTTCGGCTTGCAGTAGGTGCTGTTATCGTACCAGGTTACATGCTCAAAATCCTCAGGAGTGAGGTTCACCCATGCCATGCGGGTGCGTACTCCGTCCAGCGGGAATATCGGGTTGGTCGCGAGGACTACGCGCAGCCCAGCGGCTTTCAGGCGCTCTATCATCGGCTTGTGGTCGGGTATGTATTTCAGGCTCGCTTTAGCCTTTTCGAATTCGTGGGTGTAGAACTCGTCGCAGGTCGGGCGCGCGTCGGGAAGTCCGGGGTTCATTGCGTTGAACGTTTCCCAGAAAGCCTCGGAATTCAGCCTGCTGCCGTCGTTCATTATCATCGCCTTTGTGCCTGCCCAGACCGACTTTACGGCATGCTGTGGCTCATAGCCCATTGGAGCAAGCCGTTTGCAAAGTTCGCTGAAATAGATCTTGATGAAATCGTCCTGCTCGAAAGGGAGCAGAGTGCCGTCCAGGTCAAACAGTACTGTTTTCGTCATTCGGTTTCTCCTTTGCGGATTTTTCCGCAGCCTTGCGGCGCTCGATGGCGGCGTGCTGCTTTTCTATTTTCTTCAGGTAGGAATCCTTCGCCTCGTCGTCGGACTTGTAGACGGAGCGTGTTACTGTCCAGCGGTCAGCGGCGGCGCGCTTGCAGACTACCTTGATAAGGAACTCCCCGTGCTCCGGGCAGGTGCAGATGTTGTTCTTGCGTACTGCTCCCAGGGAGAGCCACTCGCCGTTTGCAAGCGGCTTTCCGCATTCCGGACAGGGAATGGCGGTGATATTCTTGTCGGAAGTCACCGTGCGGATATCGTGGATATCCCGGAAAGCTTCCCGGGCGATTACCGGGCGCACTCCCGGCGACATTCCGGCGTACTCCGCAAGCCCTTTCTTCATATCCAGCCTGCGGCAGACTTCGTAGGTGAACCAGGCGTCGTTCATCGCGTCGTGAGCTTGGGCGTCCATCGGGATATCCAGCTTTTCCACCGCGTCGGAGAGCGAGCACTGAACGCGTTCGCCGTCCACCTGATTCTTGTAGATGAGCTGGAGGTTGACGTAATCGCTGCCGTACTGCGGGTCGAGCCCGTGCAGTTCAAGATTGTCCGCGAGCATGGCTATGTCGTCGAATCCCCAGGTGATGAACCGGAATTCCGGACCGCACCATTCCCGGAGCCTTGCGAAAGCCTCGGGAAATTTCTCGCCCTTTGAGAGCATGGCGCTGGTTATTCCGGTTATCTTTTCAACGTGGCGGTTCATTTTCTTGTAGTATTTAGGCGCTACGTTTAATTTCAGACGGTCGATGAGGTCGAAATTCTCGTCGCATTTCACCGCGCCTATCTGGATTATCTCGCCCCGGAGCAGTATAGGATTCTCCACCGTATGAGCGCGGTCGAGCGCCTGATTCCACTCCATGTCAAGTATGATATAGTTCATTCACGCGCTCCCTTAAAGCATGAGCTTTCCGCCGACGTTCTCGTGACGCCATGCAACGAAGTCATCGTAGGTTCCCTGGCGGTCAAGGCAACCATCGTCGGTTATCTCAATAATGCGGTTTGCGGCGGTCTCAAGTATCTCGTGGTCGTGGGAGGCGAACAGCAGGTTGCCCTTGAATTCGGAAAGACCGTTGTTGACTGCGGTGATGGACTCAAGGTCGAGATGGTTCGTGGGACGGTCGAGGATGAGCACGTTGCTCTGGAACAGCATCATTCTGGAGAACATACAGCGTACTTTTTCGCCGCCGGAGAGGACGTTCACAGGCTTGAAAACGTCGTCGCCGCTAAACAGCATGCGTCCGAGGAATCCGCGGAGATAGCTTTCAGTTTCATCCTTTGAGTACTGGCGCATCCAGTCGATGATGGAAAGCTGGCAGTTGTCGAAAAACGCGCTGTTGTCGTTCGGGAAGTAGCTTACCGAGGTGGTGGAGCCCCACTTGAAAGTGCCCTCGTCCGGCTCCATTTCCTCCATGAGTATCTTGAACAGTGTAGTTACTGCGATCTCGTTGTTGCCGACGAATGCTATCTTGTCGCCCTTGCCAACGGTGAAGCTGAGGTTGTTCAGCACCTTTACGCCGTCAACGGTCTTGGAAAGCCCGGTCACCTGGAGGATATCCTTGCCGACCTCGCGCTCCATGTCGAATGCGATGTAGGGGTACTTTCTGGAAGACGCGGGGAGTTCCTCAACGGTCAGCTTGTCGATGAGCTTGCGGCGGGATGTCGCCTGCTTGGACTTTGACTTGTTAGCGGAGAACCGCGCGATGAAGTTCTGGAGTTCCTTTATCTTCTCCTCGGCGCGCTTGTTCTGCTGCTTTATCATGCGCTGGATGAGCTGGGAGGATTCGTACCAGAATTCGTAGTTGCCGACGTACATCTTGATCTTTCCGTAGTCGATATCCACGATGTGGGTGCAGACGTTGTTCAGGAAGTGACGGTCGTGGGATACTACGATGACTGTACCGAAGTACTCCGCGAGGAAGTCCTCCAGCCAGGAAACCGCCTCGACGTCAAGGTGGTTGGTAGGCTCGTCCATGAGGATGATGTCAGGATTTCCGAACAGGCACTGTGCGAGCAGCACCTTGACTTTTTCGTTACCGGTCAGGGAGTCCATCTTCTGGTAGAGTATCTCCTCGGGAAGTCCCAGACCCTGTATCAGCTTGGACGCGTCGGATTCAGCCTCCCAACCGTTCAGCTCTGCGAATTCTGCTTCCAGCTCGGAAGCGCGGGTGCCGTCCTCCTCGGAGAAATCCTCCTTGGCGTAGAGCGCGTCCTTTTCCTTCATGATGTCGTAAAGGCGCTTGTTGCCGAGGATCACGGTGTCCTGCACGGTGTATTCGTCGAATGCGTAGTGATCCTGGCGGAGCACCGACATGCGCAGCTCCGCAGGCTTGGAAACGCTGCCCTTGGTAGGCTCGAGGTCGCCGCAGAGCACCTTGAGGAATGTGGATTTTCCGGCGCCGTTTGCGCCGATGACGCCGTAGCAGTTGCCGGCGGTGAATTTCAGGTCTACGTCCTTGAAAAGAAGCTGTCCGCCGAAGCTGACGCTTACATCAGATACTGTTATCAATTCTATTCTCCTTTTTCATGTTGATATGTACACATACAATATCAGTATAACACATTCCGGCAGGAATTACAAGTGCTTTGGGCGATTTTTTCCGGAATAATCCGCAGCCGGGCGCATATATATTTATAAAAGAAAAACCCCGGCACTATTGCGCCGAGGCTTTGGGACTGTGATTATGTATATCAGTTGAGCTTGTTGAGCTCTGCGAGGCACTCGGAGCAGATGTTCTTGCCCTTGAATACGGTGATACCGCTTGCGTTTGCACAGAATGCGCATGCGGGCATGTACTTCTTGAGAATGATCTGATCGTCCTCAACGTAGATCTCAAGGCTGTCCTTGATGCCGATGTCGAGGGTTCTTCTCAGCTCTATCGGAATAACGATTCTTCCGAGCTCATCAACTTTTCTTACGATACCTGTAGACTTTACCATAATTACTTCCTCCTGAATCTGTCTGCTGCGTTAAATTCTGGAACACGCGGGCAGAACTTTTGTACTTATTCAACGTTTTTTACAGCTTATTGCTGATTTCTTGCACATTATACCATGTTTTGGTCGAGATGTCAATTTGAAATCTGAAATATTCTGTCAATATTTGTCGAAAACGATGCATTTTTTGATAAATATAAGTGTCACTAAAATAACACAACGAGAGGTACATAACCAAAGCAATGGCTTTATTATGCAATTCTGAATTTCATACAATATCGTATAGCTAACTGGAAATAAATTAGAGATATAGGAAGTTTGTATGGAAATCTGGAAATTAATATTAAATCTAGTGATACAAAACATACATTGCACAAGGAGGCGATAAGCAATGAAAGTGATCCTGATGGTGCTTCCTGCGGCGGCGATAGTGTGCGGGATACTTACCGGCAGGCTTGCCGAAGTCTCCGCCGCCGTGCTGGAAAGCGCGTCTGGAGCGGTCACGCTTGCCCTCACGCTGTGCGGAGCGATGGCGCTTTGGAGCGGACTGATGAAAGTCGCCGAGGAAGCCGGCGCAGTAAAAGCGATGTCCGCGCTGCTGTCGCCGGTGGTAGGGGTACTGTTCCGCGGACTGGAAAAAGGCGGGCGCGCGGCGCAGCTCATCTGCATGAATCTTTCCGCGAACATCCTGGGGCTTGGAAACGCCACGACTCCGCTGGGGATAAGCGCGATGGAAGCGATACAGCAGGAGGAGGGCATCCCCGGTGAAACCGCCAGCGACAACATGATAATGCTGACCGTGCTCAACACCGCGAGTTTGCAGCTCATCCCGGCGACTGCGGCTGCGCTGATGACCGCGCACGGAGCGGCTCGGCCGATGGAGATACTGCCCTGCGTGTGGATAGTTTCGGCGTATTCCCTGGCGGCTGCGGTGGGTGCTGCAAAGCTGCTCGGGCGATTTTCCAGGAGGAAAAAACGTGCAGATAACTGATTTTGTGGTCCCGGTGCTGTTCGCCGGGATAATGATATTCGGCGCTGTCCGTAAGGTGGACGTGTTTTCGGTATTCTGCGACGGCGCGGCGGGAGGGCTGAAAACCACCGTGGAGATCCTTCCGGCGCTGGTACTGCTGCTGGTCAGCGTGGGAATGCTCCGCGCTTCCGGGGCGGTGGAGCTGCTGACGGAGCTGCTGGAGCCGCTGTGCGGGCTGGTCGGTTTCCCGCCGGAGTGCATGCAGATGGTGCTGCTGCGTCCGTTTTCCGGCAGCGGCGCTATCGCGGTCTACGACGGGATAGCTGCGCAGTACGGCGCGGACAGTTTCCCGGGGAGGGTCGCGGCGGTGCTTCTGGGGTCGTCCGAAACCACGTTTTACACGGTCGCAGTGTACTTCTCGGCGGTAAAGGTGAAAAATACCCGCTACGCTATCCCGGCGGCGCTCGCGGCGGACTGCACTGCCTGGATAGTGTGCGGGCTGACGGTGAGTTTGCTGCTGGGATAAGTTGAGCTGTCTCTTGATTTTTTGCATATATTGTTGTATAATAGTATAAAGCAGAAAATTGGAGTGATGACAATGATCATTTTGCCTGAGCAGGTCACAAAAGCAATAGACACGCTGGAAAAGTCAGGCTATGACGCATATATAGTCGGCGAATGCGTCCGGGAGCTTCTTCTCGGGAACGACCCGCAGGATTACGATATAGTTACCAACGCCGGAGTAAACGACATTCTGTTCGCGTTCCGGGATTACCGTATCTCCGACGAGGGGATGAAGCGCGGCGAGATATTGGTGACAGTAGTCGGAATGATAATCCAGATATCACCGTATCGCCGCGAGGTGGTAGGCAACCGCGTGATGTACGCCGAGGACCTGGAAACCGATCTTTTCCGCCGGGGATTTACGATGAACGCGATGGCGTACAGCCCTCGCACCGGGCTTATCGACCCGTTCGGCGGGAGGGCGTCGCTGCGTCCTGCGCCGGAGGCAATAGAGGAAGAAGAAAAAGAGGAGCAAAAGGAACTGCGAGTTCCGGAGGACCCTGCGGAGCTTTCCCGCCGGAAGGGCGTGACAAGGCTTCCGGCGAGGGTAATAGCTATCGGGGAGAACCAGTCCCGCAGCGTAAAGGAGAACGGCAAGACCGTCACGGAGACCTGGTATGACATGTCACGGTGCTTCACCTCAGACCCGTCCAGGATATTGCAGGCGATTCGGTATTGCTCCGAGGGCGAGTACGTCATCGAGGACAGGACGCGGGACGCTATCCGAGCCAACGTGAGCTGCTTTGAGTACGCCGAGAAAGACAAGCTGTTCGACGAGCTCTCCAGGATAGTTATGGGAAAGTACGCGGCGCGGGTGCTGGAGCAGTACGCGGATATACTGAAGAACCTGCTGCCTGAGATAGAGCCCTGTATGGGCTTTGAGCAGTACAGCGTACATCACGATTTTGATGTGTGGACGCACATCTGCAAGTCCGTCGGGTACGCTGTGCCGGAGCTGCCGGTGAGATTCGCGATGCTGTTTCACGACCTTGGAAAGCCGGATTGCTGCGCGATAGACTCGAAAGGGCAGGGGCACTTCAAGGGACACGGTGAGCGCGGCAGGCTCATCGCGGAGCGGATAATGCGCAGGCTGGAGTTCCCGGCGGCGCTTTCGGAGGAGATAAGCTGGCTGGTATTCTACCACGATAAGGAGATACCGGAGAGCCGGGCGGACCTCAAGAGGTTGCTGGATGCGCTTGGAGCGGAGGACCTCCGCAAGCTTATCCAGTGCGAGATAGCGGACGCCCGCGCGAAAAAGGTCGATACTGAGACGATGGACGTACAGCGGCTGAGGGCTTCGGCGGCGGCGCTGCGCGAGATACTGGACACCGGGGAGTGCTACAATATCCGCCAGCTGGCGATAACACCCCGGGAGCTGATGGAGCGCCGCCTTGTCACGAACGACCAGGAGGCGGAGCAGCTTATCAACGCGCTGTTCGACCTGGTGCTCGACAAGCCGAGTTTCAACAACAAACTTATGCTGCTCGACATGGCTGAGAAGAGCAAGCAGCGCCTTGAGGAAATAAAGGCGGAGCGCGAGCGCATAGCCGCCGAAAAGCGCGCGGCGCAGGCGCTGAAACACAAGAAATCACCCGTCAACCGGCGTAACGAGCCAGTTTACACCCGCAAAAAGCAGTGACAGACAAAATTGACCCCCGCAATTTACTGCGGGGGTCGTGCTTTTACTTGTTAGTGGTCGTATCCTTTTCCTTGAGCAGGTCGCGTATCTCGGTGAGGAGTACGATCTGCGGATCCGGCTTAGGTTCGGGCTTGGGTTCTTCCTTTTTCTTGCGGTGAAGCTTGGATATCGCTTTCACCAGGATAAATACGGCAAGCGCGATAAGCAGGAAACTGATTATCGACTGGATGAACGAGCCGTAGTTCAGCGAGATCTCAGCAACTCCGGGAGTTACTACGTTTCCGGCGTCGTCGAGTACCTCCTCAACGGCGGGCTGGAGCACCAGCTTGAGCTGCGAGAAATCCATCTTACCGGTGAGAAGTCCCAGCAGCGGCATCAGCAGGTCGCCTACCAGCGAATTGACGATGGCGGTGAACGCGGAACCGATGATAAGACCTACTGCCATATCAAGCACGTTACCTCTGGAGATGAACGACTTGAATTCCTTGGCAAGCTTGAACTTGTCCTTCTTTTCAACTTTCTTTTCTTCTGCCATGACACTTTCCCTCACATAAGTAATATTTTCAGGCGCGGAGCCTATATTGCCTTAAATTCTCTGACTGAGCGGTATGTAATTCTTGTTGAGATTGATAGCCTTGTAAGCGGGACGGATGATACGCTTGCCGTTTATCATCTCTTCCATTCTGTGGGCGCACCAGCCTGCGATCCTTGCGCATGCGAACAGACCAGTGTACATCTCTACCGGTATTTTCAGCATTTTGTATACCAGACCGGAATACATGTCCACGTTAGCGCATATATTCTTGATATCACCACGCTCGTCCGCGAATACGCCGGGAGTGAGTCTTTCGATGCTGTCGAGCAGGAGGAATTCCTTTTCGAATTCGGTGCCCTTTGCGAGCTTCATCGCGTTAGCCTTGAGTATCTTGGCTCTCGGGTCGGACAGGGTGTAGACCGCGTGTCCCATACCGTAGATGAGTCCGGAGTGGTCGCCGGCTTCCTTGCGGAGCAGCTTGTGGAGGTAATCGCTGACTTCCTGGTCGTCGTCCCAGTGCTGGATGCCAGCCTTTGCGAAGTCCAGCATCTCCATTACTTTGATGTTGGCGCCGCCGTGACGCGGACCCTTGAGAGAGCCTATCGCCGCAGCGTATGCGGAATATGCGTCGGTGCCGGAGGAAGAAACGGTGCGGCAGGTGAACGTAGAGTTGTTACCGCCGCCGTGCTCTGCGTGCAGCATGAGGCACAGGTCGAGCAGATGAGCCTCCTCGGGAGTATAGGAACGATCGTCGCGCAGGGTGGAAAGAATGCTCTCTGCAAGGCTCTCGTCCTTGTTTATCTGGTGCATTACCATGGAATCGTTGTGGTAGAAACGGCGCATCGCCTGGTAGGAAGTTACCATTATCGCGGGCAGTCTGGAGATTATCGAAATAGCCTTGAGCATTTCGCTTTCCACCGACTTGTCCTCCGGCGCGGAATCATAGCTGTACAGCGCGAGGACTGCCTGCGCCATCTTGTTCATGATGTTCGGGGAGGGATTTCTGATGATAACATCCTCGCTGAAATACATAGGCAGGTCGCGATACTCCGCGATAAGTCTGGAGAACGTCGTGAGCTGACGCTCGTCGGGGAGCATACCGAACAGCAGGAGGTATGCTACTTCCTCGTAGCCGTAGCGACCAGAGGAAAGCACATCGTTAACGATATCGCGGATGTTGTAACCGCGGTAGATGAGCTCGCCTTCGATGGGCTGCTTGTCGCATTCGCTGATGACGTAGCCGTGTACGCAGCATACGTTGGTTATTCCTGCAACCACGCCGGAACCATCGGAATTACGCAGACCGCGCTTTACTCCGAATTTCGCCGGCAGGCTGGGGTCAATTGCCGTGGTGCTTAAAAAATCGTCACACATCTGCTTGAAAGTAGCAGAGTTCTTGAGCTGTTCCATTCTTTTCATAGGTAGAATCTTCCGCCTCCGTGCCCTTACATATAATATTATACTGGTCTTAATCGCTGTTCCGTCAGGCGGAATTTTTAAATTAAGAAATATATAATTATATTTTAGCATATTTCGCCGCAATTGTCAAGCGTTATTCGTGATTTCTGAATAATTTTTGAAATAAGGTTGCAAAATACTCAAATGTGAACTAAGCCTGCATGGAGGAATGATGATATGAAGTTACCAAAACTAGTGGCGGCAGCACTGGTATGCGGCATGCTGCTGATATCCGGGTGCAGTTCGGAAAAAAACGGACAAGTATCAGGAACGCTCACATTATATATTGAGGGGGAAAACCGGATAGCTGCGATGAGCTTTCCGGAGTATCTGACGGGATGCATATTCGCCGTAGCAGACCCGTCATTTCAGGAGGAAACGCTGATTGCCACAGGGATAGCGCTTTCAAGTCAGGCGAGGTACTGCATGCAGAATTTTACGCCGGAATACTGCGCGGACCTCTGCGACCGAGGGGATATATACCCCGAGTGGCTGTCTCCGGAGGAGCTTGAGGAGCGCTACGCCGACCAGTATCCCGAGTGGCTGGAGAGGGTGTCGCGGGCTGCGGACGCTGCGGCGCAGCTGTGCCTGTACTATAATAATGAGCCTGCGTACACGCCCTGCTGCCGGGTGTCTCCTGGAAAGACAGACGACGGTGGATTTGCGTACCTCCCGGCGCTGAAGCTAGATCGCGACAAGGAATCCCCGGAGTATTCCGCCTGTGCGGAGTACAACTGCACGGCGGTCCGGAAAATGCTCGTGGAGTATACCGGCAGCGTAGTACTTCCGGCAGACAAAGCGGCGTGGTTCACAGAGCCGATATACACTGACTGTGGTACGTTGCGCTCGATAAAGTTCGGCGGAACACTGCTTACCGGGGAGCAGCTGCGCAGCGCTGTAGGATTGCGGAGCACCAATGTGACTATAAGCCAGGAGCATGATTCGTTTATATTCCGCACCCTTGGCAGCGGAGGCGGACAGGGAATGAGCGTATACACCGCCGAGCTGCTGGCACGTTCCGGTAACACGGCAGAAGAAATACTGCGGCAATTCTTTCCGGGGACTGAGCTTCGATGACCAGGCAATACTCCATATTGTGCAGAGCAAGTCTGGTTAGTTCTATATAACTGGAATTGTGCAAAAAAAATTTGAAAAAACCCTTGACAAAATTGCAGGGGTGTGATATAATCTAATCAAGGAAATCAAGAATAATTCCTAATTTTAAAAATGATAATTTACGGAGGTAAAACATTATGAAATTTGTATGTCCTGTATGCGGCTATGTTTACGAAGGCGACGCAGCTCCTGAGAAGTGCCCGCAGTGCGGCGTTCCAGGCTCTAAGTTCACTGTTATCGACGACAACGGCGGCAAGCTCGTTTTCGCAGACGAGCACAAGATCGGCGTTGGCAAGCTTGAGGGCGTTCCGGAGGAGATCGTCGAGGGTCTGCGCGCTAACTTCACCGGCGAGTGCACCGAAGTCGGCATGTACCTCGCAATGGCAAGAGCGGCTCACCGCGAGGGTTATCCCGAGGTAGGTCTGTACTACGAGAAGGCTGCATGGGAAGAGGCAGAGCACGCTGCGAAGTTCGCAGAGCTGCTCGGCGAGGTCGTTTCCGCGTCCACCAAGGAGAACCTCACAAAGCGCGTAGAGGCTGAGCATGGCGCTACCGCTGGTAAGCTCGACCTCGCAAAGAAGGCGAAGGCTCTCAATCTCGACGCTATCCACGACACCGTTCACGAGATGGCAAAGGACGAGGCAAGACACGGAAAGGCTTTCGAGGGTCTGCTGAACAGATACTTCAAGTAATATCCCGAGAATAGTAAATAGCAATAAACCCGCTAAGTATAAGGCTTAGCGGGTTTTCTGCATTTGCGGTTTGTGTGGTAAAAAACGGATTTGTTCACAATCTGTTCACAGTTACTCAATTTTTACTGTGCTTTTGGAAACTCAATGACGTTGGAATTATTCCGGGGCGGTGACAGAATATCGTCCAGAGCTGCCGCCGCTGCTTCATCGGCTGACTGAATGGCATGAGTGTAAATGTTGCCTGTTGTGCTGACGTTTGAGTGTCCGAGCCGCTTTGATACTGTTTTGAGCGGCGCGCCGCTCGCAATCAGCAGCGTTGCATTGGTATGCCGGAGCGAGTGCAGCGAACAGTCTGCAAGGTGTTCCCGCTGAACGAATGCATGAAACCAGGTTGAAAGCCCGTTAGGGTTTATCGGTTCGCCGTCCCAGCGTGTGAACATCTTATTGGTGGTATGCCATGCGGTGCAGAGTTCCGCTTTCCTCTGTTCCTGCCATTCCCGATAGTCTTTAAGAAGCTGCACGGCGCTTGCTGACAGCTTGATTACTCGCTTTGATGTTTCGTTTTTCGGTTCGTCAAGGAATACTCCCTTATCAGGAAGATATAAAGCACTGCGCTGAATATGCAGACAGCCGGTGAACACATCAAAATCAGACCATTCAAGCCCGCAAAGCTCACCTCTGCGCATACCGGTATATAACAGCAGCTGCACGGCAACATTGAACTGATACGGCTCTTTCTGGACTGCTTCAAGCAGCTTAGCCGTTTGTATTTCATTAAGGTAACGTGCTTCTTTCTGGCGTACTTTCGGCGGCTTGACCCGTTCGCATGGATTAGATAATAGCAGCTGCCATTGTACAGCGGTATGGAGTATGCAGGAAATAAGCCGGTGATGGTGCAGTATCGTCCGATCAGATAACCCATTATCCTCTGTTGCCTGTTCAAAAAGCTCGTTGATATCCATTCCGAGAGCGGCTGAAATGGCTTCGGCGTTGTGCTTTCTCAGATTATTGCCTCTTTTGGCATTGTGAACACAGTAGTTTGATATTCCTGCCATATCTCCAAGCTGTTGCTCTGTGAGCTTACGCGCCTTGATGATCTCCTTAAGCACGGGCTTTGGCGTGTATGTCATATCGAGCCTGACGCCACATTCGGAAAGATTATCATAGTATGCAAGCAGGTGGTGTGGCTGTATGTCTTTCAGCTTCATATTGCCGAAAGCGGCGTTGATCCGTTGGAGTTTATCCTTATATCCGGATAGGGTTGTAGCGCGGAGCTGCTTTTCAGCATAGTTCTTTAGCCATATCTCGGTGAAATCTCTGAAACGGGTGTTGCTATCAATATATTGCCCGGTTCGGCACTTTTCTTCGAAAAGAACGGCTTGCCGCTGTGCTTCCTTTTCAGCCTGTTTGGGCGTAAGGTTCGCCGGCGGCGTCCATGTCTGGCTTTTCATCAGGCGCTTGCCGTTGCCGTCAAAGCCGCATGATACGCGGAACAGGTAGGAACTGCCGCGCTTTGTTATGCTTGCCATGAGGTTTCTCCTTTCGATAACAGCATTTGGCACGTCAATTTGTTTGTGTTATTAGTCGTCACCTTTGTTTTCATTATTGTTCTTGTATGATGTCTCGTCAGAATAATATTCTAACCAGTCTGTTCGTATTTTCTTATGACGCTTAATGATACTTTCAATACTTTCATGTGCGTTACTGGGATGCCCTGCCGAGCCTCTGCTAAAATACTCCACTATATAATCTTCAATTTTGTTTACAAAGTCGTTAGTGTGCCATTTGAAATAATCCCGGTCGCTTTGAGCTTGCTTGAGTAGTTCTTCATATTCACTATAATCTTCATTGTTATGCTTTTTTTCTTGTATTATCTTATAGTAATATGCTATTAAATCTGTAATCTCATAGTACGAATAGAAATGTTGACACAATTGAAATAAGTAATCATTTTCACATAATTTATTGAAAATCGCTCCTTCGGATACGCAACAAACCGGCATAGAAAACTCTGTGAATAATGCTATTTTTTCAACGGCTTTTTCAGATAAGCTCATAAAGTCACATATGCCTTTTAGATCCACATCTGTTGTAGCGGCTTTTGTTCTGCCAAGTAAATAATCAGCGGAAACATTGAAGAAATTCGCTATTACAAGGAGTATATCAATATCCGGGGAACGCTGTCCATTCTCATAATAGCTTAATGCAGCTTTGGATATATTTAATTCAGAACATAGTGCTTGTTGAGACATACCTTTTTGGATTCGTAAGTCGCGTAGCCTTTCACCAAATATTTCCTTACATGATGAAGTCACCATTGTAAATCACCCTTTCATAGTCATAAAGCAATGATATAACATTGTGAATTACTGCATTTATGTTCACAAACGTCTTGACATTCACGTTCTTATGTGGTAAAATGAAAACAATCACAATCGTTTAAATCATTATAGCATGGTTAAGCGATTTTGTCAATCATCATAAACAGGGGGTGAAATTGATGTGCAACGTTGACGTGAGGACCACTGCTAAAAAAAGCGGGGTATTTCTTTATGAGCTGGCTGAGCGGCTCGGTATCTCTGAGCCTACCATGACAAGGCTGCTCAGAAAGGAACTGAGCGACAGTAAAAAGCAGGAGCTTCTTGCAGGTATCGCCGATATTGTGAGCGAGAAGAACAGCGCCGCTCATACATAAAAAAGAGCCGCCTGATGTGCGCCAACACACCAGACGGCAGAGAGCAATCCACAATACCTGATATCGACCAAGACAACAAGCGTTGAAAAGCTCCGTCATTATTATATCACAATAGCGGCGGCTTTTCAACCTAGAACAGGAGAATTTTTATGCAAAACTCTGTTTTTGAGGAAAACAGCCGCATTTCTGCGCCCAAATTTACCCCGCCCCGCATGGAAACCATGCAGAGAACCGCCGAGATTTTCGGCGTGTCATACTATTTCGTACGTAAGATGGCACTAAGCGGCAAAATAAACGCCGTCCGCATATCCGGGCGCATTCTGATAAACTGCGACAAGTTCGCCGATTTTCTCAACAATGCCACGCTCCCCGCGCTGGAAGAACAGCCCGAACCGTCAAAGGGTATTCGTGATCTCTCAACATCGCCGATACACTACAATTCAGGAAAGGCGGTGTGATATCTATGTCTTTAACGTTCCGCGAAAGTGATGAACTTATTAAGTCTTTCATAGAAAGCGGCTGGAGCGAGATGTATGACGCCATTATGAGCGGCGCTGAAATTCATACAAACTGTTATGAATACGCCGAGGAGGTTAATGCAGCGTTCCCGGATTCAACCGTATATCTTGAAAAGCCGGAAATCCATCACGCACGGAAGAAAAGGAAACGGCACAAAAGGTAATATCATAGCGGCAGAGTGCAGAGCTTTGCCGCTGATTTTTCCAACTGAATAAATGTTGAAAAATGCGCGGAGTGCCGCGCTTGGCGGGCTTGTAATGAATATTAACATTTCGACCAAACGGGGGTATAATAATGAAATTCATAAGGGAAAAACAATATATCTGTATCAATGGTAATGGATATACTGAAATAGATATCTTTCAAATCAGCGATCCTCATGCGCGTAAACTTTCGAGAGCCAAAAAGGAGCGGCTGACTCTACCGGCGCAAAAGAAACTTAACGAGGAGAATAGCCGCCGCGCGCTTCGTCTTATTCTGAATGATAATTTTGTGCCCGGAGATTTCGATATTACCCTTACATATCAGGATAAGTATTTACCAGCCGATAAAAGAGCGGCGCACAATGATCTTATACGATATATCAGAAAGCTCCGGAGTATATACCAAAAGCACAAGAGAGTATTTAAGTACCTATATGTTACCGAGTTTGGGGAACGGCGCGACAGAATACATCATCATGTAATAGCCAGCAGTTCCGGATTTAATCGGGACACAGTAGAAGATACATGGACATTAGGACGGTCTAATGTAAAGAGTTTGCGGCTTGAGCGAGACGGTACATTTAACAAACTTGCTAACTACCTGATGAAAAGTATCGGGGATTCTGAGAAGCACGCCCGGACATGGAATTGTTCGCGTAATGTAAGCCGTCCAAATATGCGTGTAAAAGATGATAAGATTTCTACCAAGCAGCTTCAGTCATTGCTTGTAGCTAAAAGAAATGACGAACTGAAAGCCGTTGCTGCTAAGTTATATCGAATAAATGCAGCGGATATCCTTGACGTTCATGCAGGTGTATGTGATGTCACAGGTCTTATGTATGTAAAGATGAGATATATTCGCCGTAAATATGAGCGGAGCAAGAGCAAATGTGTGCGCGATTTCCGCAGAAAACAGGGACATTCAAAAAATGAAACAAACAACTCACGGTTGAAAACTTGCCGAAACCAACGATAGAACCGCCTTACATCAGAGCGGCGCTATCATGTTCAGCGGAAAAGGTACTGTAACCTATAACCGGGGTGTGCGGGTTCGCCGAGCCCCACGGGGTAGCTAGATATGAAATTTTTTCACTCCGGTCTGAAATCACCGGGATTTTTATGGGGAAAGGGGGATAAAATAGCACTCCTCTGAAAAACAGAAAGCGTGGTGTTTGCCCCGCCTGTTCTGATTATGTATCTTTATTACCCATTGCGAAAGCCATGAGCCGCAGTCCCGTTTTCAGCCCCTGTTCAAATCCGTGCCGCTCGGCCTCGGTTTTCGCTGCTGAAAATTGTTTCTCTAATTCATTGCTTATTATAAAATCAAGATTGAATTGATTAATGCTATTTGAGAATTGCTCAGCCATTTTACTGCCGTCATATTCTTGATATAATGAGCTGTCGCTCGAAATATCATAGAACAGATGTTCAATCATGCTTTGCTGTTCTTTTTTAGGGTTAATGTCGTTATTCATATTTATAATTCCTTTCTTATTATTGGACTTGACAAAAGCGGCATTACATAGTACAATTTATTATAATGGTAAATGAAATGTGAACTTAGCCACTTATAAAGTTATTTAATAAGTTTGGTTTTGCAGGTCAGGTGTTTGGCATGGTTTCTCTCCTTTCTATCGGTGGTTGATTACATCATTGAGCGCGGGGCTCTGGGCTCTGACGAACTCCAGAGCGTAAACCCTCCGCCATCTGATTGTGAGCACGTTCTTCTTGCTCCGGAGGAGTGCCGCTCGTCCGGTATCAATGAGCGCGGTCTTTATCGCCGTTCGGCTGACCGGAATAGCTGACCGTATTCACGTGCACGAGCACGTCTGTGTAATCGCCTATGGTGTTTGGCGGCTCCTCTTCTATCGGCATATCACGTGGTATGAGAACCCGCTCGCCGCTCACTAGAGCCATTACAAGCGCCGCCATGAATACGCCCGCCTCCCTGCTGAATAGGTCGCCCTGCGGCGCTGTGAGAGCTCTCTGCGGCTCTCCGGCAGAAGTCAAGCCCGTGAGCGGCGCTCCGTCGTGCTCGATTATCAGCGGTAAAAAATCGTTCATGTGTCAGCCGCTCCTCTTTCCGGTGTCGCGTAAACCTCGCCCATGAGTTTTACTGCGAGCTTGAAACCGTCTATAAAGCCCTCTCGGCGTTCGATAGATCCGTAATTGAATACTGCGTCATCGGCGCTGTTCTGCTCTGCTCTGGTAGCTCTGGGCTTGAGCTTTAGGAGCTCCGCGCGGCATTCTCTGAGCGCGGCGGTGCTTTCCTCGCTGTCACCATCGAGTCGGGTTATATAATCGTCATAGAGCTGGTCTATTGCTGTTCCCTGCATTGTTATTCCTCCTATGCTGCGTTTTTGTCGTGTTCTGCGGGTTCCGCTGCGTTTTCGCAGCGCTCCGCCTCCTCCTGCTCCTCTGCTCTGAGTTCCGAGAGCTTACGGGCTATCACGCGCCCCCAGTAGCAGAACACCAGAGCGAACAGTGCGTTGAAGATGTCCCTCCCGTTCATAGTGTACGGGAGCCCATAGAGCGAGGAGAGCCCCGTGCGGAGCATGAGCCCCGCCGCTCCCGATAGGATATAAAGGATATAGGCTTTCATGTTGCCGCCGCCTTTCCGCCGTTCCTGAGCTCCTCTGCGGCGAGGTACTCCTCCGCCGCCTGTTCGAGCTGTCTGTAAAACTCCTCGTCCGTCACGCGCCTCACCTCCTCTCTATACCGATATGCCCACGTTGAGCCCGTAATTGAGGAACGCCTCCGGTGACTGCCTCGAACTTGGCGAGTACCTGCTTGCCCTTGTCGAGGAGCGGCGCTATCGCCTCCGCGAGCTGTCTGTTGAGATACCCCATTACCGCCGAGCCTTTGCCCTTAACGGCAGCTATAACCTGCACGGCGTTCTTGTCCGCTGCGTTCTCCGGCTCCCTGCGGAGGGTTACGCTTATCAGGTCGGCGCTGTACCGTGTCAGCCGGTAGAGGAGTGTCTGACGGTTCCCGCGGGTAACTCCGGCGGTGTTGGTGTGTATTACGCGCTGCTTAACGGTTCTCCACGCTCTGCGCATTGCCTCCGAGCGTGTCTTCCCCAGTGGGGGAGGTGGCACGAAGTGACGGAGAGGTTGACCGACAGAACTCACGCCCTGACGAACGAGCGCATTTGCGATTGTGAGAGCCTTGCTGTTCTTGCTGTTGTTCATGTTCGGTGCTCCTTTCGGTGTGGTTCCCCTGCGTGCCCGGGGTTGTGACCGGGCTCCCGCATTACCAGAGTCTCGTGCCTCCGTCACTCTGCGATTATCTGGTGATAGCTTGGATTGGCTGAAAAGCTGGCTTCTGTCATTGTGAGATTGATGTTTAATATCTTGGCAATCTCGTATATTACGGTGGTGTCGCACATTCTGTACGGGCGCTTGTACTTTTCGGCGTAATTCCAGTTGTCAATTAACGTGTAGAGTAATGTTTTTAAGTTATCCATTGTGGTTATCTCCTTTATCGGTGTTCCGCTCGCTCTTGAGCTTGATATTAGTATATCACTATTTACGCAAATAGTCAAGAGCTTTCATTACTATTTGCGTAAATATTCTTAACATTCTGCTATTTGCACAAATAGAAATAGCAATATTTGTGCAAATAGTGTATTGTAATGCTTTTGCCGCTCGGTTATAATATAATGGGGAGGTGAAACAATGGCGGTATCAAAGAAACAGCAGGCTTGCGTAAATAGATATATAGCAGACAAATACGACAGAATAAATTTAACCACGCCTAAAGGTGGGAAAGAGCGCATTAAAGCACACGCAGAACAGCACGGCGAAACGGTAAACAGCTTTATAAACCGCGCAATAGAGGAAACAATGCGGCATGACGATGAAAACGGCGTTGAACCAAACACTGAGGAGATAAAGCTGTAAAGGGGTGATTTTATGAGTACAAGAGAGAGAGCGCTGTGTATACTGGACGGTCTGACCGATGAACAGATAGAAGCATTCGTAACGCTGTTCGGCGGCTATAAGGGCGAGGAACCGAACGAGAAAACGCGGGCGGCTATTGAGGAGATAGAGAACGGCGGCGGCACGTTGTTCACCGGCTCCACTGATGATTTATTTAAGAGCCTTGCGGAGGATTGACAATGCTTGATGTACGCTTTTCGTCCATATTCAAAAAGGACTTTAAGACCTGCGCAAAGCGCGGCTACAAAATGGAACTGCTACACGCTGCCATTGATACGCTGCGTATTCCCGCCGCTCTTCCGGAAAAGAATAAAGACCATCAGTTGACCGGGAACTATTCCGGTTATCGGGAATGCCACATCGAGCCTGACTGGCTCCTTGTTTATAAGCAGACCGCCGGAGAGCTCCAGCTATACCGCACGGGTACCCATTCGGATTTATTCAAGAAATGAGCAGCGGAGAGAACCAGAGTTCCGAATAGTAAGAGGAGCCGTTCCGGAGGGAGCGGCTCTTTCCTTTATGGAATTATGCAACTAATTGCATAAAATACACGTTTGTTCAAAACGTCCACTCAAGCGGACAAAATCGGAGGAGCCGCTGGCAGTAAGCTCTCTTTCCTAACAGCGGGAAAATTATGCCCTTGCGGCGTTCGGGGGCTCTGCGGGGCTGTGGTGCGCTGTTTTGGCTATGCCGAAATAGCTATTGAGTTTAGCTATATTGACGGCACCACCATTAATCAACATTCCAGCACGCGCGGAACGTTAACAAACGTAAACAGAGCCGCCCTCTGTGAGCTCCTGTGCGCCGCTCTGCGAGTCCTTGACGTTATTAGGCTATAAAAGCCATATACGCTGTCAAAGAAATTGTTTGCTCAATAACTTAAAAGTACTTGACAATTTAATAACTTTGGAGTATAATATAATTGAGGGGAGGGAAAGCTACTTGTATAAGATTTATTTCTACAAGGACAAAAGCGGAAACGAGCCTGTTCTTGAATACCTGAAAGAGCTGACAGCAGCGGGGGACAAGGATAGCCGGATAAAGCTGAACAAGCTCAACGACTATATCCAGGCGCTGAGCACATACGGCTTACAGCTTAGAGAGCCGTATATTAAGCACCTTGACGGCGAGATCTGGGAGCTTCGCCCTCTGCGTGACAGAATTCTTTTCGTAGCATGGGACGGCGGTAGCTTTGTACTGCTCCATCAGTTTATGAAGAAAACGCAAAAGACCCCTCAAAGAGAAATTGAAAAAGCCAAAAGAGAATATGCTGACCTTAAGGAAAGGGGCGTTGATTATGAGTAATAGTGCAATCGGCAGAAGCTGGGACGAGGTAAGAAAAGAGCTTTTCACTCCTGAAGAAAATGCGGCTAGTGATTTAAGGGTCGCCCTGATCGGCGAACTTATCAAGGCAAGGCAGGAAAAGGGTATCAGCCAGAAGAAACTTGAGGAAATGAGCGGCGTGAAGCAGCCCGTTATTGCAAGAATGGAAACAGGCAGCACAAGCCCGCAGCTTGATACCATTCTGAAAATTCTTGCTCCTCTGGGAAAGACGTTAGCTATTGTGCCGCTCGAACCCACAGAGAAAAAGAGAGCATAACATGAATAATCAGGATAGCGTTGAAATTGAGGTCGAACTATCTGAATGGCTCGCTAATGCCACTGAACAGTCAGGGCTGAACCTGTCAGAGGTGTTGGTGAAATCATTAAAGGAACAGCTGCACATAGCAGAATAATCAACGAGCGGCGTATTTATCTGCGCCGCTCTTATATGTGTGAGAATTTAAGTTCGCGGACAGTTCTCGAATAAGTCCCGGCAATTCTCATATTTGCCCGGAAAGCCGCTCCGATTTCGGCGGCTTTCCGATGTCTGCAAGGGATAAGCCGGGCGGTTAGATTTAGCCGCTCGGTGCTGTTTTCTCTCTAACGACAGGTCGCAAAAATGAGCTCTGTTCGCAACCTTGAGCTCTGCCAAACGTTGACTATAAATAGTCAGCCCCTGTTATAAGTCTAACAAGATATACTTATATTTTTTCGATTATGGAAAAGTAACTATTTATAGTCGTGAAATATTGGCGCAATTCGGCGGCTGTTTTGCAATCGCTTGCAAAATCCGCTGTGTACTTGTTCACAATTTGTTCACACATAATACGAAAAAGCACAAAATGAAAGAATAAGTTTAAAAGAATAATCTTTTATAATTGGCTTAATAGCGCGGGATTTCTCAATAATACGAAAACGCTGAAAAAGCACATTAGTGCTCTGCTGAACAGATACTTCAAGTAATTTCAGCGTGATAAGATTAACTCCGGGCGGAAATACGTCCGGAGTTTTTTGCATGTTCGAATTTCTCATCTTTTTGCACTTGTGTGCAAAATGCCGATTAAAGGGCACTTTGATGGACTAATTAACCGATTTGTCCTTTGTATAAATCACCGTGATATAGTACAATATTAATAGAGAATCGACATATTATTATGAAAGGAGAAGATAAAAATGCTCACAACGATCGCATTCACGCTATTCGGATATCTTGCGGGAAGTCTGCTTTTCGCGCGTTATTTTTCGAATCTTTTCTGCGGAAAGGACGTCACGGTAGATACTCCCGACAGCAATCCGGGAACTTACAATGCCTATACTTACGGTGGATTTTGGTGCGGAGCGCTCACTCTTATCTGCGATCTGCTGAAAGGATTCCTGCCGGTGTTCCTGTATATCAGAGTGTGCGGTGGTCTGCGGCTGGGGCTGGTGCTTGTTATGGCTGCTCCTGCGCTCGGGCATATCTTCCCCATCTGGCATAAATTCGACGGCGGAAAGGGAATAGCGGTATCCTTTGGAGTACTTCTGGGGCTTGCTCCGAATATGTTCCCTGTGCTGACGCTGGCGTTGACTTACCTGCTGTTTTCCTTTGTTTTCAAGGTGAATCCACACTTCTACCGGCTGATTCTTACCTATTCAACAGCTTTCGGTGTTATACTTCTGATGTCACGGAGCATTCCGGTGATATTAGGATGCGCTGCCGTGTTCGTTATCGTGCTGCTGAAAATAATCTCGGTGCGCGACACCTACGACAAGATGACTGTCCGGGCAGCCTGGACTGGAAAAGATAAATAAACTAGCGGAGCCTTTTACAGGGCTCCGCTCAGACCGTCGAAAAAGTCACTAAAGTGACTTTTCCGCCGAACATCCGCCCTGCGCGCACGGTTTGTCGGCGTTGCCGACAAACCGCACACTTGTGC
>CAKSEO010000033.1 GCA_934446565.1 uncultured Oscillospiraceae bacterium | reverse complement strand
GGACTAGTCCCCCTCTTGACTCTCCCAATTAGTGATGCAAATTACAATGTTCCTAACAAACATAAATTATAGTTTATTCCGCTCCTCTGAAGTACAGCCCGCGTGTAAGCGAGCCTGAGGGTTTTCCATTGTTCATGTACATATCCAGAACAGGTTTCAACTCGCTCTCGCCGGTAAATTTCAACACCGCAAAATCAAATGGCTCCAGCGACTGGCGGCGGTCGCTCATTATCAACAGGTCGGGATTCAGTATCTCGACGCTGTTCCCGCCGCAGAGCACCGGCATCTCATTACCCCGCCGATCCGCTATGCACTTCCCGCAGGGTATGCCCCCATCATCGAACAGGTGCACCCTACCACATGGCTTGCCCCCACTCACCGGACAGCGCCGCATTATCATCAGCGGAAGCCTGCCATAAACGACTATCCCGCGCGGAACCGGAGAGCGTATCTCCGCAAGCTGAGCCGCTGTTCCCTCAAAGGACAGCGTTATGTCCTCAAATCCGAAATCTCCACATACTCCCGCAGCGTAGCTGTTGATTATATTCATGCGGTGTCCGCCGTGAACGACGAACCCCTCCTCGCGGAGTAAAAGTGCATGCCCCAGAGTGTGCGCAAGTCCCCTGGTAAACCCTGCAGCCCGCAGCTCACGCAGCCTGTCCCTCACCTCGTCCTCGCAGTCAGACAGAACGAACGGCGGTATGACCGCTATTCTGCCCTTATCCGGAGTGGAACTGTCCAGCAGGCGCATTGGCGCGTAAATCAACCCAAACGGGAGTTCCAGCGCCTGCCGTAACTGCTCGGCGGAATACACCTCCGCGCGCCACTCAAGCGCAGTCGTTTCGTGCTCTCCGAACAACGGCGGCGTTAATTCCCGCAGCTTGTAATCCGGAGTGTTCTTCGCGAGGACAGCCTCCGAAAGCCGCTCAACAAGCTCGCGGCGCAGGGAATTCAGCGCGGACGCCGGGAGATTCAGCCCCTCGCCGACCTCGGCGGTTACTTCCCCCGCGTAGAACTGCGTGCCGCCCAGCTTGGACATCCTGCCGCAGACGCTCTCTGAAGTCAGCGGAGCATTCAGCGCGGGCTGCGGAACATCGCCCTGTACCGCCGCAGAGATATCGCCGCATACTGCGCTTGCGAACGCAGGCTCGCCCGCGCGGAGAACAGTATGGATATCCGTCCGGATACGTGGAAATTCCGCTTTGTAGAGCGCCTTAATTCCGTTAAGAGCCTTGGCGGAATTCTCAACGTCCTCTCGGCTGCGGGTGCCCTGCATGTCGCTCATGCTTCCAGTGAAGTACCCGTCGGTCAGACCGCCCCTTGAGAATATCCCGGACAGCCGCTCAAAGTCGTACTCCTCGCCGTCAAGCGATTTCCGGCAGGCGTCCACCGCGCAAGCGATGTACTCCGGGCGTTTCATTCTGCCCTCAATCTTGAGCGAGGCGATACCGATATCGTCCAGCTCCTTCAGGTGCGGGACAAGGGAGCTGTCTTTCAGCGAAATAACGCTGTGCCTGTCGCCGCAGGTGAAATCCAGGCGGCAGGGCTGCGCACAGAGACCTCTACTGCCGCTCCTCCCGCCGAAAATGCTGCTCATGTAGCACTGACCACTGATACAGACGCACAGCGCCCCGTGTACGAACACCTCGAGCTCGATTCCGGTATTCTCCGCGATATGCTTTATCTGCTCAAACGAAAGCTCGCGCCCGATGACCGCCCGGCAGAATCCCAGTTCCTGCGCCGCGTTTACTCCCGCCGCGCTGTTCAGCGTCATCTGCGTGGAAGCGTGCCTGGGCAGCCTCGGGCAGACACGCTTTGCTATCTCCGCAGCGCCGACGTCCTGGATTATCAGCCCGTCTACGCCGCATTCTGCCGCGTTTTTCACACACTCTGCAAAGTTTTCTACCTCGCTGTCGTACACTATCGTGTTCAGCGCGGCGTAAACCTTGACGCCACGAAGATGGCACTCCGTACAGGCTGTTTTAAGGTCCTCAACAGAAAAATTTTCGGCATTTTTGCGTGCCGAAAATTCCGATAGACCCAGATATACCGCGTCGGCGCCGGTATTCAGCGCCGCGGGCAGATCTGATATTCCCCCGAGGGGAGCAAGAATTTCACTCATAATGTAAGCTGACCATCCTCAAGCATTTCGTTAAGCTGCCGATTAAGCGACGCGTTTATCTTCTTGAGCTCCTTGACCTCGGCGAGCGCGTCGGAAAGCTGCTTTTTCAGCTCGTCCAACTGAGCCGTATCAGCGGCTCCTTCCGCTCCGGTAGGACCAGCCGCCTTGAGCGCGGCATTTTCGCTCTCTATCTGCGAGAATCTCACGGTGAGCTCCTCATACATTCCGGCTTTTTCGCGCAGCGCGGCAAGCTCCTCGTTCTCCGCTCTGAGCGCGGCTACGTCCTTTTCCAGCGCGGAAATGCTGCCCTGCGCGTCGTCCGCAGCCTTGCGGGAGGCGTCCAGTCGGCGCTCCAGGTCGGCGGTCTTTCCCTGCTCGGATTCCAGCGCTTTTTTCATCCCGGAAAGCTCTCCGGAATTCTTTTCAGCGGCTGCGAGTTTCTTCTCAAGGTCGGTATTTCTGCCTTTTTCAGCTGCAAGAGACTGCTTGATATCATTGAACTCGACAACGTTCTTCTCAGCCGCTGCGAGTTTCTTCTCGAGGTCGGAGTTTCTTCCCTTTTCAGCCGCGAGAGTCTGCTTGGTTTCGCCGAGCTCCGCTGCGGTCTTTTCAGCCGCCGCAAGTTTCTTTTCAAGGTCGGAAGTCTTGCCTTGTTCGTCTGCGAGGTTTTTCTTCACCGTTTCAAGCTCTGCGTTCGCCGCGTCAAGCTTTCCGCACTCCTTTTCGAGGTAGGACACGCGCTCCTCGCTGCGGCGAAGAGCTTCTTCTGTATTTGCAGCCTTTTCAAGTTTTGCAGTGAGCGTCTTGTTTTCGTCGGTGACTGCGGTGAGCTTTGCAGCCTGTTTCTTCAGATCCGCGTTCTGGCGCTCCAGTTCGTCGAGGTTCTTCTTCTGGGATTCGGACTTTTCTTCGGCGGATCTCAGCGACCCGGTAAGCTGCGCGTTCTTTTCCTCAAGTGATCTCACGGTCTGCTGCGACTTTTCGAGATCAGCCTTTGCTGCGGCATTCTGCGCGGCGCGTTCGTTCGCGGCGTTGAGCGTTTCGGTGAGCTGAGCGTTCTTACCCTCGAGCTCGGTGTGCTCTCTGCGGAGTTCCGCGAGGGCTGTGCTGTCCTTGGAAAGCAGCTCGTTTTCGGACGCCAGCAGCTTGTTTTCCTCAAGCGCCTTTGCGCCCTTTTCGGCGGTGCTCACCAGCGCGGCGTTCTTCTTTGCGTAGGAATCCCGCTGCGCGTTCGCGGTATCAAGTTCGCCCAGGACGTCGAGTACGGTGAAAACGCATGCGTCGTCCTTAGAGAGCGACATTTCACGGCAGTATTCGGTAATGCGGCGGTCAGCCTCCTCACCCTGGTGAAGCAGGGCGGAAGCGTTGTCCGTACGGAGATTGTATGATTTTCCGCATATTGTAACGGTCACTTTTTCGTTGAGCATATCGGCGGTGTTCCTTTCATAAATGTGATGTATGATTCAGAGCATATCTGTAATGTTCTATTTAATAATATTATATCTTAAATCCCAGCTTATTGCAAGTGCTTTTTTAAAAATAATACGGCTGATGAACGAGAATTTCAGGCGGGTCGTTCTTTACCGAAAAATAGCCAAAAAAAAGTGCGATTGAGCCGAAATTTTATGCTAATAATGCATTGCGTACAGCGCACAATAATGCTATAATTATAATTGTACAATTATGTATAAGGGGTATGTGCAATTTTTCAACAACATACTGTAAAATATCATCAATCACACGGAGGAAGCACAATGTTTGGAATGACCAAGGATATCGGTATTGATTTAGGAACCGCGAACACGCTTGTATATATGAGAGGAAAGGGCATCATCATCCGTGAGCCCTCTGTCGTTGCGGTAGACAAGAAGCTCCAGTGCGTGCGCTACGTAGGTCAGGAGGCTAAGGACGTCATCGGACGTACCCCTGGCTCTATCGTTGCTGTACGTCCGCTCAAGGACGGCGTTATCGCAGACTTCGACATGACCTCCAGCATGCTGGAACAGTTCATCAAGAAAGCGCTGCGCGGCAGAGGAAAGGCGCGCGTCATCATCTGCATTCCCTCCGGAGTCACCGAGGTTGAGCGCCGCGCAGTTAAGGAAGCAGCTCAGAACGCCGGCGCAAAGCGCGTTTCCATCATCGAGGAGCCTATGGCTGCGGCTATCGGCGCGGGACTTCCCGTTGCCGACCCGGTAGGCAGCATGATCGTCGATATCGGCGGCGGCACAAGCGAGGTCGCAATAATCTCACTCGGCGGTATTGTCACCGCGCGCTCCGTAAGAGTTGCCGGCGACGAGTTCGACTCCGCCATCATCAACTATATCAAGAAGAAGTACAACCTGCTCATCGGCGAGCGCACCGCTGAAAACATCAAGATGGGCATCGGCTCCGCATACAAGACCAGCGACAACGAGCCCGTAATGGACATCAAGGGTCGTAACCTGCTCAACGGTCTGCCGGAGAATATCACCGTGACCAGCGAGGAGATCCGCGAGGCTATCTCCGAGCCGCTCTCCCACGTTATCGACGCCATCAAGACCACTCTCGAAAAGACTCCCCCTGAGCTTGCAGCCGACATCATCGAATCCGGAATCATGCTCGCAGGCGGCGGAGCGCTGCTGAGAGGTCTCGACCAGCTCATCCACGAGGAGACCGGCATGCCCGTAAAGATCGCGGAGCGTCCGCTCGACTGCGTTGCAGACGGCACCGGCAAGGTACTTGAAAATATCGACAAGCTCGAGGACGTATTAAGCGAGGACGAAAGCATTTATTGATCTTTCAGAACGGAATGATTTATGAGAGAATTCTTCCACAGCGTTAAATTCAAGATCATACTCTGTATCGCGGCGCTGCTGCTGGGACTTATGACCTACGTTGCAGTAGCGGCAGGCACGCAGACATTGCCGGAGCAGATAATCAGCACCGTGACTTATCCGTTCGTCACCGCCGCAAACGCTATCTCCAACGGCGTGAACGGATTTATCGACAAGCTTGTCAACGCCGACACCTACAAGGCGCAGAACGATGAGCTCCGGGAACTTGTCACCGAAATGTACGAGCGCTCCGCCGACTACGAGGAGCTGCAAAAAGAAAACGAACAGCTCCGGGAAATGCTGGACCTCAGCAAGAAGCACAAGGATCTTGTTTTCTCCGAGCCATGCGGCATAATCGCCCGCAACGCCAACGACATGTACGGCGGCTTCACGATTAACCAGGGCAGCAGCTCCGGGATATCCCTCAACGATCCGGTGATAACCTCCATCGGACTTATCGGCAGAGTTACCGACATCGCGCCGAACTACGCAAAGGTTTCCACCATACTTTCGCCGCAGGTGAACGTGGGAGTTTACACCATGCGCACAAAAGCGACCGGCGTTATCGAAAACTCCACCTCCACTGCCGAGCAGGGACTGTGCCTCATGAGCCAGATTCTCAAGGACGCGGACATTGAACCCGGCGACGTGATAGTCACCGCCGGTCAGAGCGGACTTTTCCCGGAGGGCATCATCGTCGGCACCGTCAAGGAGGTCTACGACGACTCCAACGGACTTTCAAAGCACGCGCTTATCGAACCTGCCGAGGACTGCTTTGCCATCACCTCCGTATATGCGGTGGTGGACTTCGACGGCAAGGGGCTGTCATTCGGCGATATCGACCAGTAAATAATGAAAACGGTGCAGCTTACCTGCGCCGTTTCTCCGGATTTAAGGACATTTTTATATGGCAAAATTTATCTCAAAAAGCAAGATGGGATTCCGGGCGCGCTCCCGGAAAGCACGGCTGCGCTGCTTTTTCCGATGGTTCCTGTATTCAGTCGTGCTGCTGATGTTCTATCTGTGGGAGGTCGCTCCGCTGATACGCGGATGGTGCCCGCTGCTGATCATCCCTCTGGCGACAGCCGTCGCTATGTTCGAGGGTGAGCTTGCAGCCGGAATATTCGGCGTGTTCTGCGGGTTCATGCTGGATATGGCGAGCGGTACGCTCATCGGATTTTCGTCCATGTGGCTGCTGATATCCTGCCCTATCATTTCACTGTTGTCAAGATTCTGGCTCAAGTCCAACTGGCTAAGCCACCTTGTGATGAATACGGCGGTCTGCGTCATCATGTGCGGACTGGATTTTCTGTTCCTGCACTGGGTCTGGGAGCGCGAGGATTCCGGAATATCCTTTGTCCACTCGCTGCTGCCCGCCTACGCCTGGGCGATAGCGTTTTCCGTGCCGGTGTACTTCCTGGTGCGCCTTATCTCCAACCGGCTGCGTCCGAAGGAGGAGCGCCGCCTTGAGGAAGCCGCAGGAAACGCCGCCACCGAAGAAGAGATCACCAAGGGCGCCGAGGAATGATATTTGTCCTGACTGCATGACTGGAGGAATACATGTCTAAATTTCAAAATGTGATAAGATCAGCCGTGCTGGTGGCGATAGTCGTAGGCGCTGCATTTCTGTGCGGACTGCGGCTGCTTGAGATACAGATAGCCGACGGCGGGAAATACCTCGCCATGACCCAAAGCACCCACACAGCGACCCAGGACATAGAGGCAGCCCGCGGAAAGATAGCCGACAGCACCGGAAAAATACTGAACACCAACGAGCTCAATTGCAGCGTCAAGCTCCAGAAAGCCTCGCTGGAAGCAGGCACGGAGAACGAAGTCATCTACCGCATACTCACCGTGCTGATGAAACACGGCGATGAATGGAACGAAACCATCCCCATCACCAAGACCCAGCCCTATCAGTTTGAACAGGACCGGGATAACGCTGTGGATTCGCTGAAATCACGCATGAAGCTCGGCGTTTATGCAACTGTCGAAAACTGCATGAACGCCCTGTACAAGAACTACGACATCTCCGATAAGTATGAAGAACCTATGCGGCGCTACATCGCAGGTATCCGCTACGAAATGGAACTCAAGGGGTTCAACAACACGAATCCCTACGAGCTTGCCTCCGGTATCTCCAGCGATACCGTGCTGGAGCTCAAGGAGCTTTCCACGCTTATGCCGGGAATGGAAATATCCGAGGGATGGAATCGCGTTTACCTTGACGGCACTACCGCGCCGCATATCCGCGGTACCGTCGGAGCCATATCCGCCGACAAGTACGCCGAACTGAAAAGCGCCGGCTACAAGCTGGATGACATCATAGGCACGTCCGGTATCGAGCTTGCGCTGGAATCCACCCTGCGCGGCGAACGCGGTACCCGCGAGATAACCCGTAACTCGGACGGCATGATGATATCCGACGAGATAACTAAGGAGCCTCAGGCGGGTAATTCCGTCATGCTGACGATAGATTCAAACTTCCAGAACATGGTCGAGCGGATAGTGCAGTATCACATGGATTTCCTGCACTCTCCCTACTACACCACCGCAATGGACGCCAACCTCCGCGGAAAAGACACCGAAGTCGGCTCGGCTGTCGTGCTGAACGTCAAGGACGGCTCTGTGCTCGCGATGGCTACCCTCCCGAGCTACGACATCAATCAGCTCGTTGAGGACTACGCGTCCGTTCTGAACGCCGACAATTCCCCGCTGCTGAACCGTGCTATAAACGGCGAGTACCGTCCCGGCTCGACTTTCAAGACGATAACCGCAACGGCTGGTCTCGCCGACGGAGTCATCGACGCGTCCAGCACCATCACCTGCAACGGTAGGTATATGTACTATGCGCCGAGCTACACCCCGGGCTGTACCGGCGTACACGGCTCCATCACAGTGCAGTTCGGACTGAAGCACTCCTGCAACATCTTCTTCTATGAGACCGCCCGCCGCCTGGGTATCGACAGATTAGCGTACTGGGCAAACAAATTCGGCGTTGGGACTGACCTTGGATTTGAGCTGCCAATGTCCACCGGACGAATGACCTCCCCGGAGCTGTTCGATAAGCTTGGAATCGAGTGGAATGCCTCGGATACCATCCAGGCGGGTATCGGTCAGTCGGAAACGCTGCTCACTCCTCTCCACCTCGCGACCCAGGCAATGACCATCGCAAATAAAGGCGTTCGTTACCGACCGCACATCGTCAAGGCTATCTACAACTACGACTACACAAAACTCATCGAGGAAATAAAACCCGAAGTGATGGCTGATTTCTCCGAGGGGATGGAGGACGTATTCGCCGAGGTACACGCCGGAATGAAGCGCGTAAGCGAGAACGCGAACTTCCTTATGGAGGGCGGCTGGTACAACATCTACGACTTCAAGGGTATCGGCAAGGAGAACGTCTGCACCAAGACCGGTACGCCGGAGGTCATCGCAATGACGAAGTTCAACTCCACCATCGTGGGATTCTACCCCGCAGACGACCCGGAGATCGCGTTCGGAGTCTGCATGGAAAACAGCGAGTACAGCCGTCATGTCGCCTGCAACATCATCTCGGCGTACATCACCGGAGAGTTTGATCCGGTCTACGACGAGGACGGAAATGCTGTCTACCCTCTGGGAGAAAAGCGAAAGACCGCAGAATAACAAAAATGCCGCAGTGTTGAGCTGCGGCATTTTTGTGCGGGTCAGGTCCCGATACCTGTTCCCGCCTGGCTCACGTCAGACTTCCGTGGAAACGGTTTATGACAGATACCATTGCAAATAGGTCAGGAGGCAGATCAGTCAGGCTTACAGCCGCCGGTCTTTTGTTAAGAGGATTTTCCGCCGCGCCTGCGGCTTTGTCAGCCGCGATCGCGTCAGGTGTGAGCGACTCTTCATCTCTGAAGATCCGCCCGGTATGCCCTGTTGTCATCAGGACTTCTTCATCTTGAAGGAGAGGCAGTCAGTGCACTGACATACAGTGGGGTCAGCCTCGTGCGTGCCGACCTCGATCTTGTCGAGGGAGCAGTAATCCTCGCAGCAGCAGTGGTGCTCGCAGTTGTGGATAGTACAGCCGATGTGCTTGTTTGCAAATTCAGTTCCCATATTTAACGCTTCCTTTCAGAATACAAAATAACTGCGGCTTTCGGGACAAATCGACTTCCCGTCAACCGCAGTTATATTATCTGCACTTTTACTGACTATATTCAGCAGGAAAATTTTTCATTCAGAGCAGCTTCAGGACATCATCCAGCGTTTCGCAGACATAATCCGCTTTATACTCCGCGAATTCCTCGCGGCTGCCGAACCCTACCAGCACCGCCGCGCACTTTATCCCTGCGTCATGAGCGCCGACGATATCGTGCATTCTGTCGCCGACCATCAGGCACTCCTCGGGTTTTGCACCGGTGTTCTCAAGCACGTATTGTATCACGGCAAGCTTGCTTGAGCGGGAGCTGTCAAAACTAGCCGCCCCGATGAAATCGAAATACTTGTCAACGCCGAATTTCTCCAGGATACGCACGCTGAAATTTTCCGGCTTGGACGTAGCAAGACATACCCGCTTTCCGCGCCGTTTCAGCTCCGTCAGGAACTCTACCGTACCCGGTATCAGCTCGTTTTCGAACAGCCCTACCTCGCCGTAGTACTCGCGGTAGAGCCTTACCGCCTCCTGCGCCTGCTGCTCCGGCATTCCACGCCGGGTGAACTCCACGATGAGCGGAGGTCCGATGAAGCTGCGCAGGCTCTCCCGGGGAGGTACATCCAGCCCCAGGTGCTTATAAGCGTACATTACGCCGTTCGTTATTCCCATGTAGGGGTTGGTTATCGTGCCGTCAAGGTCTAGCAGTACAGTACTGAATGTCATTACTTTTGTTCCTTTTTATCTTTTTCTATGAGTTTGCGGATAGCGCCTATCGCGCAGTTTATCGCGCGTTCGCTGGATTCGCAGCGCTTGTCCGGCAGCCCGGCGTTGGTGCGCTCAACGTTCCACAGAGCGGTCAGCACAGCGCCGGCGCGCGCTCCTCTGAGCAGCGCCACGGAGAATATCGCGGCGGCCTCCATCTCGGAGGTCAGGCAGCCGCACTTGAGATAACCCGCCCAGGCATTGGACAGCTTGTCGGGAACTGCTGTATTCCTCGGGTCTATCTCGCCGTAGAAGTTATCCTTGGAATGCACCACGCCAACGTGCGCGCGGTTTCCGTCCTCATCTGTGGAAAGCTCATCGCCTGCGGCTTTCAGCGCGCATACAACGTCGAAATCCGCGACCGCGGGGTAGTTGTCCGGGATGTACTCGTGGCTGGTGCCCTCGCTGCGGATAGCCGCATTTGCAATGATGAGGTCGCCGCCGGAAACCTTGAGGTCGATACCACCGCTTGTTCCCACGCGGATGAACGTATCCGCGCCGCTCATTATGAGCTCCTCCTCCGCAATAGCCGCAGAGGGGCCGCCGATTCCCGTGGAGCACACGCTGACCTTCTCGCCGTCAAGGAAACCGGTGTACACGGTGTACTCGCGGTTGCTCGCGATGAGCTTTGCGCCGTCCAGTTTTTCGGCTATCTTAGGGACGCGCCCCGGGTCGCCGGGAAGTATAACGTATTTTCCGACGTCGCCCTTTCTGGTCTTGAGATGGAAACAAACCTCTCCGGAAACAATGCTTTCCATGATGTTCTCCTTTCAGATATCAGTTGTCGTCGTCCTCGTCCTGGAGTATCGACGGAGCTTTCTCCCGTGCCTTTATCGCCTGCTTCTCCGCCCACTTCGGGATATTGATGAGCAATGCTATCGCCACTGCAAGTATCGTCAGGATTATCGCAGGCATGTAAAGCATGGTCGGTCCGACGCTTAGCTCCGGGTCCTGCGCCCTGGTCACGAACAGGTAATAGGTGACGAGCGAGCCGACAGCGGCCACGCAGTCGATTATGGACGCAATGCGGGAATGCCCCAGCATGATGACGAATGTTCCGATAATGTAAATTATCGACGTCACAAGCCATGTTACGATGGCGGGATTCTCGGTAACTGCCGGGTCGTACTCGCCTATCCATATGCATATCGGACCTAAAATGCCAAAGCACAGGCAGAGTATCGTCGTGCCTATCAGCATGAGGACTTTCAGCATGATAACGATGACCTTAGCCGCTCCCTCGCCCTGGTCGGGGACAAAGAACATGAATCCGCTGTCCTGATTCTTCCTGGATTTCTTCTTACTGCTCATATCACTTTATGACCTTTCCGCCGCGATCCTGTTTCTTTATCTTCATGGGAGCCTCCTCGCCGCCGCGGTCCTCAAAGAGAGCCTCCTCGTCGTCCTCGTCGTAATCCGGAAGCTCGGGATTACGCAGCCCCTGCTGCTCGTAGAACGGGTTGATGATGAACTTCTGTATTGCCGGGTAGCTTGTGAACATCGCAAGGAACGACAGCCACGCCAGCGGCAGCAGCGGCAGCATGAGCAGCATCGGAATGAAGAACATTCCCAGCAGCGCGATGTAAACCAGGAAAGCCGCAAGGCTCACAAGATTTCCCTTGATATTCAGGAACGCCAGTATCAGCGAGTTCTTGATTATCTGAGGGAGCTTCAGATTCAGAGCCACTATCTGCGGGAATATGTAGAAATTCATCAGCAGAATAACGATCTCCACTGCCATGACCATCGCATAATAGAGCCAATACGGCTTTTCGTCGTTGTTCATGTTGGCGGTGAAGAAGAAGAAACTGAACACCGCCATCACGATGAACCAGATATCCAGCAGACCGATAAAGAACGACTGCTTGAAATTCTTCTTGAACGCCTGCCAGAAATCGTGGAAGATGAACTGCGGCTTTTCAAGGTAGATGTTGCGCATGAGCGAAGTCATAGCCGCAGTCGCCGGACCGAATGTCACTACCGGCAGGCAGAACAGAACGTAGATCAGATTGATCTTGAAGAACGTCCAGAATTTATTCGCGAACATTTCCCAGAACCGGAAGAACGGCTTTTTCTGCTTGCCCCGCTTTGCTACGCCGGAGCCGGCTTCGTTGTTGTTGTAAAAAAGACCCATGATTATCCTTTCCTGCTGTTTATTTGAGCGGTATTCCCCGCCGTATCAGAACAGACCGTACTGGAAGATTATGCCGAGCACCATTGCTACTGCCAGTATTATCGCGACTACCCGGAATATTCTCATCAGACGCCTGCGCTTTTTCTCATCCATTTCTGTCCCTCCATATATTATGCCGACGGCACCGCGCGGTACTGTCCGTAATCCTGAAGCTCGTACACGCTGCCCTCCGGAATATCCGGCACGGCTACCTGCGCCAGTATGTCGCCGTCCTTGTTGGAAAGTATCAGCGTTTCGCCCTTTTTCAGGCTGAAATTCGACTGTATCTGCCGCAGCGCTTCCTCGGTCTTGTTGTTGTCGGTCACTATGAGCAGCTCGCCATATGCGGGTATGCTCTGCGACGGTATCTCCCAGCGGCGGAGCTTCTCCGGCTTATCGGTAAGGTACAGCCCTGACGTGGATACAGCCTCGCTGTTTGGATTGCAGAGCACTATGTATCCAGCCTTTTTCGCGGTGCATATCGTTTTTATCTGAAGCGGAGCGTCGGTAGTTTCGCTCATCTTCGTATTGAGCTTGGCGATTATTCTGCCATCTGCTCCCGCCGTGCGGGCGCTTAGCTCCACCTCCGGCGTGTCGTAGGTCACGCCGTTTATCTCCCAGCTTACAAACTCCCAGCCGTCGGCGACCTCCGCTTTCAGCGGCACGGTGCATTTGCAGTTGTACTTCGCAGTTAATATGCCCTTGCCGTTTTTCTTCTGGGTGCTTAGTGTTGTTACTGCGCCCTTTGCGCCAGTGACAGATACAGTGTAGGTGTTATTCTCCCACTCGAACAGCTTGTACATATTCCGGAACACAACGAACTCGCGGATATCGGCGAAATCTCGTATCTGCTGGCGGCTGTTCGCAAAGGTTTCGCGGTTAGCCCATTCGGAGGTTATCCCCTTGTCCAGCGCGTAGAACTGCTCATTGTCGCTCATCGCGCACAGCTCGTCCAGCGTTTCAAGTATGTGGTTCTTCTCGAATGCATTCGCGGTGAGGTCGGACATCGTTGCGGCGAACTTCGCACGCATGTCGTCCCGGGCAAGCAATGCTATCAGCGCCTTGCTCTCGCCGCTCATGTGCGTGCCTTTCAGCAGGTCGCGCAGAGTGTCAGCGTTGGCGCGGTCGCCGTAAAGGCTCCAGGCGTACTCCGCGTCAAAGAACATGAAACGCCAGCGCCCGTCCTGGAATTGCGAGGTTATTTCCTCGCCCTCCGACGGATAGTAGCGGAAAACCTTGTAGTTGTTCCCCGGCCAGTCCTTGTTCGCGATGAACACCTGCATGCAGTAATACTGCATGAGGTTATCTATATCGACAAGCTCGCAGAATTCCGCGAAAGTCTTGTCGTCGGTAAGGTCGCGGTCGTAGTAGGCGTAAAGCTTGCTGTAATCCTCCAGCGCACGCTCGCTGCCCTCCTCGGCGTTTTCCGTGTTGCTCACTATCTCGTAGTTGTCCTTGTTCCCGCCGAAATAGGTCGCGAGGTAATCCTCGTTGTAATTCTCGTGTACCCAGGAATAGCCGTAGTACTCGCCGTTGAGGAACACCGCCGCCGGGGTGCAATGCTGAGTCACCGGGTAGCCGTAATCCTGCGCGAGTTTCTGGGAAAGCTCGTCGCGCACTCCTGCAAATTCGCGGTCGTTGGCGCCGTTGCGCAGAACTATACGGTCGAATTCCGACACCGGAACTCCGTCGGAGGTCTGCGCGCCCTCAAAGAACGCGTACTTGAACTTGCCGTTGTCCGGGTCGTAGCTTTTCCGGGCGATGAGCCGCAGCGACTTCTGGTCAGGTACTCTTGAATAACCGCCCGAGAGCCTTACGCCCGCCGCCTGGTCTATAACTTTAGTGCCGTCGCTCTCGAACACCTCGACATATATGGGACGCTCCGCCTCCCTGCCGGACATGTAGTAGTTGCCCGGGGCGTTATAAGGAATCTCCTCGCCGGGGTGCTCCTTTACGTAGTCGTCGTATATCTTGCCGGGGACGGCAATGCCGTACTCGTAGTCGTAGAGATTGTACGGGTCTGTGCTAAGCACAAACACCAGCGTATTGCTGTCGAACCGCTCCGCTACGTCCTGCCCGACGACATAGCTCACCGTGTAAATGCCGCCATCGGTGCCGTCGGACAGCACCGACATTGCCTTTACCGTAGACGCGCACACCTCCGGCGTGGCGTTTATCTCGATGGGCTGGGTGTACAGCTCGGATTTGCCCGGAACCGGGTCGGAGCCGTCGGTCGTGAAATATATCGTCCCGCTGTCCGCCGAAAGCTCCAGCGAGATGTTCTCGGAATAGAACCCGGAGGGCAGGGAGAATTTCACCTTTTCGCTCTGCACCGTATTTCGCTCCGTTTCGGTGACGGACACCTCGCCGTCCTCTGCGACATCGGCGTTGAGCTGCATTTCCTGCGGCGGGAACAGCGTGTACATCAATGCCGCCACTGCCCCCAGCAGAACAACTCCGCCAAGTATGATAAATCGCTTCATATTATTATCCGTTTCTGTTTTTTATCTTGAAAACCTGCGCCAGCTTTTCGTTGCGGCGCTTCGGGTACTCATCGGTGTTCTCGGGGTAAAATCCGAACATCGGCTCATGATATGCATGGTAGCTGTAGGATATGCCGTTTTCGTTGCAGAAATCCATCACATCAGCGACCCAGCGCTCCCCGCCGAGGTTATTTTTAAAGCTTTCCGCGTCCGCGCCGAACTCCCCGAGATATATCGGGACGTTGTTCTCCTTTCCGAACCTGACTATATCAGACAGCTCCGCGAAAACGTAATCCCGTCCGCTTTCGTAGACATTTTCCGCAAGCATGAAGTCCGCGCGGATATCCGCGAAACCTCCGGAGGTCACCCCGGCAGTCCTCATGTGACCGCTCACCTTGTACCTGTACCCCTCCCGGAGTGCCAGGCTGCCGAATGTCAGCACATAATCGTCCTGACCTCCGGTGAGCTTCAGATATCCGCCGCTCATCGTCCAGCTTCCGGTGCCGTCGCTGCTCCAGGAGCTCTCCGGCTTCTGGCTTCCATCGGAAAAATCGTTGTACCAGACCACGCTGGAGGTACCGTCCGGAGCGTATTCGGTCACCGTCACATCATCGAACAGCGCTGAACCGCTCCCAAGCCTTGAGGAATGCAGCACTGGCGCAAAGAGGTTGTATTCGTCGCTCGCCTTAAAATAATCGCTCTCGAAATATGCGGAGTCGGAGGTCTGCCGTGCGCTCACGCAGCCCACCCAGTAATCGAGGAAATTGTCAGCGTAGCAGGGCTTGGGATATTCAACATTGGCCCCCGCCGACTGGTGCGTGAATGTGAACGGCATGTAGAAATGCCCCTCGTAAACTGCATTGTCGTCGTCTATAGTGAACCACAGTTCGTCGGTCGAATACTTGTTCCAGAGGTTCTCTCCCGTGGACATGTCCTTTACTGCCGCGACATGCTCCACGAATACCATGTGACCACGGTCGTGCAGGCGTATCTCATCAGTGCAGCGCTGCATGAGCCGCTGACACTGCCCCACCGTTTCAGCCCGGGAGCCAAGCTCCGGTACCACCGGCTCGTTTATCAGCCCGTAACCCTGGATAGTCGGCTCGTCGGCGTACCTGCGGGATATTTCACCCCAGAGCTTTACAAGCCTGCGCTGATTCTCCTGGTCGGTCCACAGTGCCGTGCCGTTTCCCTGCGACTGGTAGCCGCCCTGCGGGTAGTGCATGTTCAGCACCAGCCCGATGTTGTATTTCTTAGCCCAGGCTATGCTCTGGTCGAGGTAGTCGAACCCTTCCTGCTTGTAAACGAACGGCTGTTCGTCGTCCTCAAACCAGCGGTAATTCAGCAGGAATCTCACCGAATTGAACCCCAGCTCCGACATCTCCCGGAAGCTGTCCTCATTGTGATGAAGCCCGATGTCCGCGAGGGTATTCCCCCAGACATTGTTGCCGAAGCCCATGCCGCGGAGCTGTACGCTTTCCCCGGCTGGGCTGACTATACTGCTCCCCTCTGTATGAAAGAAGCTTTCCTGGCTGGTTTTCGCTCCGGTCAGCGCAATGACCGCCGCAGCGATTCCCGCGATGAGCTGTCTGAACATGACTTCCTCCTGTTACGGCACGCAGAACGCGAGGTCTTTCTCCGCTTCCTGCTCCAGTTTTTCGTAAATATCCGGCAGAGCTTTCTTGAAGTTGAGCGGCCGGAAAGTCTTGGAGTCCACGAACGCATGCGCGCTGGTACCCTCGGTAAGTATCTCCGGGCTGCCCTTGCGGCGGCATTCGTAGCGGAACTCCACCCGCGCCGGGGTGAACCGCGTGACGTAGGTGGTTATCTCAAGCGTATCGTCGTAGCGCGACGGCTGGCGGTACTTGCAGGATATCCCGGTCACGGGTATCATCACGCCGCGGCGCTCCATCTCAGCGTAGCTGACGGCGGCGTTTTTGATGTAGTCGGTGCGCGCCACCTCGAACCACACAGGGTACACCGCGTGGTGGGTAACTCCCATGCAGTCGGTTTCGGCGTAGCGCACGGTTATTTCTGTTACTGACGGCATATCAGAGCCTTTCCCGACGGTTCTGGATAAGCCCCGCAAAGTATGCGAGAACGCAGTCCGGGACGAACTTTCCGAGCAGGATACCGGCTTTTATCACCGGAGACGGAACAATGGTGAGCTGACCCGCGAACATCTGCCTTACCGCGTACTCTGCAACATACTCGCTGGACTGCGGCGGGACGGTGAAATCCACCCGCGCCTTGTCCATGAACTCGGTCTGCACCGGTCCCGGGCAGAGCATTGAAACGGAAACGTGGCTGTGAGCCGCGCGAAGCTCCTCGTGTACAGCCTGGGTCATGCGGACAACGTAAGCCTTGCTCGCGTAGTAGGACGAGAAGTGCGGCCCCGGGAAGAAACCTGCGCTGCTGGCGGTGTTCAGGATGTAGCCGTAATCGCGCTTCCTGAAGTCCTGAAGAAACAGCTTGAACAGCGTGTGGAACGCCTTTACGTTGACGTCTATCTCATCCAGTTCGCGGTCTAGGTCGGTGTCCGTGAGGTCGCCGAATACGCCGAATCCCGCGTTGTTGACGAAAATATCGATGCTGTACTTCTTAACGCGGCGGTGCAGCTCCCTGCACTGCGCAGTATCAGAAATATCCGCAGCAATGATGTGCACCTTTACTCCGTAGGTTTCGATGAGCTCCTTTTTGAGCTCCTCAAGACGGTCGCGGCGGCGCGCTGTGATTATTACATTTATTCCATGCTTAGCAAGGGAACGGGCGATATCTCTGCCTATTCCGGAGCTTGCTCCAGTAACTAAAGCTATCATTTCTTGTCCTCCGATTTCTTTTCGGGAATCTTTACCTCACCCTGGACTGCTTTCACAAGGCTGCCGTCCGGCATTTTGTAATATACGCGGTCGAGATGCGCCGCAAGACCCTGTTTAAAGCCCTCGCGGTACTCGTCGCGCAGCGCCTGCTGCTCTGCCTTTTCTTCTTCGGTGAGACCCTCGGCGCGGTGCTTGCGCGCCAGGTGATTTATTCTGTCTATCTTTTCCTTTTCCATGGTATCAGCTCCTGTATCAGCCCTTGTAGCTGGGCTTTGTAAATACGAACGGCGGCAGCGGAACTCCATTTTCGCCGTCCCTTAACGGGATATCATCAGTGTAATTTGTCCAGAGGTAGCGCACCCCCCACGGGTCGGAAACTCCGGTCACGCTGATTATCTCGGTTCCCTCTCCGGCGCTCCAAAGCTCCTTATCGGACAGGACAGCCTTTGCAGCGTGCCACTCCCCGTCAGCGGACATCAGCTCGAAGCCGCTTATCTCCTCCGCGTCGTCCTTTACCTCAAGGCAAAGCCCGGTGGAAACGAACACATCAACGCTGTCTGAATTCCAGCAGACCTCGTAGGCTTCGGGGTTGAACGTAGAGTAACCGCCCTCCTCGCTGCCGTCAGCGCCGTCAACGAACTGCACCTGATAGCAGCCGTTGAGCGCCGCAAGGCAGAATCTGTGAGCCGGGGTCTTTTTATCCTTGGGGTGTATCTCGCTGAACTCGCCGCAGTCGGTCAGGACAGCAAGCGCAGTTCCCGCCGTTGTACGGGCGGTCTTAGCCTGAGCCTCGCGGATAGTACACCAGTTCTTGAAATCCGGGTCGGCTTCCCAGCGGTGCATGGGGAGCTGCCCGATAACGAAGAACAGCTCATCATCGTTCCAGTCGTCCCGCCAATTGCGTATCATCTGGTTCAGCAGCTTGTAGTACATCTGCGGACGGTGGTCATCGCTCTCGCCCTGATACCAGATGACGCCGGTCATCGTGTAGGGCGCGATGCGCTCTACCATGCTCTTGTGGAGTACTCCAGGGGACATCGGATTCAGCGGGGAAGCCGGACCGGGGTACTTGTTCTCGCCGCAGTAGGCAAGGCAGCCGTCCCAGGTGGGATTCGGCGTGTTGGTATAGTATTCCGCGCTCTTGCGCTCCCATTCATTGTGGTACGCCTGGTAGTCGAGGTAATCCTGCTTGAGCTGCTGCTCGGACTTCCCGGCGACAGCCCTGTCGTAATCCTCGAAATACACCGCAGTTTCACCATCGGCGTACTCGCGCTTCATCCAGGCGCTCGCGGAAGTACCGCCCCAGTTGCAACCGATGATGCCTACTACCATGTTCAGCTTTTCGGAAAGCTCCTTTGCAAAGTAGTAGCCGACTGCGCTCCAGTACTGCGCGCTGTCCTTGTTTGAGAAATCCGCCCAGCCCATCTGCTTTTCGCTCTCGAAGAAGCTGTCGTCCGCGATGGACTTCTTCATCGTGTAGTAGAAACGCACGTTCGGTGTATCGTCGTTTTCAAGGCTGTCCTTACCGGTGGAGCAGTTGCGGAGCTCAAGCTCCATATTGCTCTGACCGCCTGCGAGCCACACTGCGCCCACAGCAACGTTGGTGAACGTCCTGCTCTCCTCGCCGTCGGAAACGGTGAGCTCAACGCTGTCCTGCGCCGGCTGCGGAGGGAGCATGGCAAGCCATCTGCCATCATGGACAACTGTGCTGGTGGTCGCCGCCTCATCTCCTGTTATGCTGACTGTTATTTTCGTGCCGTCAGTGCCCGTGCCGAATACACTCACCGGCTTCTGAAACTGGAGCACCATGTTGTCGCTGAAAATCTGCGCTGTCTGGAAATTCTTCATTTTTATGCTAGTCCTTTCAGGATTTTTGATTCTTAATAAAAATAGGGTGCAGGAACAAACACTGCACCCTATTATATTTTACCCCTAATGCGCCGGAATGTCAAGCGTTTTCACGGAATACACACATACTTTAAACCTCGCCGGGGTGGTTTTTTCTCCAGGCAAGGTAGCTTTCGAGGATCACCGCCGCCGCTGCGGAATCCAGCACCTCTTTGCGCTTCTTTCCGCGCTTGTTGACATCGTTCATGAATCCGATAGCCGTCACCGTGGAGGAGCGCTCGTCCCACATACGCACGTCAACACCGACCAGCTCTTTCAGCCTGTCGGCGAACAATCTGCATTTCTCGGAGCGCGGACCCTCCGTACCGTTCATGTTTATCGGGTTGCCGACTACGATGAGCTCCGCCTTGTTTTCCTTTGCCGCCTCGGCGGTCATCTCAAGGCACCTGTCGAAGTCCTTCATGTTTATCGTGTAAAGCGGTGAGGCAAGCACCTCGCCCTTGTCGCACATCGCAAGCCCTGTACGGCTGTCGCCGTAGTCCACTGCCATTATTTTCATTTGTTTATCTCCTAGTAAGGGGGAATGGGGGAATTCGGAATTCCGAATTCAAATCAGTTCCAAGGTTTGACCTGACCGACTATCTCCGAAAGGTCCTTTATGCCGTTCTTATCCATGTAGTCGTTCAGACCCTCGATGACCTTTATCGGTGACCACGGGTCGGTGAATATCGCAGTACCCATCTGGATAGCAGACGCGCCTGCCATCATCATCTCGACCGCGTCCTCCCAGGTGGAGATACCGCCCATGCCGATTATCGGTATCTTGACTGCGTTATAGCACTGCCATACCATACGGACTGCAACCGGGAATATCGCAGGGCCGGAAAGTCCGCCCACATTGTTGTGGAGTATCGGGCGCTTTGTGCGGATATCTATGCGCATTCCAAGGAGCGTGTTTATCATCGAAATGCTGTCCGCGCCCTCAGCCTCTACCGCCTTTGCGATCTCGGTGATGTTGGTTACGTTCGGGGTCAGCTTCACGATAAGCGGCTTGCTTGTCGCGGCTCTTACCGCCTTTGTGACAGAGGAAGCTCCCTCGCAGGTAACGCCCCATGTCGCGCCGCCCGCCTTGACGTTCGGACAGGAGATATTCAGCTCTATCATGTCAACGTTGGTGACGTCGAGAGCCTCCGCAGCCGCGATATAGTCGTCAATTGTAGCGCCGGCTACGTTCGCGATGATAACGTTGCCCTCCTCTTTCAGGGTCGGGAGGTAGTACTCGATGAAGCCGTGAACGCCGATGTTCTGAAGTCCCACGGAATTCAGAATGCCGGAGGGAGTTTCAGCTATTCTCGGGGGAACGTTGCCCATCTTCGGAACGATGGTCATTCCCTTGCAGGAGATACCGCCGAGCCTTGACAGCGGGTACAGGTCGGTGAAGCACTCGCCGTTGCCGTAGGTACCGGACGCTGCAATGACCGGGTTCGGGAACTCAACGCCCGCGATTTTTACGGAAAGATCAGCCATTGAACTTTACCTCCTTTGCGTCGAATACGGGGCCGTCCTTGCAGACCCTTGCGTAATGCTCCTGACCGTTGCGGACGGTCATGCAGGAACATACCACGCACGCGCCCACGCCGCAGCCCATTCTCTGCTCCAGGGAAACCTTGCAGGGTACGTCATACTGCGCGCATATTTTCGCGATAGCGTTCAGCATGGGCATAGGACCGCATGCGCACACGATGTCCGCGCCGGTGTTCTTCAGGGTGCTTTCCAGCGGACCTGTCACCATGCCGTCGTAGCCGACAGAGCCGTCGTCAGTGCATATTGCTGTAGCCGCGCCGTACTTCTCGAACTCGTCAGCGAGAATAATACGGCTGTAGTCACGGAATCCCAGGATCGCGGTAGCGCGGTCGCCGAGCTTCTTCGCAAGCCCCAGCATTGGAGGTACGCCGATACCGCCGCCGACCAGAACTACCTTACGCGCGCTGTCCGGGATAGCAAAGCCGTTTCCGAGCGGGCCAAGGACGTCGAGATTATCGCCGACGTTCAGGCGGGAAATTGCTTCGGTTCCCTTGCCGCGTACCTCGAAAACGAATCGCAGCGTTCCCTTGGAACGGCTGAACTCGCAGATGGATATCGGACGGCGCAGGGTGAACCCCGGCGCGGAAATGTTGGCGAACTGTCCGGCGTGCGCGGCTTTCGCGGCTTCCGGAGCAAGGATCGTGATGGAGAAGGTATCCCGCGAGATGCATTTTTTCTCGATTATCGGGTACTTGTCGCAGTAGTAGCTCATGTTAGCTCCTTTCGGTGGTGTCGTTTGTTTCCGGTGATTCGGAAGGAACTGCGGGTTCCTCCTTCACGACCGCGGTCATGCGGACAGCATTGCTTTCCTCATGTGCCTCCGGCTCGGTCATTTTCCGCATCAGATGGCGGAACAGACATATCAGTATCGCGATTATCAGCAGGTCAAGCACAAGCTGCACCGTGAACCAGCCCTCGTCAGCCATCAGCATGTTGTTGTGGGTTATCATCATCATCTCGCTGATGAACATGAGCGCCGGGATCTTGCACAGCGAAGCGCACAGCGCGTACATATCATAGAGCTTCTGGGCGTTGCGCTTGGTAACGTTGAACCCTTTCAGCCTGTGACTTTTCAGCACTAGAATGATGTAAACGGCAAACACCGCCAGCACCGACGCCGGGAATATCAGCGTTATCCAGTGCTTCCAGCCCAGGGTGCTGTCCGCCTGCATGAGCTTTTCGAGCGCATCCTCGCCGATGTAGGTTTTCAGCGTTTCGTCGTATACCGTCATGAACATTATCTCAACGGAGCAGATGAACACCGCCAGCCCGACGGAGAAAACATCGGAAATTATTCTCGGTATCTTATAGGAGTGCTTTACGGGGTATTTGCCTATTTTCATATCGGTTCCTTTCAGCCTGGAAAATCGCATGCAGAGGAGGGGTGCCTCCTCTGCTGCTGGAATCAGATTTTTGTGATGTCGATAAGCTCGATATCGTTGACTGTCTTGTGCATTTCAAGGCAGTCGAGGAGCGCGTTTGCGGTGTCTATCGCCGTAAGGCACGCGATGGAGCGCTCAACAGCCTTGCGGCGCATCTTGACGCTGTCGCGGGAGGGCTGTCTGCCGGTTTCGGAGGTGGAGATAACGTACTGTATCTTGCCGCTCTCCAGAAGCTGGATAACGTCCGGATCTCCCTTGCCTATTCTGTAGGCGTGGCTCGCAGCTATCATGTTGCGGTTGAGCACGGAAGCGGTTCCGCTGGTGGCGTAGATCTTGAATCCGAGCTGCTCGAAGCGGCTTGCGATCTCGATTATCTCGTTCTTGTCGCCATCCTTGACGGAGATGAGAACGCCGCCCTCATGGTACAGCTTGTAGCCTGCGGCGATAAGTCCCTTGAGCAGAGCCTCGCTGAACGTCTTTGCGATACCAAGGCACTCGCCGGTGGATTTCATCTCCGGACCGAGCTGGTTATCAACGTCGTTCAGCTTCTCGAAGCTGAATACCGGGACCTTGACCGCGATGTAATCGCCGACGGGGTACAGACCGCTCTTATAGCCCATATCCTTGAGCTTTGCGCCGAGGATTATCTTAGTAGCGATGTCCACCATGTTAACTCCAGTTACCTTGCTGATGTACGGCACGGTTCTGGAGGAACGCGGGTTGACCTCGATAACGAATACCTCGTGGTTGTATACAACGTACTGGATGTTGACCAGACCAATGACGTGCAGCGCCTTTGCGAGCTTCTCGGTGTAGTCGATGATGACGCGCTTGATGTGCTCGGTGAGGGTCTGTGCGGGATAGATGGAGATGGAGTCGCCGGAGTGGATACCTGCGCGCTCGATGTGCTCCATGATTCCCGGAATGAGGAAGTCCTCGCCGTCGCAGATGGCGTCTACCTCGACCTCGGTACCCATCATGTACTTATCAATAAGCACGGGGTTCTCCAGTTTGTGGCTGGTGATGATGGTCATGTACTCGGTGACGTCGCTGTCGCAGTGCGCGATTATCATGTTCTGACCGCCGAGAACGTAGGACGGACGGAGCAGTACCGGGTAGCCAAGCTCGTTGGCAGCCTTGAGTGCTTCCTCGGTGGTGAACACGGTGGTTCCCTTCGGGCGCGGAATGTTGCACTTCTCGAGCAGCTCGTCGAACAGCTCTCTGTCCTCTGCCGCGTCAACGTCGGCTGCGGAAGTACCAAGAATGCGTACTCCGAGCTGCGTCAGGTGCTTTATCAGCTTTATTGCGGTCTGACCGCCGAACTGAACTACGACGCCGTAGGGCTTCTCGGTCGCGATGAGGGCTTCAACGTCCTCCTTGGTCAGCGGGTCGAAATAAAGTCTGTCGCCGGTGTCGAAGTCGGTGGAGACGGTCTCCGGATTGTTGTTGCAGATGATGGCTTCGCAGCCCTCCTCTTTCAGCGTCCATACGCAGTGAACCGAGCAGTAGTCGAACTCGATACCCTGACCTATTCTGATAGGACCGGAGCCGAATACGATAACTTTCTTCTTATCGGTGGGGTGCTGCTCGATGAACTCAGCCGCTTCATTCTCGCGGTCGAACGTGTTGTAGAAGTACGGAGTGCTTGCGGAGAACTCTGCCGCGCAGGTATCTACCATCTTGTAGACTGCAAGGCGGCGCTCCTTTATCTTCTGACCGGAAATGCGCTCGATGGTGCTGTCGAGGTAGCAGTACTTCTTCGCCATATCGTACTTTTCCTGGGTCAGCTCGCCGTCTGCAAGCCACTTCTCAAGCTGTACAAGGTTGTTCAGCTTGCTGATGAACCACTTGTCGATCTTCGTGATGTCGTGGATGACATCAATGGAAATGCCGCGCTTGAGCGCCTCGAATACGCAGAAAGAACGATCAACGTCGATGTCCTCGAGCTTCTTGAGTACTTCCTCGTCGGTGAGCTTTGTGAAGTCCTCCTTGGTCATGGTGTCCATGCCAAGCTCTATGGAGCGGACTGCTTTCATCATGCCAGCTTCGAAGCTGGGAGCGATAGCCATTATCTCGCCGGTAGCCTTCATCTGTGTACCTAGGGTCTTTTTCGCGTAAACGAACTTATCGAACGGCCACTTCGGGAACTTTACGACCAGGTAGTCCAGAGCCGGCTCGAAGCAGGCGTAGGTCTTGCCTGTTACCTGGTTCACTATCTCGTCGAGGGTGTAGCCTACGGCGATACGCGCAGCGACCTTTGCGATAGGATAGCCCGTAGCCTTGGAAGCCAGCGCGGAGGAGCGCGAAACTCTCGGGTTTACCTCGATAACGGCGTAGTCGAAGCTGTCGGGCTTGAGTGCGAACTGGCAGTTGCAGCCGCCCTCTACCTTGAGTTCCTGAATGATATTGATAGCCGCAGTACGCAGCATCTGATATTCCTTATCAGCGAGGGTAACGCAGGGAGCCACAACGATGGAGTCGCCGGTGTGAACGCCGACCGGGTCGAAGTTCTCCATTGAGCAGACGGTGATGACGTTGCCCTTGCTGTCGCGCATTACCTCGAACTCTATCTCCTTCCAGCCGGAGATGCACTTCTCGACCAGAATCTGTGTGATAGGCGAAAGGCGCAGACCATTCGTAGCTATCTCATGCAGCTCCTCGGGAGTCTGCGCGATACCGCCGCCGGTGCCGCCAAGGGTGAACGCAGGTCTTACGATTACCGGGTAGTGGATAACTTCGGCGAAGTCCATCGCGTCCTCAACGGTTTCAACGACCTTGGACGGAATGCAGGGCTGACCTATCTTCTCCATGGTGTCCTTGAATGCCTGTCTGTCCTCTGCCTTGTGGATGGTCTCGGGGTTAGAACCGAGCAGCTTAACGTTGTGCTCTGCAAGGAATCCGCACTCTGCAAGCTCCATCGAGAGGGTCAGACCAGTCTGACCGCCGAGGTTTGACAGCACGCTGTCCGGCTTCTCTATCTCGATTACTCTCTTTACGACGTCAAGGGTCAGCGGCTCGATGTATATCTTGTCCGCCATGTGCTTGTCCGTCATGATGGTAGCCGGGTTGGAGTTGATGAGGACTACCTCCAGACCCTCCTGCTTGAGTGCACGGCACGCCTGGGTGCCTGCGTAGTCGAACTCCGCAGCCTGTCCGATGACGATAGGACCGGAGCCTATAACCAGTACTTTCTTGATATCACTTCTTAACGGCATGACTTTTTACCCTCCATAAGCTCAATAAACTCGTCGAACAGGTACGCGGTGTCCTTGGGACCGCCGCATGCCTCCGGGTGGAACTGCACGGTGAACGCGGGCGCGTTGTGGTAGCGGACGCCCTCACAGGTGCCGTCGTTGCCGTTGACGTGGCTGACCTCGCCTGCCTCGGCGGGAACGCTGTCGCTTACGACTGCGTAGCCGTGGTTCTGGGATGTGATGAACGTTCTGTCAAGTGCGAGGTCCTTTACCGGCTGGTTTCCGCCGCGGTGGCCGTACTTGAGCTTCTCGGTCTTTGCGCCGTTGGCGAGAGCCAGGAGCTGATGTCCTAAACAGATACCGAACGTGGGTATCTGTGCCGGGATAAGCTCATGGAGGGTCTGGATAGCTTCAGTGTTGTCGGCGGGGTCGCCAGGGCCGTTGGAAAGCATTATACCGTCGGGATTCAGCGCCTTTATCTCGTCAGCGGTGGAGTTCCACGGCATTACTGTGACGTTACATCCGCGCTTTACCAGCTCGCGGCGGATGTTGAACTTGTAGCCGTAGTCCATCAGCACAACGTTGAACTTCGCGTTCTCTGCAGGGTAGTATTCCTTAGCCTTTACGCTTACCTTGGGAACTACCTTTCCGACATTATACGCGCGTATCTGCGCGAGAAGCGCCTCCTTGTCGAAGTCGCCGTGGACTATCGCGCCGTTCATTACGCCGCTCTCGCGGATTATCTTGGTGAGGTGACGGGTGTCGATATCGTAGATACCGATGATGTTGTACTTCTTGAGATAGCTGTCAAGGTCGCCCTCGCAGCGGAAGTTGGACGGGTCCTCGCAGTGCTCTCTTACGATATAGCCGCTGACAACGCTGCCGTTGGACTCGGGGTCTATCTCGTTCACACCGTAGTTGCCTATGAGCGGGAAGGTCTGTGTGACGATCTGTCCGCAGTAGCTGGGGTCAGTGAGCGTTTCCTGATAGCCGACCATCGCAGTGGTGAATACTATCTCGCCGACAACGGAGCCGTCTGCGCCGAACGCCCTGCCCTCGAACTCTGTGCCGTCCGCAAGAATGAGCGTCGCTTTCTTTTTGTTCTCGAATATCAT
>CAKSEO010000032.1 GCA_934446565.1 uncultured Oscillospiraceae bacterium | reverse complement strand
GCTGCGGGCTGCACAACGACCGGAGTGAAGTCTCATCATTGCACACGCTGCGACGAGAGAACGGATATTACGGAGATCCCGGCAGCAGGTCATAAATTCGGCGAATGGACGATAACCAAGGAAGCCGACTGCACGAACGACGGCTCCAGGGTACGCAGCTGTGCGAATTGCGACAAGACGGAAACGGAAAAGATAGCAAAGCTCGGTCATGATTTCTCAACGGAATGGACGACAGACGTTGCTGCGGGCTGCACAACGACCGGAGTGAAGTCTCATCATTGCACACGCTGCGACGAGAGAACGGATATTACGGAGATTCCGGCAGCAGGTCATAAATTCGACAAGTGGACGATAACCAAGGAAGCCGGCTGCACGAACGACGGCTCCAGGGTACGCAGCTGCATTAACTGTGACAAGACGGAAACTGAAAAGATAGTAAAGCTCGATCATGATTTCTCAACAGAATGGACGACAGACGTTGCTGCGGGCTGCACAACGACCGGAGTGAAGTCTCATCATTGCACACGCTGCGACGAGAGAACGGATATTACGGAGATTCCGGCAGCAGGTCATAAATTCGGCAATTGGAGGGTAGTCATTGCGGCAACCAAAAATCAGGAAGGTCTGAAGCGGCGTACATGTGCGATATGCAACGCGATCGAAGAACAGTCCATACCTCAGAGTTCTGGCAGCTCTGACAGCATAAGAGTCCCCAGTCGCCGCTGATATCTTTGGAATATCCTATACCGCAGGAGCTGCCTCCGCCCTGCGCATAAACCGTGCCGTCTGAAATAGTGATATTACCGCTTCTGTCCGAGTTGGAAATATTGCCTGCACCGATACCGGCCGCGCCCGTGCCGCTGGTGTAGCTTTTGACTGCATTCGCGTATACAGTACTGTCGCTTATGTTTATGCTGTTGAAACCGCTGTAGCACGCAGCGCCGATCGCGGCACCGTAATAGCAGGAGCCGTCAGACGATTTATAAACGCCGCCGTATGCTGCGATAACACCGCCAGTTATATTTATGGAATCCATATCTTGATTTATAGCGCTGCCTATGCCTGCAGAACCATTATCTCCGTGAGCCTCTACTCTGCCGCCTGTAATATGTATATCGGATACGTAAGAATAATTGCTGCCGCCTATTCCTGCGCCATCTTTGCCACTTGCATTGACCAGGCCACCGCTTATATAGATACCGCCGGTTACAGCGCCTGAGGTACCGGAAGCTCCGATGCCCGCGCCGTGTCCCGAAACGCAAGACGCTTCAAGGAAGCCGCAGCTTTCGTTGCATTCGTGACCTTCCTCAGACGTATGTTCGCAGGCAATAGTGAGCTTCCCGTCTTTCGACAGCTTTTCTACAGCCGCCGCTGACCAGGAGCGCGTCGTCTATATCCTCAGTGCCGCTGGACAATTCTGTGATGTCGAAGTCCACGCTCTGGCATTCGGCGGTCTCTGCGGTTTCACTGTCAGGCTCTAAGGTTTCGTGGGATTCCACGACTGCGCTCTCGGAAGATTCCGATGAACCGTCCGCCTCAGCAGATACGGTCTCAGAATCCTCTGAGGTGGCGTCCTCCGATACGTCTTCCGACCCAGCGGATCCAGCAGAGCTGTTATCCACATCCGATCCCAGCTCATCATCCGCTGAAGAATATGCCGCATTTATATCCGATTCGCTGTCTGCATACGCGATCATTCCCTGGTTCATTGTCAGCAGAATGCTCGCGGCAACTGCAAGGCTTTTAAACCTCATTCCGTTTTTTCTTTTTTTATCCATGTTACCTCCTTGCCATAATCGCATGCATTTTGAAGCGTTACAGCTTTCTCATGCTACCAGCTTTATTATACAGTCCTTTCTATTCTTTTGTCAATACAGATTTTATATAATATTATTAACCGCGCATGGACATCCGTTAACTTTTCACTGCTAAACAGCGAATCGTAAAATGCACTTATTTGCAGAATTTATGCCATACACTTGCAAGCCATTTTGCAGTATAGATTCATTTATTCTTTATAATCAGTTTTTCAGCAGAGTCAGCATTAAACTGGCAAGCACTTATAGCATTTGTATTTCTTTGGTGCTTTCGTCAATAATTCTGTTATGTCATTTTCAACAGTTAATGCAGCTTCGGTCAATGTTAACTTGCACATTTTTGATAAATTTGCATTTTTGCTATTGACAACTTGCAAAAATCCGTGTATAATCAAGTCATAAAAACAAATCCGGAAAGTCCGGAGCACAAATAAAACAGGGAAAGGACAGCTCTATGATACGTTTGGAAGATGTACATAAAAGCTTCGGAGATTTTGAAGTTCTGAAAGGAATAAACCTTCATGTCAAGGAAGGCGAGAAGCTGGTAATAATCGGACCGAGCGGCTCCGGAAAAAGCACGCTTATCCGCTGCATGAACTACCTCGAAGAGCCTACCTCCGGAAAGGTATACGTTCACAATCACCTGATGAGCAGAAAGCGCAGGGCATTCATCAATAAGGTACACTCTTCAATGGTGTTTCAGCAGTTCAACCTGTATCCACACCTGACGGTGCTTGAAAACCTGACCCTGGCTCCGATGAAGTTGAAAAAAGTTCCAAAATTCGAAGCCGAACAAACGGCGATGAAGTACCTGAAGCGCGTTGGACTGGAGGAAAAAGCGAACGTCTACCCGACCACGCTTTCCGGCGGTCAGCAGCAGCGAATCGCGATCGCAAGGGCGCTCACAATGCAGAACCGCGTGATATTCTTCGACGAGCCGACATCGGCGCTCGACCCGGAAATGGTCCAGGAAGTTCTCGACGTAATGATAGAGCTTTCCCACGAGAAGAACTTCACCATGGTGGTAGTCACCCATGAGATGGGCTTCGCCCGCGAGGTCGCCGACAGGATAGTTTTCGTGGACGGCGGCAGGATTCTCGAGGAGGGAACTCCCGAGCATTTCTTCACGAACCCCACCAACGAGCGCACCAAGGCGTTCCTAAGCAAGATAATCCGTTGATACAGCCGTCAGGCTGACTATAAAGACTAAATGAGAAAGGGCTTACAACTATGAAACTGAAAAAATTATTTGCAGCTCTGGCTGCCGGAACAATGATCTTCTCCCTTGCAGGCTGTGCCAGCTCATCTGGCGGTACAAGTTCTTCAAGCACACCGTCAAACGCAGACAGCTCCTCGGCGGCGAACAGCTCCGCAGCAGATGATACGACCGTATCCGGTGGCGTACTGAAAGTCGGCGTAAAGGACGCAGTCAAGGGCTTCGGCTTCAAGGATCCGCTCTCCGGCGAGTACGAGGGCATGGAGATCGAAATTGCAAAGAAACTCGCAGACAGCCTCGGCTACGATGATGTTGAATTCACCACTGTTACCGCCGCTACAAGAACCGAGCTGCTGGATTCCGGCGACCTTGACTGCGTTCTCGCGACATTCACCATCACGGAAGAACGCAAAAAGAGCTGGGATTTCTCCACGCCGTACTACACAGACGCCGTTACCGTGCTCGTTGAAAAGGCTGACGGAATCACCGACCTCTCCGGTCTTGTTGGAAAGAAGATAGGCGTTTCCACCGGCTCCACCTCCGCATATGCGCTTGTCAAGGCAATGACCGAAAAGGGACTTCTCGGCGATTATGCGCTGCCTGAAACCTCCGCCGACTTCGATATTTCCTCATTCGAGTCCAACGGCACTTCCTTTGAGCAGTTCGGAGACTACCCCGCTATCTCCAATGCGATGACCGCCGGAACGGTTGACGCATTCTGCGTTGATAAGTCCATCCTCGCGACATACAAGACAGACGACCGCGACTACATCACGGATACGTTCTCCCCGCAGGAATACGGCGTTGCTACCAAGAAGGATTCTCCGCTTTCCTCCAAGATCGACGAGCTCATCAAGGGCTGGCTCGAGGACGGCACTATCGACGGATTCATCACTGAATTTGGTCTGAACTGATACTAAATATAATCGACAATGGCGGCAGTTGAACAAGCTGCCGCCATTATTCAAGGGAGGGGATAAAATGTTTGACGCAGATAAATGGGGTCTGGTGTGGACTCATCGGCAGACATTCATTGACGGAACTATCTCAACGCTGCTGATGGCGCTGTTCGGACTTGCGCTCGCAATGATAATCGGAGTAGTAGTCGGACTTATGGCGACCAGCCACACAAAGCCGCTGCGCGTTATCGCGAGGGTGTACGTTGAGATCATTCAGAACACCCCGGTAATGCTCCAGGCGCTGTTTCTGTTCTACGCGGTCACATTTTCCGGAGTGAAAGGCTTTTCAGCGCTGATATGCGGAATTATCGCGCTTGGCATTTACCACGGCGCATATATCTCCGAGGTCATCCGAACAGGAATACAGTCCGTGCCGATAGGTCAGTCCGAGGCGGCGTACTCTCAGGGATTCGGGCAGCTTGCGACCATGTGGTACATCATTCTTCCGCAGACCATCAAGATAATTCTTCCTCCCATGGTGAATCAGGTCGTGAACCTCATCAAGAACACCTCCTGCATGTTCCTTGCGGGCGGCGCTGTGGATCTCATCTCCCGCACGAACGCTTTTGCAGTCGGCGAGGGTACAGGCTCTGCGGCGGGTCAGTGCTACATAATCGGCGGCATCATCTTCTTCGCGATATGCTTCCCGCTGTCAATGCTGGCTTCGCACTGGGAGAAGAAGCTCAAGGCAAGGGATAAGGCTTCTGTTCCAGTTCAGAAAAAGGCTGACGATATCACAGACGCTGAGCTTGATATGATAATCAGCGGCAAAGGAGGCGAGCACTGATGGAAGAACTTATGGGCAGCCTGAGGATGATAAGCAACGGAAACGTTCTGCTTTACATTCTGAAAGGCGTAGGATTCACTTTAGGCATCGCGTTCTTTGCGGTAGTCCTGGGAATCATCGTAGGTACAGTGCTGGCGCTTGCGCGCAATTACTGCACAAAGGGCTGGACTAATGTGTTCAGGTACATTGCCACGGCGTACATCGAGGTATTCAGAAATACCCCGCTCATGCTGTGGATATTCATAGGGCTGGTATTCTTCCCGTCCATCGAATTCCCGCAGGACGTGTCGAAATTCTTCGGGCTTTCCCGGACGGAGCTTGCGGTGCTGTTCAAGGCGATAATTGCGCTGGTGCTGTTCACCTCGTCAGTAATTGCGGAGATCGTCCGCGGCGGTCTGAACTCTATCCCTAAAGGGCAGTTCGAGGCGGCGTATTCGCAGGGCTTCAACTTCTTCCAGACGCTGTGGCTGATAATCCTCCCGCAGACGTTCCGGAATATCGTTCCGACACTGCTGAGCCAGGTAATCACCACCGTAAAGGACACCTCCTACATCGCGAATATCGCTACTGCGGAGCTTATGGGCAGGACGTTCCAGCTTATACAGATTTCCCCGAATTTCACGGGGCTCAGCACGCAGAACGTATCCGACGTATTCGTGCTCTGCGGACTTGCCTGCGTGATCTATTTCGTGATAAACTTCACGCTCTCCTGCGTTGTAAGACATATGCAGAAACCCAAGAAGAAAGCGGCAGTTGTCGCTGTTGCTGAGTAAGAAATAAAAAGAGGATACCCAGTCGTATCCTCTTTTTTCAGAGTAAGAGATATGAAAGTATGGATAAACGCTCCGTTTTCTGCGGAAAACATGGAGCTTATAAAAAGCGCGGCGGTGGGCTGCGAAGTGTTTTCCGGAACCGAAACCGTACCCGACGCTGAAATCATCGTTGGTCAGCCGCCGGAGGAGTTTTCCGGCGTGAAGCTGCTGCAATCCACTAACGCAGGGGTAGAAAAGCTGCTCTCCGCTATTCCGGAGGATGTAATAATAACCAACGTTACCGGAGCATTCGGCGGGGTCATTTCGGAATACATCATCGGCGGAGTGCTGGCTCTGAGCCGGAATCTGTTTCAGTACCGCGAACAGCAGCGGCGGCATATATGGCAGGATATCCCGCAGGGAAACCTGCTTTACGGTAAAAACGCGCTCATTCTCGGCTGCGGAGATATAGGAACTTCCACCGCGGAAAAACTCCACGCATTTGGAATGAACGTGACAGGAATACGGCGGTCACCTGTTCCGACACACGGTTTTGATCGGGTTTTCGGCATGGATATGCTTGAAGAGCTCCTCCCGGAAACTGACCTGCTGGTGTGCTGTCTGCCGCATACTCCCGAAACCGTCGGGCTGCTGTCCGAAAAGCGGATAGCGCTGCTGAAACGCGGCGCTGTGCTTGTAAATGTCGGCAGAGGCTCGCTGGTAGACGAAACCGCACTGATAACCGCGCTGAAAAGCGGCAGGCTTCCCGGCGCAGTGCTTGACGTATTTGCGCAGGAACCGCTCCCGGAAGGCTCCCCGCTGTGGGATATGGAGAATGTGCTGGTTACTCCGCACATCTCCGGACCGTCTTTCGGGCATTTCCCGGAGGTGGAACGCAGAATAGCCGAAATATGCGCGGACAACATTTCAAGATACATTTCCGGAAAACAGCTCGTCAACGTTATCGACCGGTCAAAGGGCTACGCAAACAGGGAGAATTCTGATGACTGAGCTGAATTTTCTGACATTCCTGATAGTCTGCCCGCTGGTAGGTCTTGCTGGATTCGTTGACGCGATTGCGGGCGGAGGAGGGTTCATTTCGCTGCCCGCATACCTGATTTCGGGAGTTCCTCCGATAAACGCAGTAGCTACAAATAAGATAAGCTCCTCAATGGGAACAACCCTCGCAACGATACGCTACGGGAAAATGGGGTATATAAACGCCCGGACTACCACCCCGGCGGTGGCGCTTGCGCTGCTCGGCTCATGGCTGGGCGCGGAGCTTGCAATGAAACTCAGCGATGATGTGATACGCGTTGCAATGATAGTTCTGCTTCCGGTGATGGCGGTTTATGTTTTGAGAAGCAAGCGGCTTTCCGACGAATGCGGCAGCGAATACCCACTGAAAAAAACGGTTCTCATAACAATGGCGATAGCTTTTCCAATAGGCATATACGACGGATTCTACGGACCGGGCACAGGCACGATCCTTATGACACTGCTTGTCGGAGCCGCGCATTACAGCCTGAAAAACGCCGCCGGAACAACTAAGGTGATAAACCTCAGCACCAATGTTGCGGCGCTGTTCACCTATCTTCTCAGCGGAAAAACCCTTATCCTGCTCGGCTTGACGGCGGGATTATTCAACATTGCCGGAGCGTATCTCGGAACGAAATTCTTCTCCGAAAAGGGCGCAGCTATTGCGAAACCCATGATAATTATAGTTATCTGCATTTTCTTCGTAAAAATAATCGGTGAAATGCTGGGCATTTTCTGAAATCAAATTAGAACGGGGCTGAAAAATATGAAAAGCAGATTCCGTCTGCCTCCCGTAGGCAACCGCATAATCAAATCCGCCGTTGGAGTTCTTCTGTGCTGGTGCGTTTATCTGCTGCGCGGAAGAACCGGCATACCGTTCTATTCAATGCTGGCGGCGCTGTGGTGTATTCAGCCATATATCAACAAAACCATGAGCATGGCGCTCCAGCGTACCATCGGAACATTTATCGGAGCAGCATTCGGGCTTATCACCATTGTACTGGAGATATACGCATTCAACATCTACGATCAGCCGCTCGGATTTCTTGTCGTTGCGCTGATGATAATTCCGGTGATCTACACGACTGTACTGATAAAACGTCCGAATGCAAGCTACTTTTCCTGCGTTGTATTCCTGTCCATAACTGTTATCCACATGACGGACGAGAACCCGTTCATGTTTGTGCTGAACCGCGTTCTTGATACATTCATCGGCATAGCAGTGGGAATGATAGTAAACTCCGCCCGGCTTCCGCGCCGCCGTATCACTAACACGCTTTTCACCGCCGAGCTTGACGATATGCTGTCGCCGATCTCCGAGCAGCTTACTCCGTTTTCCAAAGTGGAAATAAACAGAATGCTGTCCGAGGGACTGAAATTCACGCTTGTTACAATGCGTACCCCTGCTTCTCTTATGGATATAGTATCCGACGTTGAGCTGAAGCTTCCCGTGGTAGTGATGAACGGAGCAGCCCTGTACGATTTCCGCAATAACAGCTACATCAAAGCATATATAATCTCCGGAGACACCTGCATAAAAGTTCGAAATATCATCAGCAATGCTGGAATGAACGTGTTCACCAACGCGCTGTGCGATGACAGCCTTGTTATATACTACGACCGTCTGGAAAATAAAGCGGAAAAAGCAATTTTCACATCCCTGAAAAAATCCCCGTACCGGAATTATATAAACCGCAAGCCGAATCCAGAGGACAGAGTGATATACCTGATGACAGTTGATAACAGCGAAAAAATAGCCAAGCTGTACGAACAGCTCATTCATAGCGAGGTCGGACATCTACTGAAAATAATCGCCTATCCATCGCAGGATTACCCTGGACACAGTTACATAAAAATCTACAACAAAAACGCAGGAAAACGGCACATGACCGAGATACTGTGCAGGGAATACGGGATCGAAAAGTGCAGCGCCATCGCGTCCAACGGCTCGCGCAGCATGAACAGCATTGCCCGTAATCTCAAACGCAGCTTTGAACCGCTTTTGTTCAAGAATAAAAATGGATGATCTCCTTTCACATTGAAATGAGCCCGGCGTTCCGCCGAGCTCATTCTCATAATATTTTTTCTGGTTCACGCAAAACCCGCAAGAGAACGCCGTTTCAGTGCATTTTCAAGCAACTCTGGAAGTCTCTCCGGCGGACATGCCAAACACGGTATATCCAGTGCGGCTACTCTCTTGGCAAGCTCCTGATCATAAATAGGCTTGCCGCTGTCGGAGACCGCAAGCAGCACCACCACGTTCACTCCAGAGCTTCGCAGCTCCTCCAGACGACGCAGCAGAACGCTCCGGCTGCCGCCCTCGTACAGGTCGGTGATAATGAACATCGTAGTTTTCTCCGGCTGGGTCACAAGCCCGGAACAATACGCCACGGATTTTTCAATGTTCGTGCCGCCGCCGAGCTGTATGCCGTACAACAGCTCCACCGGGTCGGAGCAATGCTCCGTGAGGTCGGTGACTGTGGTATCAAATGCGATAACGTGAGTTTTAAGGGAGCTTATGCTCGCAAGAATGCACCCCATCACTGAGGAATATATCGCGGATTCCCCCATAGAGCCGCTCTGGTCGATGTCCAGTATCACGGTGCGGGAACTGGATCTCGCTGCCCGCTCGTAGAACCAAAATTTTTCCGGAAGCAGCAGCTTCCGTTCCGGGTCGTAGTTCCCGAGGTTGCGCCGGATGGTGGTGCGGAAATCAAGCGCCGCCGCGATTGGTATTGGTGAATGTTCCCTCCGGTTCAGCGCGGAGCTTACCGAGCGCCGCAGGTCGTCCGAAAGTCGGCGGTTTATGTCCTCTACTATCTTCGCAATGTAGCGCCTGGCGTTGTCCTTCGCGCGGGCGGGGATCTGATCTTTCAGCGTCAGCAGAAGCGCCGCCGTGGATATATCCGGCGCCAGCCCGTCCAGCATTTCCGGCTCGAAAAGGAGCTGTTTCAGCCCGCAGCGCTCTATCGCGTCGTTCTGTATCACGCGTATCTCGGTCTGGCTGAAAAGCGAACGCAGGTCGCCCAGCCATTTTGTAAGTTTCGGTGAAGACTTCCCGATGCCCGCCATCCCTGTCGAACTTCCGTCAGAGCTGCCGCCGTAAATCTGCGACAGCGCGGAGTCCATCAGCAGTTCCTCCTCGGACATCGCTCCCGCGCCGCCGAGGGAACTCATCGTATCCTCGCAGCAGCTGCCAAGGATAAGCCGCCAGCGCTTCAGAATTTCCTTGTTTTCCATTCAAATATCTCCGAAATCAAAATCATCAAGTTCTTCAATACTGCTGATATTCTGCTGTTCCTGCTCGCTCAGGTCTCCGGTGACGAACTCTGCCGCCGCCTGCTTTGAGATACCCAGCGCTTCCCCGATGTTCTCGGCTATGTCTGAGCGCTCAGCTGGGGTGAATTCCGCGAACGTCCGGCGCAGGCAGACCAACACTGGCTTGAATTCCTCGTCGGAAAGCCCCGCTGTGAATTCGCACAGCTTCTCCCAGACGGACAGCCTGCTTATCAGCGCACGGCGGTTCTTTTTCGAGAAGCCCTCGAACCACACGGCGCCCTCTGCGGCGAAGCCCGGGGAAAGTCTCCTGCCGATAAGCTCCGAGAGCTTTGCAGGCGGGATAAGCCCGCGCTCCATCAGCACCGCGCAGCAGAAACCCGAGAGCAGCGGCGAAGCAAAGTTGCTGTTCGCCGTCTCTGAAAGCAGCGCGGTGAACCTGTCGGAATCAAGGAAGTCATGCGCCGTGCAGGCGTCGTTGACAGCGGAGACCGCAGTGATGAGATGCTCCGCAGCCGGGCGGTCGCAGACAGTCTCCTGCGGAAGGCACAGGCAGAATCTAAGGAACAGCTTCTCCATGAGTTCCGGGAGACTGCCCGTATCCAGGCGGCGTATACTGCCGAAGCGGAGGATACCGGAGAGCGTTCCCAGCGCCTTTCCGACTTCGTAAGCCGAGGAGCAGTCCGCAGCCTGCTTCTGCACGGAGGAAGCCGCAGTCCTGACGCACTCCGGCAGGCCGCATTCAAACGCGGCGTCCAGCAGCGCGGCGGTCTGCGCCACGGAATCCGCTTCCGTGAGCCGCAGCGAGATGTCGTTTGCCGCCGCCTGTTCCACAGTGTCGCCCTTGAGCGAGGCTTCCACTATTTCGATTTCCGCCTGGGTCGTCCAGCGAAGCTCCCACAGCTCAGCCCAGGTGGCGTTGTCCTGCGGGCGGCTCTTTTGAAGTGCGAAGCTCACGCCGAGCGCTTTCAGCCGGTGCAGGAAGAACGAACGCTCCAGGTCGGTGAACGCCGCTTTTTCGGTTTTCACCCGGAGATTTTCGCGCAGGTCGAGGGGAAGCTCCTCAGCGGAAGCCTTGCGGTATTTCTGGAGCTTCAGCTCTTTAAGCTGCCGCATGAAATCCTCCTGCACCGAGGTGCAGACCGCGCCCTCCGGCATGGAGCCTATCCGCGTTCCAATCTCAACGTCCGCGCAGGCGAGGGATATCTCCGCGAAGCTGCCGTGACCCATGCAGGTGACTGCGGCGTCGCGCAGGTCGGCGAGGTTCGGGAGTTTCCCGCCGCGCATTGAAGCCAGGGCGTCCGCAAGGCGCTTCGCTTCGATGACCTCCGCAGTTGAGCAGGCGAAGCCGTGTCCGCGCTGATACTGCGCTATTTTCGAAAGGTACTCCACGGCGCTGTCCCGGATATTACCGGAGAGCCTGCAATCCCACAGAAGCTCATTGTAGCCGGGAGCTTTGCACCCCGCGCCGTAGCCGGAGCGCTCCGACAGACGGTAGTAGGAAAAGGGCATGAGCGTCGCCTTTGAAGCCGCAGCCGGGAGCTTACTGGTGAGTTCCGCGTCCTGCAAAGTGAACGGCACGTTTTTCAGTCCTGCGGTGTGGAACGCTCCGGTCAGCACGGCGATATTGCCGGAGGGATGGGCGGCTTCGCATTCGCTTATCGTACGGCGCATGAACGCTTCCCTGAGTTCGTTTTCCGGGGAGCTTTCCGAAAGGCTGCGAAGCTCCGCGCCGTATTTTTCAGCGGCGGCGAGGAAGTCCTCATAGCTTTCGCACTGCTCGAAGCTATATTCCCAGAACGAGCCGCTGTCCATTCCGGAAACGGCTTCGAGCTGTTCGTATACGTTCGGGGCGCGCTTTTCAGGCTTTTCCTCATCGCAGGGTTCCTGCTTTATCTGCGCGAGGACGCAGTCCGACGGCAGGTCGCAGAAGCGCACTTCCACGCCGTTTTTCACTGCCCACTTCATCGCAGCGTATTCCGGGGAGAATTCCGCGAGGGGGTAAAGCACGGTATGCACCGGGGCTTCCGTTGTGTAGGCGAGTATCGCGCCGGGAAGCTCCACCTCCGGAGCGCAGAGCTGCGGTATCAGCCCGCTCAGGTCGGATGGACCTTCGATAAGCACGACCTCCGGCTTGGTACGCCGGAGGAATTCCTCCGCATAGAACGCGCAGGCTGGGGAATGGTGTCTTACGCCGAAATATTCCGTCATTACGCGTTTCTCTCCCTGCATTCAGCGTAGAGACCGGCGCAGTCGCGGCGCTTCTTCATCACGTTTTCGAGGTACTCCGCCCAGACCGCCTTGTCCTTGGTATCGTCCTTGACGACTGCGCCCTGAAGCGCGGAAGCAAGGTCGGAATCGGATATCACGCCGTTTCCGAAGCTTCCGGCGAGAGCCATGCTGTTTATCAGCAGGGAAATAGCTTCCGCGGAGGACAGCACGCCGGAGGTCTGCTTCAGCTTCACCTGACCGTCCAGGGTCTGACCGTTCCGGAGTTCCCGGAAGATGGTGACGACGCGCTCAATGGCGGTGCGGTCGGGGAGCTTCGCGGTCAGCCCGAAGCTGTCGGCGAGCTGTGCAACTCTTGTGTTTACGATGTTTATCTCGGTCTCCATATCGGCGGGCGCGGGAAGCACCACGATATTGAAGCGGCGCTTCAGCGCGGAGGACATCTCGTTTACGCCCTTGTCGCGGGTGTTGGCGGTGGCTATCACGGAAAATCCTTTTTTAGCGGGGACTTCCTCGGAAAGCTCCGGCACGGAGATACGCTTCTCCGAGAGGATGGAGATAAGCGCGTCCTGCACTTCGCTTGCACAGCGGGATATCTCCTCTATGCGGGCGATTGAGCCGGTCTCCATCGCGGAGTAGACCGGGCTTTTCACAAGCGCTTCGTGAGAGGGTCCCTTTGCGAGAAGCAGCGCGTAGTTCCAGGAGTAGCGGATCTGCTCCTCAGTAGTTCCCGCCGTGCCTTGGATAACCCTGGAGGAATCGCCGTTAATCGCGGCGGCGAGGTGTTCCGACAGCCAAGATTTTGCGGTTCCCGGCTCGCCTATCAGCAGCAGTGCGCGGTCGGTGACCAGGGTGGCTATGCATATTTCAACAATACGGCGGTCGCCCATGTATTTCGGCGTAATTACCGTCTTGCCGGACTTGCCGCCCATTATGTAGGTCAGCACCGAGCGCGGGGACATCTTCCAGCCGGCGGGTATCGGGTCGGTTTCGTTCTTTATGAGGGCTTCAAGCTCGGACCTGTACAGTTCCTCGGCGGGGAGGCGGAGTATATCGGACATGGTGTTGTTCCTTTCTTAGTTGGGGAGTTCATTAAGATAACGCTTTGCTATTGCGGAGAAGTGCTCATTGGTCAGTACCTTGGCTATCATATCTTCAAGGATAGGACGCTTCTGCTCCGGAGTGAGATATGTGGTATCCGCGATTTCCTTTATGGAGCGTGGTGCGTTGTATGGTAACATCGCATAGCTCCTGAACATTTTGAAAATCGTTTTGCTGTCCGGCATGTCATATATCAATATAAGCATCAGCAGATCTAAATACGGTATCTTCCCAAATGTGGTGTGTGCAAATTTAACGACCTGCTCCTTTATCATTTCAACATCATTGGGAGCTGCCTTTTCTATGGCGTTTTTCAGGAATATACAGCGGTTTCGCACCAGATACTCCGCACTTCTTGAATCAATGTCAGAATAGTATTCACTGTACAGCTTCGCAAAGGAGTTCGGCATACGTTCAAAAAGCGGTATTATGTGCTTCTTGTCATGTGAGGGCGCATAGCTGAGTGAAATCACGCTGTCAAGGACATATCTGCCGTGCTGTTCAGAGTAGTGAATGCCGTTTTCGACAAGCGGATAGATATAATCGTCCCTGTACCGTTTAAGCTCCGCCGCTGCGGAATCCGGGTCGTCCTCGAGCAGTACCACGCACCACGCATAGGGGAACGATTTCGGCGCCTGCTTGTGCAGGCGATACACCATCGCCTTGAAGCTGCCGTCCGGGTCGCAGAACAGCTCGTCTATCAGCACGGAGTTCATCTCCCGGAGCGCTCTGACGCTCTTAACATTGTCCGGGTACTTTTTGAGGAATTCCGCCATCCGCAGGAAGCAGTCGTCGATATCGCGCTTGCCGTGCATTATGTTTATCGTGGCAAGCAGCCAGTCGAGTTCGGGATACTTCTTATCCTTTGCGCCGTCGAAAGCTTCGTCAAGCCTGCTGCGGATAAAATCCACTGTTACGCTTGACTTGGAAGCGCACAGAACGGGCAGGTAGCTGTCCTTGTACTTGGCGGTGAGCTTCGTTAGTATCTCATCGAATCCCGGCGGGTCGAGACGCGCGGTCTCAAGCAGCGCCGCATTTTTCACCTTACCCTTTTCGGTTCGGCAGAAATCCAGCAGGCGCGGAGCGTTCGCGCTGTCCCGGGCAAGCGCCTGTATCGCCTTTATCCGGACGTTCTGAGGGGCTTCCTCGTTTTCCGCGAGGGAAAGGTACCATTCGTTTTCGGCGCTTCCGGCGACGTCCGCGACGTAGTCTACCTGCATTCCGGAAGCCTTTTCGTCCGTCAGATCGAGGGAGCTTTTCAGCAGCGGAACTATCGAAGTTCCGTAGGCGGCGCACATTTTTTCGGCGAAGGCGGTGATGTTCTCGCCGTTTTCACCGGAAGCGCAGATAAACTGCTCCAGTATGCGCGGGTCGCCGAGGAGCGCGTATTCATCCGTATCAAGCTCCTTCAGGTGCTGGCTTTTTGTGAGTATCGCAGTCCACAGACCTTTCACGGAGCGCCAGCCGGCTTCCTTGTTGTATTCAACGTTGTATTCCAGCGTGCTTTCGCGGGATTCCTCATCGCTCTGGAATTTCCCCTGCGCGACGGCGAGGGCGTCCGCGAGGGCTATGCAGTCCGCAAGCAGGAGCGCAGGCTCCGGCTCGGTGAAAAGTTTTGCACACATGTCACGAAGCCGCGCGAATGTCTTGTTGGCTTCCGCAAGGGGAGCCATGCCCTCCACTGCGCGTTTAAGACGGAAGTCCTCGGAAATGGACGCGCACCCGGCGGAAGCGCAGTCGTAGAGCCTGTCGTGAAGCTCGTAAAAAGGCGTAGTATTCATATCGTTTCCCCCTCAGCACAGCTTTGTTATCCCGTCGGAATGCACTATCGACATCGGGCAGAGGAACATCCTGCGCTCCTCCGGCGAGTAGTACAGCAGTCCGAACAGCGCTCCATCCCGGAGACGGCGGCTGTCCGTCACAGCGAGTACGTCGCAGCACTCCGGGAACTTCCTGTAGTACGCCTGGAGCGTTATCGACTCCTCCCCGAGTTTCAGCACGGCGCGGCGCTTGTCCGCAAGCTGTATTTCATCAAACCGGAGAAGCACGCCCGCATACGGCTCGGACAGCGTGTTTTTCAGGTCGTTCTTGGCGGTTTTCACGGTTTCGGCGATACTCGTCCCCGCCTTTTCAAGAACGCGGGAGTAGTCCGGTGCGGAGATCTCCGCAGACTCCCACCGCACACGGGGATTCAGCCCGCCGGGATAACGGCACAGTGTCGGGACGTGATATATCCCAATCGCGGAATCCTCTTTCTTGAGGTATTTCGCGGCTTTCAGCGGACGGATGTTCCGGGTGCAGTAGATATCCCCGGAGCCGAGGTCGAGCCAGAATCCGTTGTCGGTCTCCACGGTGAGGTTGTAGTTCTTGGTCTCGCAGAATGCAAGCTGGATAAGCTCGGCGTTCTCCTTGTAAAGCCCGGCTTCCTGGAGCTGCGAGAGCTTCCACACGCCGCCGAGTTCCTCGTAGAGTATGTTGTCCTCCGGGAGGACGTCGCCGGATTCCAGCTTCGCGGTTATGTACTGGCGTGACTTCTTCACAGCGGCGGCGAGACGTATCAGAAGTGAGGTGATGTACCGCATGGATTTGTCGCCGGGGTCGCCGTTGAGGTACTGCACGGAATCCACAATGCGGTTCATTATCTCCTGTAGACCCGGCAACCAGTAATCCCCGAGCTGCTTTGCGAGGCTGCGGTACTGCTCTGCGGCGGCACTGTTCGCGGAGTACACGCCGCGGCTGAGCATGTCCTTTACAAAGCTCTCCGCGAGGTCGAGACCCTCGAGCTGCTTCCTGAGCTTCTTTGCGGCTGCGGATTTATTCTGCTTAGCGGGCGCTGCGGGAGCTGCCGCCTTTTCAGCGCGCTTAGCGGCTTTTTCGCGTTTCTGCGCTATGTCGTCGGGAATGTCTGCGGTTTCGAACGTCTTTCCGGAGAGCCACTCCATCATCAGCGCGAGGGAATGCTTGCACGGAAACTGCCTGCTCGGGCAGGAGCAGCGGAACACCGGCTCGCTGCCGGAAAAATCCGCCGAGGTGGAGTAGGGATTCTTCCCGCTGCCCTGGCACTCGCCGAAGATCAGCGTTTCGTCTGCGGTCTTTTTCAAACTGATGAACTCACTGCGTGAGCTGATCTTCCGTGCGTTCTCGATAGCGGCAGTGTTCGGCGCCACGGAGCGCACGAGCTCCATTGTGATGATACTAGCTGTTGACATGACTTCCCTCCATTAATGTTATATACCAATTACTTTTCTGTAAGATTCTTCACCCATTTATACTTTCTGAGCCTTATCATCACCCACGGGATCTTGCCGACTTCATCAACACAGGTGCAGGCATACACAACAAGCACGGGCAGATGCCAAACAAATGCGCTTGAGCTGATAATAGCGCATGCCTTAACATGATCTGTCACTTTCATGGTGGTAAGATAGCATTGCGATATACCCGTGATGAGGTAGGAAAACCCGGCTATCCGAAAATAATCTGCACCTATTTTGATCAGTTCATCATCAGACGCAAAAATATGCATCAACGCAGATGGCATCAGCTCGCATGCCGCAAAAAATATCAAAGAGATCCCACGCAGAACCGAAGCATCATTCCCAATATCCACTCTATAGAATCCTTATCGTCCTTGCCCCAGTATTGCGCCCCAAGTATCGCACCGGCGGCAGTTCCGCCGCTCAGAAACATGTTCTGCACAAACTGGACCTGCGTTGCTAGGGACACCGCCGTCATTTGGTTCTGCTCCACCTGTCCCAGCATAAGAGCGTCACAGGTGGCAACAAGTGCAAGCCGCGATGGGTAGTGCGAGCCTTATAAGCTGTCTATTGAACCCCTTTTTGTCAATCGTTATATTCGTCATTAACATTCCTCGCTTTTAAATAATCAATGTGTCTTGTACTTCACTTTTATAAGGAACCTTATTACCTTACCTAGTGAACGCACCCACTTTGGTCATTTCATTCTAATCATCTTTGAACCCGTCAACACTATAACTGTTAACAGGATAATTATACCACGATGCGCACGCTAAGTCAAGGAATCATACGAAATCAACCGCCTGCACAGTTTTCTTCAAAAACTTCAGGAGTGTATTTTTATCAGGAACAGCAAGTAAATTGCAGGAGTAACAGTAATCCCACAAAAAAACGTTCAGAGACATGAGATTTATAATTCAGCGACATATATAAAAATCCGCCTTTTTTACGGGCGGATTTTTTCAGGTATAGCATCACTTCGTATTTTTCTCCCGGCTGTGGGTTTTAACAAAGAAAACGAAATAAACAATGTGAAACAGCCACACTACGCCAAGTATAATACAGGGAATATAGATCTGCTTTGAAAACATGACGGCAAAACCAACTGACATCAGCAGAGTTACCGTTATCATAACCTTTATCTTAGTTCTGCGCGTCATTCCCTGACCATTTACAAAGCTTTCAAGGTCATTTTTGTACAGCTTTGTACTCTTGAACCATCTGTCGAGCCTTTCCGAGCTTTTTGCAAAACATATAGCTGCCAGCATCAGAAACGGGAACGACGGAAGAACAGGGAGAACGGCTCCCAAAGCCCCAAGTCCGACGCCAAGGCAGCCCAGAATTATCATTATTATCCGCTTCATTCATCGCTCTCCTATCATTCGCTTTTCCCTGCGTGACTCTATGACATGGCGCACTGCCATCACCGGGTGATAAAGTATCATTCGCGGTCCGGAAAACCGCATTACCTCGCGTATCTTTTCGCGCATTTCCGGTTTATAGCAGTGTACCCTGCAATTTGAGCAGAATGTCTTTGTCTCCATGAACGGGCATTTGTCGCTGCGCATTATCGCATAATCCGAAAGCGCCCTGCATTCATCGCAGAATTCCGTTTTCATTCCGTGCTTTTTCCGGCAGTACAACCGTATCATCAGTGAAACCGTTTCCTTTTCTCGCTCGCGCTTTTTACTGGCATTCATGGATACGTCCTTTCTCAATACGGTAGATACGGTCGGCGGCTGACATGGTGCTTTCGCGATGGGAAACCAGTATTATGCTCCTGGTTTTCTTCTGCTGTCGCAGCGCGCTCAGGATTATTCCCTCGTTGATACTGTCAACATTGCTGGTAGGCTCGTCGAGAAGTATCAGACCGCTTCCCCGCAGGAACGCCCTCGCAAGCCCAAGCCGCTGCTTTTCCCCAGAGGAGAGGTCGTCCCCCAAAGCGCCGACGCGCGTTTTGTACCCATCCGGCAGCGACATTATGAAATCGTGCACTGAAGCCATCCGACACGCTGCCTCCAGTTCATCCTGAGTCGCGTCCTGCTTTGCAATGCGCAGGTTATCCTCTATTGTTTCATCAAAAAGATAAGTAGACTGACTCACCATAGTCACATTGTCAAGCAAGCTCGCTTCGTCAATACTGTCGATGTCGATCCCGTTGTAGCAGACGGAGCCGCCGCTTTTCTGCCAGAATCGCAGCAGCATCTTCAGCAGCGTGGATTTTCCGCAGCCACTTTCGCCGACTATTCCTATCATCTCACCCTTACCCGCGTGCAGACAAATATCAGACAGAACAGGCGTATTCTCATCATATCCGAACGATAAACCGTCAACATCGAGCCGCTCAAAATCAAACGCTTTCCCGTTTCTGACAGGTTCTACGGCAGGCTTTTCTGAAAGCAGGTCAAGCACCCTGTCTCCGCTGGCGAATGTCTGCGTCAGATTGCCTGGAAGCGCCGAGATAGCGATGACCGGACCAAACGAGCCGAACACCGCAACAACACCGATTATCATCCTCCCGACTGAAAGCGCGCCGCTGTTCACAAGAATTATCCCCACGATAAGCGCCCCGAATATAGTCAGCGAAACAGTAAGCTCCGTAGCTGCAGACGCCCGGGTTATATCATGCTTCATTCGCTTTGTTTCGGAAAGCAGCTTGTCCGAACGGCGGTCCACTTCCGCTTTTCGCTCCTCGCCGGCATTGTTGAGCACGATGTCCTTAATTCCCTTTATGCTGTCCAGGAAGAACGCATTGAACGCCGCAAATTCTGCACGGTATCTCACGCCGGACTGCTTCAGCCTTGCCGAGGAGACCAGCGGCAGCACTATTCCCACCAGGATATAGCCGACAAGCGCCGTGAGTGCAATGTACGCGCTGGAAACATTCCACACGAAAAAGAATACGGCTAACGACACTATCACCGCAATGCAGACAGGCGATATAGTGTGCGCATAGAACACCTCAAGGGTCTCGATATCCGAGGTTATCATTGCGATTATCGAGCCCTTTTTCTTGCTTTCGAGCTTTGCAGGGCAGAGCGTGCGTAGCGCTCCGAATATCTTATCGCGCAGCACTGCAAGCAGCCGGAACGCTATGTAGTGATTACCGTACTGCTCCGCGTATCGAAGAAGCCCGCGGAGTATTCCGCAGCCTATCGCAAGAGCCGCGATCATCCCGTAGGAAAGCGCAACGGTTTCTCCTAACGCTTTGGCAACGCCCACTGCGCCGAACAGCGTCACGCTCATCGCGCAGACAAATCCCAGGGAGCCGTTTATCACCGCAAGCACCATTATGTACGCGAGACTTCCCAGCAGCGTTATCAGGCTCGCCATTATTTTTGCGCCACTCCTGCGGGTAGTTTTTTCATTCATATTCACACCTCCGTGCAGCCCTGCTCGAGTCTCTTCTGCGCCGTGTAGAGAGTGCAGTAGCCTCCGCGTTTTTCCATGAGTTCGCTGTGAGTTCCGCATTCGCTGACCGAGCCGTTTTCCATGAAATAAATACGGTCGGCTGGCAGTATGTTTTCAAGCCTGTGCGATATAACAATGACATTTTTCGACTTCGACAGCGCCCTGATGTTCTGCATTATGATCGTTTCGCTTTCCACGTCAATATTGCTTGTCGCTTCGTCGAAAATATAGATATCCTTATCCGCGACCAGATTCACGGCGAGCGCGAGCCTTTGCTTCTGTCCACCGGAGATATTCGACGCGTCCTCGTTTATCTCGCGGTCAAATCCGCCGTTTTCGCTTATAAAATCAGTGAGGTTCACCTTTTCCAGTGCTGCCGCCATTTCTTCATCGGTTACGTCGTTTTTCGCAAGACGGAAGTTCTCCCGGACAGTCGTGTTAAAAATGTAGGTGCCGCAGCTTACCACCGCCATCCTTGAATAATATGCTTCCCGTGAGAGCATTTCAAGCGGCTTCCCGCCTGCCGTGACTGTCCCGGAATCAGGACGGAGCGCCGCGGTAAGCAGCCCGACTACCGTCGATTTTCCGCAGCCGCTTTCGCCGACTATCGCAGTCAAAGACGCGGTAGGGAAATCCATGCAGATATCATTTAGTATCTCCCGCTCGCCGTCGTAGCTAAAATGTACGCCATCAAGCCGAAGCTCCGTACCCGTGAGCGTTTCTGTTCCCCACACAGGCTCGGGCTGTTCAAGCAGGGAAAGGATCTTCTTTCCCGCGCTAGCGCCGTTCATCGCCACATGGAATGCCGAACCGAATGCACGGAGCGGCAGGAAGAATTCCACCGCCACAAGGATAAGAAACAGCGCAGATATCGGCGGCAGCCCGTTATTGGCCGCGTCGTATACAGCGAACGCAATGCCAAGTCCGGCGCCTCCGTATGCCACGATATCCATTATCGTCGTGCTTGCGAGCTGCATGACCAGCACCTTCATCGTGATTTTGCGGAACTCATCAGCGCTGCTGTTCATTTTTTCATGATAAGCCGCGTCCGCGCGGAATATTTTCAGTTCCCGCAACCCCTGCACGCTGTCAAGGAAGCTGTCGCCCATCGAGGTATATTTCCCCCAGTATTTCGCAAAGATTTTCTTAGCGTACTTTGACACCGCGATTATCGAAACCGGAATCAGCGGAACACAGCACAGCAGTACCAAAGCGACTCTCCAGTCCGTCCACACCGTTGCGAGGAACAGCAGTACAGGCGCCAGCATCGCAAAAAAGAACTGCGGGATATACGAGGAATAATACAGATCAAGCTGCTCTATTCCCTCCATCGCTACCTGCGTGAGCCCGGCAAGGCTCATACCATCAGTGCTCTTTACGCCAAGGCGCACTATCTTGTCGTAAGTACGCTCGCGGAGGTCTTTTTTCGCCTTTCTCCCCAGCAGGTCCTTGAGATGACCAGTGATCCTGCCGCAGGCATACCGCACGACTATTCCGATAATCCCCAGCAATGCCGGCAAAATATACGCGGAAACCTCCGCTGAAGTGGTAGCAAGGTATATCGCATAACATATGCTTGCCGTTACCGTAAGGTTTGCAAAAAGTCCAACTGTCATCGAGCCGACCGTATAAAATATGTATTTCCGGTTTTCTCCCAGAAGCCGCAAAAGCTGTCTGTCAATCATGTCTTTTCTTCCTTTCCTTTTCTATGAAGCCGCTGAGGGCGTTAATACTTTCCTGACTGAATGCGCATATAGCTCCCATCGCGTCATGTTCAGCCGTGTCGTGCGATACCCTACAGTTCCTTTCAAGGTGACTGCTGAGCCACGCTATGAGCACACGGTATTTTTCAAGCTGCTCATAGCCGTACCTGGTGATCACCACCTTGTTTTTTTCATCGCGCTGGATGCAGCCATCCTGCTCCAACAGCTTTGCCGCGCGGAACACGCTGACCTTTGTCACGCCCATTTCCTCAGCGATGGAGGTAAGTTTGACACCTTTTTCCCCATCGAATAGCCCATCAATTGCCATGAGATAGCTTAGTCCAGATGATGTCATTTCGTTCTCCCAATGTAAGTTGTCGCTAACCTGTAGTCATAATTATTGGCATGATATCTTTTGTAAAGGCAGCACAAGTTAGCACACTCTAACTCTATGCCAATAAAAAAGCGATGATCTCGCAAGGATGATTATAACATAGTTTTTCCGCTTTGTCAAGAAAAGTTAGCCAATTACTAACTTTTTCTAAAAAGCAACATCAATTCAGCAGCCACATTGAGGATGGCTTGACTGTGAGATGTGATATCCTCGCACTCATAAAGCACGCATTACGGCAGTCTATTCAGAACATTGTCAGCACACAAAGAATTAACATATGTCCGAATAAATAAAGGTAACCTCTAAAAACCGGGACACGAGCAGATTTCGTACATGACTTATATCAGATGCTAGGCGTCAAACCGCAGCGTTTTCGCGAAGCGATAATGCGTATACTGTATGTATTTCAAGGTTTGACAACGAAGCAGATGATATAAGTCATAGAAATCTGCCGTGAAGGAGGTTTTTAGAGGTTACCTAAACATAATTTAACCATGATTTCACACTTTAACGCTTTTGAATTTAATATTTCTACTGTATAATATGAATGTACCGAAAAACGGAACGACACATGAAAAAAGGAGAACAACAATGACAAGAGCAAAGAAGATCATAGCCTCCGTCTGTGCGGCGGCTACACTCATCACCGCAGGTGCCTGCACCCTCGCAGTATCCGCAGCAAACGGCGCAAAGACGACCGTGACCTCCGGAGTGCAGCAGTACACCGGAAAAATGCCGAAGTACATATTCATGTTCATCGGCGACGGAATGAGCTTCCCCCAGACGCAGATAACCGCCGACTATTACAGCGCCCTCGCTGACACAAACAACAACGATATTCTCGAGGCTAACAGACACCTCAACTTCACGAAATTCCCGGTAGTGGGCTCTGCGAATACCTACGACAGCTCATCCTTCTGCCCGGACTCCGCATCCACAGCGACCTCCCTTTCCACCGGTCACAAGACCTACAGCGGCACTATCAACATGGACGAGACCATGACCACCGAGTACGAAACCATCGCTGAAAAGCTGAAGTCGCAGATGAACTACAAGATCGGCGTTATCTCCACGGTAAACCTCAACCACGCAACTCCCGCCGCTTACTACGCACATCAGGCAAGCAGAAATAACTACTACGAGATAGGCGTTGAAATGGTCGAGAGCGGCTTTGATTACTTCGCAGGCGGCGCGCTGAAAAAGCCCACAGGCAACAACAAAGATCAGACCAGCGTATACGACCTCGCGGAGGAAGCCGGCTACAACGTAGTAAAGACCTACGCCGAAGCTGAAAAGCTCACTCCTGAGGACGGAAAGTCCATCCTTATCGCCGAGACCCTCGCAGACAGCGACGCAATGTCCTACAGCAACGACCGCAAGAACGGCGAGTGGAGCCTTGCAGACTACGTTGACAAGGGCATCGAAATGCTCGACAACGACAACGGCTTCTTCATGATGGTAGAGGGCGGCAAGATTGACTGGGCATGCCACGCTAACGACGCAAAGTCCACCATCGCCGATACGCTGGCACTCTCCAAGGGCGTTGACAAGGCTCTGGAGTTCTACAAGCAGCACCCGGACGAGACCCTCATCATCGTCACCGGCGACCACGAGACCGGCGGTCTGACCATCGGTTACGCAGGCACCGACTACGACACCTACCTCACCAACCTCAAGAACCAGAAGCTTTCCTACGCAAAGTTTGACAGCGATTATGTATCAAAATACAAGGAGAACAAGACCTCTTTCAGCGCAGTGCTCAAGGACGTAAAGCGCCTGTTTGGTCTGATGACCGCAGACGACAAGGACGCTGAAAAGAATCCGAACCTGGTTCTCACCGAATACGAGTACAACAAGCTCAAGGCAGCCTACGACAAGTCCATGAGCGGTGATAAGGTAGAATCTCAGGAAGAGTACCTGCTCTACGGAAGCTACGAGCCGCTGACCGTTACCATCACTCACCTGCTGAACAACAAGTCGGGCGTGAACTTCGCTTCCTACGCGCACACCGGACTTCCGGTAGCCGTATACGCAAAGGGCGCCGGAGCAAGCCTCTTTAACGGCTACTACGACAACACCAAGATCTATGACAAGCTCGCTGCGCTGACCGGCGTAAAGTAAGCTTCACGAAAACCTCCCTGCTCCGTTTCTGCCATGTGCGGAAGCGGAGTTTTTCGGGTACAGAAAGGCATTTATGAACAGACTGAAAACATTCTTCACACCGGATAGACTGCGTTATTATTCTCCCGTTCTGGTGACGCTTATCGCAATAATCGTGCTCGTGTTCATTCCCACGGGATTCGAAAACAAGCTGATATATCAGGGGACTGAACGCGTCCCGGCAAAGGTGATCTCCGTTGACGACAGCATGATAATCGACACCGGACTTGTACGCTCCGGCGACCAGAACTGCGATATCGAATTCCTTGACGGGCAGTTCAAAGGACAGCGGTACACCGCCGTAAATATGCTCACCGGCTCGCTTGAGATAGACAAGGTGTTCCAGCCCGGCGACACCGCTTACGTCCGGATAAGCCAGTAGATGAAGTCATACACAAAAAGCCGGACATAAAACCCTGGGAAGCGGTAAGATCCGGTCTGACAGTAGGCCGCGCCGCAATGGGCACGATAACTACAACTCTGCTGTTGGCGTATTCCGGAAGCTGCATAGCGCAGCTTATGGTATTCATGGCGCAGGGCACTCCGCTGGACTGTATACTGAACTACAAGTACATCGCCGCGGAGATAATCCACACGGTCGCCGGAAGCTTCGGTATAGTCGCGGTTGCTCCGGTGACGGCAGTAGCGGCAGGACTGTTCCTCGCGGGAAAGCACAGGGAATGATAATGGAGGTATAGTAATGACAGTAGAACAAATACGTCAAAAGTTTCTGAGCAACGAACCGGGACTTTCATGGGTATGGGAGGTGCTTGAGGGAAAGCAGCTTCCCGAAACAGAAAAAATAGCCTCGCTGCCGCGTAAGCAGCTGTGCGAAATACAAGATACGATAAAAGCGATAAGAGCGGCGGAAAGAACGGATTCACCGATGGCATTGCTTGCGGTTGAGCAGCTGACTGAAAAACTGCTCAACGGCGAGAGCATAAGACCGGACAAGTATTATTGCAGCAATGCGACCCGCGGCAAGCGCAACGGAGCCGCAGCGGGGATAACTCTGTTCCTTTTTATAGCCTTTCTGATTGCTGCGTTCACCGGAGTAATGCGTTGGAATGCGTATATCGGATTTTCCTGCTTTATCATCGGAATAGCTGTTCTGCTGATCGGTTCTTCGATAAGTAACAAGCTATACCGTCAGGACGCCCCCCAGCACCTCGCCGAAACGGACTACCATACGGACAGGCTGTATTTCCTCAGGGGGGAATGCTACCTCCTGAGCGACAAGCTGCTGTTTTCGTACTACAAGAACGACAGGGTACCCGCGCGTTACAGGGATCAAGAACCGGAAAGCCCGGATCATCTATGTGTTCCGATATCCGATATTTCGTATATTCAAGGGCAAATGCTGATACTGTCAAACGGTGGCGCGATATCGCTATATGATTCTCCCCAGCTTGCCGATATGCTGGAATATATTTCAGCGCTTGTCAGATGGGCGCCCGCGCCTTATCACCCGTCAAAGGACTCAGAAAACAGCTACATAAAGACTGATAAAAACGCCATGCTGAAATTAATAATTGCTGTTGTCGTGCTGATTATCGGAGTGTATTCAATGCCGTCTTTTGTTAACATAGTGCAGACGTGGTTTGCTCAGTAAAGACCTGTCACAGACCCAATTCACTTTTCTTTACCACACAGATTTGCGCTTTTTTGTCGAAACCGCATGAATAATTCCACGGAAAAGACAGACAATACCTCCACAGGCAGAAATGCTGTTATTTTCAAACAACGGAGGAATTTATATATGAAAGCTACCGGAATCGTCCGCCGTATCGACGACCTCGGACGTATCGTTATCCCTAAGGAGATCAGAAGAACCATGCGTATCCGCGAGGGCGACCCCCTAGAAATCTACACCAGCCCCGACGGAGAGGTAATTTTCAAGAAGTACTCCCCGGTCGGGGAGATATCCTGCACCGCTTCGCAGTACGCTGACGTGCTGTCAAAGGTCGGGGGCTGCCCGGCGGTCATCTGCGACCGCGACCACGTTATCGCCGTATCCGGCATGGCGAAGAAAGAGGTCATCGAGCGCCGCGTTTCAGGCTCCCTTGAGGATCTCATCGAGCAGCGCAAGAGCCACGTTTACCGCTCCAGGGAGGATCAGCGCCTGAATCCCATCGAGGGCATCGACCGCTACGCCATCGCAGCCGCGCCTATCCTCTCGCAGGGCGACGTCAACGGAGCCGTTATCATGCTCTCCGGCGACGACAACGAATTTGCCACCAACGAGCAGAGCGCGCTTGTCCAGGCTGCCGCAATGTACTTCGGAAAGCAGATGGAGGAATAAAAATACGGGAGGGTCAAAGCCCTCCCGCCAGCTTGTCGAAAAAATCGAATTTGCCCGCGAAGCGGGCTTTTGAAATCCGTTTTTTGCTCCGGGTTTCCCGGGG
>CAKSEO010000031.1 GCA_934446565.1 uncultured Oscillospiraceae bacterium | reverse complement strand
GAGCAGCGGAGCTAATTCGCTGCTTTTCTACTTCACCGGTATCTTCCAGCGGATAAACTCCGGGGTTCGGGGTGGTCGGTATATTATAATATCAAGTGCAACACAAAAAAGTAGACTTCAAACAAACTTTCGTGTAAAATGTAATTACCACAAAACAAAAGACACGGAGGAAAGTATGAAGCCCTACAAACATTTTACACTATCAGAGCGAAATTGTCTACAACAATATTTGTCAGAAGGGAAAAGTTATCGAGAAATTGCTAAGTTATTAGGGAGAAGCCCATCAACAATAAGCCGTGAAGTAAGGCGAAACTACAGCTATGGAAAGAAGCGCTATAATGCGTGGCGGGCAACGATTCTTTACATGCTCAGGAGAAAACAAAGCGTAAGAAAGCATAAAATCCAACCGGATACAGAGCTATACAAGTTCATATGTGAGTGCCTACAACGTTATTGGTCGCCGGAGATAATAGCAAATCGATGCAAATGGCAAGGATTAAGTGTTTGTACGTGTACGATTTATCGTGCATTGGGTGAGAACCGCCTTCCAGGCTATTCACGAAAGACACATTTGAGACGTCATGGTAAAAAGCGTGTAGGCGATCGAAAGAAATGCACTACTATACATCCCGTCCACACTATCCATGAAAGACCGGCAATAGTTGAAACCAAATCCCGTTTAGGTGATTTTGAAGGTGATACTGTTTATGGCGGCATCGGTAAAGGCTGTGCTGTGACGTTTGTTGACAGAAAAAGCAAATTGCTAGTTGGCAATATTGCTGCAAGCCGCGAGAATGCAACCATCAGGAAAGCCATTCAAAGAGCTTTTTCATTAATGGAGTTCAACATTCCAATTGAAACTATAACTTTGGATAATGGTTCAGAGTTTGGTGATTTCCTTAATATCGAAAAAGATCTCGACACCACTATTTACTTTGCCGATCCTCATTCTCCGTGGCAGCGTGGGCTAAATGAAAACACCAACGACATCCTTCGCTTCTTCTATCCAAAAGGTACTGATTTCCTTAAGGTATCCGAGATTGACTTTCAAAATGTTATTCATCTTATTAACTCTCGCCCTAGAAAATGCCTTGGTTTTCTCTCTCCTCTCGAGTTTTTATCTTCTATGTGTTGCACTTGACTTGACAATTTACCGTCTCCCCCAGTGGGGGAGGTGTCACGAAGTGACAGAGGGGTTGACCGACAGATAGAGCCCCGAGTTGATCCTAGGCTGCAAATCTGTCCTCAAAATAAATCATGAACTGGGCGTAAGCCAGTCCCCAGTCGCGAACCGGCATAGTCCACTTCTTTGAAATCTCGGAAACGCTCATATAAACAACCTTGCGGATAGCGTCATCAGTCGGAAAAATCGACTTGGATTTAGTTAATTTTCTGACCATTCTATGGTAGCCCTCGACGGCATTTGTCGTGTATATTATCTTCCTGATCTCCTGCGGATATTCAAAAAATACCGTTAATTCAGCCCAGTTTTTATCCCAGGATTTCAGAATATTCGGGTACTTTTTGTTCCACTTCTCACGGAATTCCTCTTTCGCAAATTCGGCATCATCAAGGTTCACAGCGCCGTTGGAGTACCGCACCGCAAAATTCGGGATACGCTGCAGCTGTATTTTCGACAGTTGCAGCGCATAACTCGGCTCTCATATTGTCGTCCATTGACAGCCCGATTGCAGTCAGGTCGTAACAATCAAATATCGCCGACACATATAGCTTGCCATTTTTAGCTTTGACTTCTGTGATATCAGTTACGCATTTGCTGAAAGGCTTGTCGGATTTAAAATCACGTTTCAGCAGGTCGTCTGACTTTCGCGCTTCACGGTCCGCCTTCGTTATTCCATTCGGTTTTCGGTTGGGTCTGTGCGTTATTCCGATGGCTGTCATTACGCGGTATACCGTGGCTTCACTTGGTATTCCGGAATCCGGATATTTAAGGAGCAGCGCCTTATGCATTCGCTCCCTGCCGTATGTATCGTTGCATTCATCCTCATGCAGTATCTCCATCATTTTTGCCGCCAGTTCTTCGTGTTTCCAGGGTTTATTACGATTCTTCAGATAATCGTGAAATCCCTGACGTGTCACTTTCAGCGCTTTGCAGCAGAATGAAATTCTGCCTTTTGCGCCTCCTTCGCAGGTTTTGAGCGCAATGAACTTCATTCGCTCCTGCTTGTTTACTTCCGACGGCTCGCGGCGAAAAAAGCTGCCGCCTCATTAAGAAAGTCCCTCTCCTCCTGAAGCCGCTTGTTTTCCTTGTTCAGCCGATTTACCTCGCTTCGCAGCTGCCGTATCTCCTCAGCCAGGCTCATTGCGTTTTCGGGGGTTCGCTCCTCGATGTCCAGGTCGCCGTTCTTTGCCGCCTGCACCCACCCGTACAGCGTTCCGTACGGTACCTTAAGTTCCTCGCTGGCTCGCTTTACTCCTATTTCCAGCGCCAGCTTTACTGACTGCTCCTTGTAGCTCCTGTCGTATTTCCTTGCTTCTGACATGTCCTTCACCCTCCTGATTTTAGTATATTATTTTGAGCGCGGGGTGTCAAGTTTTATTATACAACATCAATATCAGTGGCAGCAGGCTAGACATTGTACAGCTTGCGGGTTCACTCAATACAGAAACATATAAAACCGTTTCATTAGAGTTGAGAAATAACCGCTTTCCGGCAGAATTACCTGAATAGCAACTGACCACGGCAGTTCGAAAGAGTTGTCGGGGTTAGTTGTTATTGGAGATTACCGAAAAAGCCACTAAATAATTCAGAGTAGCAAAAAGAGGACGGCTGATCAACCGTCCTCAAATCTGCATATAAGCGCGAATCCGTTCCTTACGAAACGGAGTTCGACGCTTTTGACTTTGGTGGAGATGGGGGGATTCGAACCCCTGACCTCTTACATGCGAAGCAAGCGCTCTCCCAGCTGAGCTACACCCCCATACTTACATTATATCACGCTCCGGATGAAAAATCAAGTAGCAGGGGAGGGGATTTCTAATTTTTTTTGACCGAACCGTAAGCTAAATTACCTAGAAAAGGTTAAGAAACACAAGCTAACTTATTTAATATTCACAATTAAAGTGTTCATTTTCATATAATCCACACATTGACACCGGTAAAAAAAAGGATTATAATAAATGTAATGGGAATTCGGTCCCGATTCAGGAAATCCGGAGCATCCGGATATTATGGAGGAAATAACGATGATAAATTTCAAGAAAGCCGCAGCCGGAGTTCTGGCAGCAGGTATGATACTGTCGCTGACTGCCTGTGATGAGGAGAGCGCAGTTTCCGGCAGCAACGCTGCTACAAGCAACACGGCTCCTGATGCCAACGCCAACGCAGTAGTCACCACTCCGCTGGTGACCACCACCTACGATACCGACCAGGCTGTCATTGACGCCGCCAAGGAGGCGTCCGCGAGTCTCGACAACCCCGACCTTGTGGTCGACAAACGCCTCAAGTGGATGGCGTGGTGGGATATCGACGAAACCACCGCGACAGCCGAGATGTTCAAGAGCGTATACGGTATCCCCAAGTCCGGCGACGACCCCTCCCGCGAGGGCAGGATATTCGAGTACATCAACGTAGCCTACGGCGACCGTTACGATAAGCTCGCTACGGCTATCCAGTCCGGCGATTCCCCCGACCTGTTCCCGTTCGAGATACGCGACTTCCCGTACGGCGTTATCAAGGGAAGATACCAGCCTGTCGACACTATCCTGAACCTTGAGGGCTCCAAGTGGGACGGTGCCCGCGACGTCCTCGACCAGTTCCGCCTGAACGGCAGATACTACTGCGCTATTTATGAGATATCCTTCGATTCGTTCCTGTATTACCGCAAGAGCATCGTCGAAGGAGCAGGTCTTAAGGATCCCCGCACGCTGTTCGAGAACGACGAATGGACCTGGGACACTTTCCTGGATATGGCAAGACAGTTCCAGCAGTCCGGCGACGGCAAGTACGTCATCGAGGGCTATAACCCCGAGAACGAGTTCGTTGTTTCCACCGGTACGCCTATCATCGCGAACGACGGCACGAAGCTCGTCAACAATATGAATAACGCAAACGTAGAGCGCGTTATGGAGCTGCTCTCCACACTCCAGAAGGAGAACCTCCGCTATCCGCTCCACGAGCTCAACGGCTGGTCCGTTAACCCCAAGGCGTGGGCGCAGGGCGATATCCTGTTCTACGGCAACGGCGGCACATGGGAATTTGAGGAAACCCTCGGCAAGTTCGGTCAGCGCTTCGGCTGGTCTGACGACGAGATATGCGTAGTTCCTTATCCCCGCGACCCGCAGGCAGACAAGTACTACCACTTTATGAAGCAGGACGCTATGATGTGGTGCAAGGGCTCCACTAACGACGCGGGCGTTGCTGCATGGATTGACTGCGCAGTTACCGCTTCCCTCGACCCCGCTACCACAGCTGCCTCCAAGCAGCAGAGCAAGGACAAGTTCGGCTGGACAGACTACAACCTCGACTTCATCTATAGCCAGACCACGCTCGACGGCACCAGCAAGCTCACTCCTATCTTCGATTTCAAGAACGGTATCGGTACCGATATTGCTGACGCAGGTAAGGCTGAATCTCCGGTAGAATCCCTTACAAAGACGGTATTCCTCACCGGCGAAAAGACCTACACTCAGCTCCGTGAGGAGAACTTCGCGACTATCGATACCCGTATCAATGAGCTGAACGACGCCATCTCCAAGCTGTGATCGTTTTAATTTAACCGATACGTTTTTTGATTAAGCGTCATAACCTCGCATCGCATAATGGTGCGAGGTTATTTTTTAAGGAATAACGTTGTTTTTTAAGTAAATTATAACTTTTTTCTGTGCGATTTTGCACAAAGAACATGTAGTGAAATTATCTAAAATTAATATTGAATTATCACAGAGTTTACGGTATAATAGTATATGACAGAAAAATTTTGTCCCTTGTTTAATTTACTTAACTAAATGGAGGTCTACCCATGAACAAGTTTAAGCGCGCAGCAGCCGCTGTTCTTGCTTCTGCTATGGTGCTCTCCCTCACCGCATGCGATGAGGAAACTGCAGCTCCTAACACAAACGGCACAAGCAACGGCGCAGCTCCCAGCACAAACAACAACGCAGCAGTTACCACTTCTCTGGTAACAACCACCTACGACACCGACCCGGCTGTTCAGGAAGCAGTTGAGGGTGCGGCAGCAAGCCTTGACAACCCCGATCTCAAGGTCGATAAGCGCATCAAGTGGATGGCTTGGTGGGATATCGACGAAACCACCGCAGCAGCAGAGCTGTTCAAGAAGGCTTATGGCATTCCCGCTACCGGCGACGATCCTTCCCGCGAGGGCAGGATCTTCGAGTACATCAACGTAGCATACGGCGAGCGTTACGACAAGCTTGCTACAGCTATCCAGTCCGGCGATTCCCCTGACCTGTTCCCGTTCGAGATCCGCGACTTCCCGTACGGCGTTCTGAAGGGCAGATATCAGCCTGTTGACCAGATCATCGACCTCACCACTTCCAAGTGGGACGGCGCTAGAGATGTTATGGATCAGTTCCAGCTCAACGGCAGATATTACTGCGCTATCTACGAGATATCCTTCGATTCTCTGCTCTACTACAGAAAGAGCGTAGTTGAGGGCGCTGGTCTCCAGGATCCGAGAACACTGTTCGAGAACGACGAGTGGACTTGGGACGCATTCCTCGAGATGGCTAGAGAGTTCCAGAAGTCCGGCGACAACAAGTACACCATCGACGGTTACAACCCCGAGAACGAGTTCGTTGTATCCACCGGTACTCCTATCGTTTCCAACGTAAACGGTGTTATCACCAATAATATGTACGACGCTAACGTAGAGCGCGCAATGGATCTGCTCTCCACACTCCAGAAGGAGAACCTCCGTTATCCGAGACACGAGCTCAACGGCTGGTCTGTTAACCCGAAGGCATGGGCACAGGGCGACACACTGTTCTATGGCAACGGCGGCACATGGGAGTTCGAAGGCGATTCTGGTCTGAACAGATTCGCTCAGAGATTCGGTTGGTCTGACGATGAGATCTGTGTAGTTCCTTATCCGCGTGATCCGCAGGCTGACAAGTACTACCACTTCATGAAGCAGGACGCTCTGATGTGGTGCAAGGGCTCTACTAACGAGGCTGGCGTAGCTGCATGGATCGATTGCAACGTTACTGCTTCTCTTGACCCTGCAACAACTGCTGCATCCATTGCACAGTCCAAGGAGAAGAACGGCTGGACAGACTACAACCTCGACTTCATCTACAGCCAGACAACACTTGACGGCACCAGCAAGCTCACTCCTATCTTCGACTTCAAGAATGGTCTGGGTACTGATATTGCATCTGCTGATACTGCTGATTCCAATGTTGAGCAGCTCACCAAGTATGTATACATCCAGGGCGAGCAGTCCTACACTCAGCTGAGAGAGGCTAACTTCGCAGTTATCGATGCTCGTATTAATGAGATCAATGAAGCGATCAAGAACCTCACCTGATAGAGATATCTGTTGAATAAGATTCCCGGGCACTGAAATATGTGTCCGGGATTTTTATTTTAGTCGGGGGGGAAACTATAATTTATGTTTGTTAGGAACATTGTAATTTGCATCACTAATTGGGAGAGTCAAGAGGGGGACTAGTCCCCCTCTTGCAGGTCGAGGGCGGAGCCCTCGTCGCCGTAGGCGAAACCTCCGCGCGGAAGCGCGGTTACTCCGTGCGAAGCACGGCTACTCTGCGCGCTGGCACGCAGCTAAATGATTCAAAGGCGCTAAAGGGGGTGTGGGGCTAGGGGAGACAAACGGAACGTTTGTCCTAGACAAGAGTTTTCCCCCACAGTCTCTATAAATTACCTGACGTGTAGAATATCCAAACTGCTTTTTTCATGAGCGTCTTTCCAAATGGATAAACACTTATTCCAAAACAGTCCGCTGGACTGTTTTGGAGGATATCGCGTACTTCGCCCAGCGGGGGAAAACTCTTGTTTTCCCCCTGCACCCCTTTAGCGCTTTTTTTATTTGGAGATTTCGCCGTCTGCGGACGGCGACGAGGGCGCTGCCCTCGACCTGCAAGGGGGGCGCGCCCCCCTTGACTCCCGGTTGGGGGTTGCAGTAAATTGGTCACATCCTGCAACGTTAAATTATAGTTCCATCAACCAATTACGCTCATTTCGTAAGCGAGATCCTCTTAATAGTAAGATCGCTACTGAACGTTACCGCATTATACATGAACATAGCCTGCTGGTATTCCGACAGGTCTATCAGTCTACTGAGGTCAACGTTGATATACCGCATATCCACCATGGTTATCTTACTGTAATGGTTCGCCAGGAACGGTACAAGGCTATGCGCGTAGCTGTCCTTTATCAACAGTAGGTTCTTACCGTTGTCAACATCCGTCTCTATGGTGACTATCGGCGCGTTGCTGCCGGTAAAGCTGGAGTACTTATCTTTTACCTCCAGATAGCTGCGGACGTAAAGGCTGTCGTACACCGTTTCCTTGCTGCCATCAAACACCGTCATCTTGACCTGCGGGTCGCCGGAGGCAAGATGGAAGTAATCAATGCTGTCCGGGGTAACTCCGTTGTCCAGCGTCTTGGAATACAGCGTGCCTCGGAAGCTGCTGCTTGCCGTTTCAATGTTGAACTGGTCGAGGGTGTAGGCGCTGTAGCCCAGCGTCTTTGCCGCCGCGCAGTACGCGTAATACGCTCCCAGGCTCGTCCAGTGGTGGTCGGTGCGGTAGAAAACGTACTCCGAGCCGTGCCCAGTCAGGTAGCTAAGGCAGTCCACCGTACTTACGCCGTTCATCTTTTTGTAGCAGTCGTCGATAAAGCTCTTTTCGCTAAGATACCCCGCATAGGACGGTATCTTCGATGAGTATATCTCCTGCACCGTCGGCGCTAACATTAAGCTTACCTGGATATCCGGATGATTTTCGGCGAAACGGTTCATCGCGTTCAGCGAGGATTCAACGTCCTCCTGGTCATAGCTCTTGAATGCCTGTATCATCTGATTGTCAATGGTGTAGACGCCGTTTATCTCCTTTTTCCCGGCGAGTTTTTCCATTTCGTTGCGGGCGCGTACCCATTCCTCGCGCCCTACCAGGTGGTCGGAAAAGTAGGTCTCAAATTTATCCATCCAGCTGTCGTCGTCGCGGGTGGTGATGTCCTCCCAGCGGATAGCTCCCATCACGTCGCCGAGGTTCTCCGCCTTGTCCATCTTCGTGTGGTTCACGATATCCGGGAACTTCGCAAGGGTACGGTTTTCGTTTTCGCTGCGCTCCTGTTTCGGGAGAGCTATCGTCACTATCGGCACCGCGAGCAGTATCACGGCGAACAGCGCCGCAGTCAGCTTTGCCGGGGTCATGTGGAATTTCTTATTCATGCGCTCTCCTTTCTCAGAAGTTGAAATACAGGAACGGATTGTAGTTGGAGGTGGAAAGATAAGCCACTGACGCGAGCATTATCACCGTATCAACCACCGGGAACCCGTACTGCACCCAGGTCGGAGCTTTCTTGCGGATATACTCCGAAATGGACTTGAGCACATCGGAGCTGCCGAAAATGCACACCGCGAATATCAGCCCGTAATTTACGATGTAGTTCACCGCCGTATCGTCGATGAACACGCCGTTGCCGCCGAACATCGCCGCGATGAACGTCCATACCTGCTCGAAAACGTCGCCGAAGCTGACCGTCCCGGGAGCCACCGCGTCGAACATTACCCAGCCGAACACCACCATGATGAACGTGTACAGCCAGCTGAAAAACGCGGGTATCTTTTCAAGGATTTTCCCGAGGAACAGCCGCTCGATAACTATCAGAATGCCGAAATATGTCCCCCAGAGCATAAAGTTCCAGCTTGCGCCGTGCCAGATACCGGTTATCGTCCAGACGACGAGCAGGTTGATTATCGTGCGGGGAAGTCCCTTGCGGCTGCCACCCATCGGGAAGTAGATATAACTCTTGAACCAGTCGCCGAGGGTGATGTGCCAGCGTCGCCAGAATTCCGCAACGCTGTGCGACATATAGGGGTAGTTGAAGTTCTCCGGGAAATTGAATCCCATCATCTTGCCCAGACCGATAGCCATATCGGAGTAGCCGCTGAAGTCGAAGTATATCTGGAACGTGAACGCCAGTATGCCCAGCCACGCGGTGACTGCGGATATCTCGCCGTAGTCGAACGCCTTTATCTCAGTCCACAGCAGACCGATGTTGTTGGCGATGAGCACCTTCTTGCCCAGTCCGACGATAAAACGGGAAATGCCGTCGCCGACCATCTTTTCAGTGATGGTGCGGTCGTCTATCTCGTTCTGGATATCCTCATACCTTACGATAGGACCCGCCACTATCTGCGGGAACAGCGTAACGAACGCCATAAAGCTTGCGGCGTTCTTCTGTACCTTTATCTGGCGGCGGTAGAGGTCGATGGTGTAGCTCATCGACTGGAACGTGAAAAAGCTGATACCTATCGGCAGCGGCAGGTTAGGATTCGGGATAGCAAGCCCGAATCCGGCGTTCAGCGACTCGATGATGAACCCGAGGTACTTGAACGTAGCAAGCAGCCCGATATTCATTATCAGCGACACCAGCAGGCACGCCGTTCGTATTTTTGGACGGTCGTCGTACTTGTCGATTATCCGCCCGGCGGTGTAGTCGATGAATGTTGACAGTATCATTACAAGGACGTATATCGGCTCGCCCCATGCGTAAAATACCAGACCGCTTATGAGTATAACAACGTTCTTCGCCTTTTTCGGAACGAGGTAATACAGAATAAGCGTTATCGGCAGAAACGCAAACAGAAATGTTAAGCTGGAAAATACCATAAATGCACCCTTTAATTTTGTTCTTCGTCTAATGCGTCCATCTCGCGGACAGTTTCTATGAATCTGCTGCGGGAAAACATCTTGTTCCCCGTTTCCAGCAGCAGCTTTGCGGATAGCAGCTCCGGCAGCCCCAGCCGCTTTTGCAGCTGCCGCCGGCGCTCTGCGGAGTTCTCACTCCCGATTAGCCCCAGCTCCATCAGGTCTGCGCGGGTAATAGGCGGCTCATCGTTATCGGCGCGCTCTGTTTCGCCGCCGATATCCGCTCCGCAATTCTTCAGCGCCTGTATGATGAGCTCGTCAGGGATACCCTCTACGCCTAGTTTTCCCTGTTTCGAGGGCTGCGCCTTGCGGCGCTCCTTGCCGGGGATATCCGGCGTGACTGCATTGAGGATCTCCCCGCGCTTCACTATGCTGCGTATGAACGAGCGTATCTGGAATCCCGCGCTGTCGCTGTCCGTAAGTATGATTATCCCGGTCTTTTCCGCGAGGGACTTTATCAGCTCCTGCTTTTCCGGGTCCTTGTAGATGGAAAATCCGTTCGTGCAGATTATCACCGTATCCACGATGTTGGAGAGCCGTATCTTATCGTACCTGCCCTCAACTATTATTGCTTGTTTTACTCTTATCATACCTTAACGCGCGCCTTTCAGGGAGGTTATTTCCACGAATGCACGTTCCAGCAGCAGGCGGCTGTCGGTTTTTGAGGAGTTCATCAGCCGGTTAGTGCGGAACAGCACCTCCATACAGCCGTTAAGGTATCCGTCGGACAGCCCCCGCGCCTTTGTGCAGGCTTTCCCGAAGTAGAAAGCCCTGCCGCCGTAGTAGCCGAAATCAGCCGCTGCCTGCTGGGAGCTCTTTCCGGCTTTCACGGCGAGCCGTCCTCGGTAGCAGTCCACGAACGCCCCGGACACTGCGGCAAGTATGAGGATAGGCTCAACTCGCTGCTGATACAGGTCGTCCAGCATGCGGAGCGCCCCGCCGCAATTCCCGGCGAACAGCAATTCCGACAGGTCGTAGGCGCTCGCGTCCAGCGTGCGCGGAACTAAAGCGCTGATGTCGGCGCGGGTTATATCACCGCTCTTGCGGTAGGTGCAGAGCTTCTCCACCTCGGTCTGGAGCAGTGTCAGGCTGCACCCGCAGCGCTCCGCAAGGAACGCCGCGTCCTGCGCGGAGATATTGCAGCCGGATTTGGCAGCCTTTCGTACAGCCATTCCCGCGACCGCATTGACGCTCATCAGCGGGAACTTGCAGACCATTCCGCGCTTTTCCGCCGCCTCTATCAGCTTCTTGGTCTTTGCCTTGGGCTTGAGGTCGTCTATCGCAGCGGATATCTGTGCGAATATCAGCACGGTGGTTTCCGGCAGCTCCTCGATGAGCTTCAGCAGATCCTTGTGCTGCTGATTGTCGAGGGATTCCGGATCGAGGTCGGTGATACGTACGCACTTGTTCGGCGCGAAAAACGGCATGCTCTCCGCAAAGTCGGACAGCTTGTCCATGTCCGGCACGCCGCGTACCCTGAGCAGGTTCAGTCCGTCGCCCTCCAGCGCCCCGGCGGTCTTTATCACCATGTCGGTGTAGGTGCGGGTCAGGAAGTCCTCCTCCCCGTAGAAGAAGTACACCGGGCGGACTTTCCCAGCCTGGAGCTCGCTTCGGAGCATGTTCTCGGCGGTCAGCCGGAATACAGGTCCCTTAGCCATGCGCGGTTACGCCATCTCGGTGGACAGTTTCTTGCCGCCCAGTATGTGGAAGTGCAGGTGGCGTACAGTCTGACCGCCGTCCTCGCCGATGTTGCTGACTACGCGGTAGCCGCCGGTCAGCCCCTCCTCCTTTGCGATTATCGGTATCATCTCGAAAATGTGGGAAACGATGGCGCTGTTTTCGGGAGTTATCTCGTCAACTCCGGCGATGTGGGTCTTGGGGATAATGAGGATATGCGTGGGAGCCATCGGCGCGATATCGCGGAAAGCAAGCACCTGGTCGTCCTCGTAAACCTTTGTTGAGGGGATATCCCCGGAAATTATCTTGCAGAATAAGCAGTCGTTCATTTTTTGTTCCTCCTGATCATATAACAGTTAATTTAATGGAAAGGTTACATGGAAATTTGCAGCAGATTCAGCTCATAAACAGGGAAATGCCGCCGAAAACCAGCCCGATAACAGACATTACACCGAAAAAGATTATCCAGTTTCTTATAGTGTGGATATCCTTAGCCTTGCGCAGCTGTATCAGCCGGTCTATCTCCTCGTCGGTCATGTCGGGAGCTGCGCTCTCAACGCGGCAGTACTCTGTCTGACTGCCCTCGCTGGTGGTGTAAACGCCCTCGGGGAGAGTACCGTTTTTCTCCAGCTCCTCGAATCCGGATGTTTCGTCCTTTGACAGGATGTTCTTTTTCAGGAATCCGCTGCCTACCATTTCTCGAATGTACTCCAGACCCGTTTCGGAGCTTTTCGGAGTCATTTTCTGCTCGTCCATGATTACCTCCATTTTACGTCAGTACTGATACTTCGGCATAAGGTCGCCAAGGCGTACTGTTTCGCCGTCGTTTCCGACAAGCACCTCGATGTTTTTCGCAGACTCTCCCATCTGCATCATGAATTCACGGCAGGCGCCGCAGGGCGGCATTACTCCGCCGTCCAGGTAGATCGCGCATACCTTTGTTATCTCGTACTCCCCCTGGGTGAACATGGTGGAAATCGCGTTGCGCTCCGCGCAGAATCCCAGCGAGCATGCCGTGTCTATGCACACGCCGGTGTATATTTTTCCGCTGGAGCTTAAAACCGCCGCTCCGACATCGCCGACACACATATTCTTGGACAGCTGGCGCGAATTTATAACGGACTTCGCCGCGTCATAAAGGCGCTGCCATTCTTCTGTCATGCTGAACCTCCAAATTTTAACAACAATTTAACTTTGCCCATTACCAAAATGTCGTTTTCCCCGGTATCCAAAGAAAACGACATTTCGACCTGTTTAAATGAGCCTGTAAGCCTTGATTACTTGATATACTTAGCAGCGATATCAGCGGCAGCAGCCAGCGCGTCCTTTATCCTGGAAGCGTCCGGGATACCCGCCATAGCCTGGTCGGGCTTTCCGCCGCCCTTGCCGCCTGCGACAGCAGCGATCTCGCGAACCAGCGTTCCTGCGTTAGCGCCCTTTGCGACCGCGCTCTTGGAGCACTTGCAGAGAATGCTGCTCTTGCCGTCTGCGGTTCCTGCGAGCACTGCAACGAAGCAGTCGAACTTGTCGGCGAGGGAGTCGCCGAGCTTGCGGAGCCCGTCAGCGCCTGTGCCGTCCAGCGCAGCGGTGACGATCTTCACGCCGTTCACCTCGGGGCAGCCTGCGCCGAGGTCGCCGAGCTGTGCGTTTGCAGCAGCCTGCTCCATGCTCTCGATCTTCTTGTCCTTTTCGCGGAGCTCTGTCATTACGCTCTCGGCACGGTGTGCGAGTTCGTCGAAATTCGGAGCCTTGAGAACTGCGCAGGTCTTTTCGAGAGTATTCTTGTAATCATACAGCATGGACATTACAGCCATACCAGTAACAGCCTGGATACGTCTTACGCCGCTGGAGACGGAAGCTTCGGAAACTATCTTGAACAGACCAGCCTGTGCGGAATTCGTCAGGTGAGTACCGCCGCAGAATTCAGTGGAATAATCGCCCACGGAAACGACGCGTACAACGTCGCCGTACTTCTCGCCGAACAGAGCCATCGCGCCCTTCTTCTTAGCTTCCTCGATGGGGAGCACCTCAGTAGTAACGGGAACGGCAGCCATGATAATCTTGTTAACGTAATTCTCTACCTGCTGAAGTTCGTCGGCTGTCAGCGCGCTGAAGTGGTTGAAGTCGAAGCGGCACTGATACGGGTCAACGTAGGAACCTGCCTGATGAACGTGGTCGCCCAGAACGTGGCGCAGAGCCGCCTGGAGGATGTGCGCGCAGGTGTGGTTGCGCTGAGTTGCGGCGCGCTTTTCGGTGTCAACCTTTGCGATGACGGTTTCACCAGCCGCAAATCCACCGCTTACCACCTTACCGTTGGAGATGAAAGCGCCGTTGGTGAGCTTCTTGGTGTCTGTGATTTCAATAACGTTGTCGCCGGAAACAACAGTACCGCTGTCGCCGACCTGACCGCCCATCTCTGCATAGAATGGGGTTTCCTCAAGAATAACGGAAACGTCGTCGCCCTCCTCGCAAAGCTCGGAAACCTCGCCGTTCTTTACGATGGCGAGCAGCTTTGTCTGCTTTTCAAGCTCTGTGTAGCCCACGAATGTGGTCTTGTAAGCGTCAAGCGCGGAGTTCTTCGCATTGTCCCAGCCGCCGCCGAGCTTCTTGTTTGCGCGGGCAGTGGACTTCTGCTCCTGCATGTACTTCTTAAAGCCCTCTTCGTCAGCTTCCAGGCCTTTTTCGTGGAGTATCTCCTTGGTGAGGTCGAGCGGGAATCCGTAGGTATCGTGCAGCTTGAATACGTCTGCGCCGTCAAGGGTCTTTTCGCCGGACTTCTCCAGCTTTTCGATCATCTCGTTGAGGATATCGGTACCCTTGTCGATGGTCTTAGCAAAGCTCTCCTCCTCGGTCTGGATGACTTTCTTGATGTAAGCGCGTTTTTCGTCCAGCTCGGGATAAGCGGAAAGGTTCTCATTGATAACGGTGTCGCATACGTCGTGCAGGAACGGCTTTGTGCAGCCGAGCAGTCTGCCGTGTCTTGCGGCTCTTCTGAGCAGTCTGCGCAGAACGTAGCCTCTGCCCTCGTTGGAGGGGAGAACGCCGTCGCCTACCATGAACGTTGTGCTCCTGATGTGGTCGGTGATAACGCGGAGGGAAACGTCCTTAACGGGGTCAGCCTTGTAGTCAACGCCAACGATGGAGCTTATCTTCTTCAGAATATTCTGAACGGTATCGACCTCGAACAGGTTGTCAACGTCCTGCATTACGCACGCAAGGCGCTCCAGACCCATACCGGTGTCGATGTTCTTTGTCTTGAGCTGGGTGTAGTTGCCGTGACCGTCGTTGTCGAACTGGGTGAATACGTTGTTCCAGATCTCGATGATACGGTCGCAGTCGCCGACTTCCTCGAAGTTGTCCTGACCGATGTGGTCGAAGTGACCGTACTTCTCGCCGCGGTCGTAGTGTATCTCAGAGCAGGGACCGCAGGGACCGCTGCCGTGCTCCCAGAAGTTGTCAGCCTTGCCGAGCTTGATGATACGGTCGCGGGGAACGCCGACCTCGTTAGCCCAGATGTCGCCAGCCTCGTCGTCCTGCTCGTAAATAGTTACCCACAGGCGCTCCGGCGGTATTTCGAGCACCTTTGTAAGGTACTCCCATGCCCAGGCGATAGCCTCATGCTTGAAGTAGTCGCCGAAGGAGAAGTTGCCGAGCATCTCAAAGTAGGTGCCGTGGCGGGCAGTCTTGCCGACATTCTCGATATCAGGCGTACGGATGCACTTCTGGCAGGTAGTCACGCGGTGGCGCGGCGGCTCCTCAATGCCCTGGAAGTACTTTTTCAGCGGGGTCATGCCCGCATTGATGAGCAGGATAGAGTTATCGCCCTGGGGAACCAGCGGAAAGCTGTTCAGGCGCAGATGTCCCTTGCTCTCGAAGAAACTAAGGTAGCTCTCGCGGAGATCGTTAAGTCCGGTCCATTTCATAGTGTTTGTCCTCTTTGTTTTGCAAAATTTCTGTTTACTCCATATGGAATACGCATACATATTTATTATACATCATTTTCGCCAAAAGTCAATAGACGCGGCGAAAAAAATGGCTTCTAATGCAGAGAAAGCTTCAAGACCACGAGTGCTTGACAATTTTATAAATATATATTATAATTAGTTTACTGCATTATATGGTTTAAAACACTGCCCGTATCATGAGATCACAACAAGGAGATGATGAAATTGAACGAGAATAGCGGCATTATCATTACGCTGACGGAATGCCGCATACTCCGGAGGAATACCACGCCCGGTACGCAAGCTTTGACGCGTTCGCGGATATGGAGATAGTTTTCGATAAGGAGCGCAGCTCGATAGACGGGTTGATCTGCTATGGAAATAAAGCTTTAGCCAGTCTGGAAAAAACTCCGCTTGAAAAGCTCGTCGGAAACAGATTCGGTAATATGGACCCCAAGTTGATAAAATGCTGCGAACGCGCTGCGCTCTACGGCGAACGTCTGGAATTGATGGACTACAGCCGGACAGACACCTGCGTAAAAGCGATATGCTTTCCGACTTACCGTGGGCACTGCGGCTGCCTGCTGTTCGACATCTCCGAGCTGGGATTCATCCGTTCCGAAAACGCTCCCGACAGCGTTATCGGCAGATATTTCGGGATCAATAATGACCAAACGTAAAAAACGGCGCACATCCAGCAGGACGTACGCCGTTATGTTTTCTTTATCCCGCCGATACTGACGCATTTTTCGCAGCGTCGGCAAATCCGGACATGTCAATATCCTCGCCGGAGATATTATCCGTGCCTTTCAGCGTCACGCGGTCAACGGTATACCAGGCAGCAGTGGAATTGTGGTCGTCTACCTGGTCGTAGAGCTGTATCGTAGCCGTGCCGTCCGGATCGGTCTGAATACCGGAATAGTGTGGAGTATACCCATAGTTCGCCTGATAGTAAGCGAGCGCGATATATTGCAGCTCCTCGTTTGTGTAGAAAGTGAATTCCTCAACGTTCCAATTGACAGGATAGAAAACTTCCTCCCTGCCGTCATCCCAGACGATGGAGAGCGTGCCGTCAGGATTGCTGGTAGTGAACGCGTTTATCGAATTATCCTCCGCGCCCATGTGGAACGTCGTGGAGCCGTCAGCATTCTGCTCATACCGGAACGCAACTCCAGTGCCGTTTTCAAAGCTCATAGTGCACCCGCCGGAGCCGTCCGGGTAGAATACGAAATAGCTGTCCGAACCGCGCCACAGAGCAGAGCGCTTTTCAATGTCGATATGTCCGTCAGAAGCGCTTTCCTCCGCCGAAGTAGCTCCTGTGGTCCCGGCGGTGCTTTCCGCCGGGCTCTCCGCAGAGGATACAGCCGGGCTTCCCGAAGTAGCTGCCGCGGTGCTGACCGAAGTGCTTTCCGCCGCAGGAACTGACGTCCCGCCACCGGAAACCGTGTCCGACTGACAGCCGGTGCACATTACCGCGATTGCAGCAGCTATCAGCATTGCGTATTTTTTCATATACATACTCCTTCCATTCCAACCTATCAAAAGAGCCGCTATGCAGACATATTTACATCGCGGCTCGGTTATTTCATTCAGCCGGAGGCAAGCAGAATGCTTTCGTCCTCCGGAAAATCGCTGGTCACTGCTTCCGTTTTTGCTGTTCCGGGAACCATTTCCGGCTCTGACGCAGGTTTTCCCTCGTTCCACTCCACAAGCTCCATAAGGCGCTTGTCCATCAGAGTGTAGCCGTGGCGGTACAGCTCCATTATCTTGCGGCTGTCCTGCTCGAACTTGCTTATCGTGGGTATCTGCGGACGGATGACGAACGCCTTTCCCTCCGCCTGGAGCTTATCCATCAGCGCGATGGTCTTGTTGTAGTTGTCAACGCGCTCCATACAAGCCTCGACGAACGCCGGATAATCCTTGTACATATGCGAGATCACCTGGCGGAATTTAGCGTAGTTGGTCGGCGGGACGTTGGTGTCCGGCTTGGTCATTACTACGACTACGCGGTCGCAGCCCATATCCAGAGCATGCTGTATAGGAATGGAATCCGCAATGCTGCCGTCAAGATAGTGCTTTCCGTTTATCTCCACCGGGTCGCAGAGCATGGGCACGGAGCAGGTCGCCTTGACGATGTTCAGCAGCTTCTGCTCGTCGGAGGATTCGGAGAAGAACTCCGCCTTTCCGGTCTCGCAGCAAGTGCAGGCGTATTCCACGTCTATCCCGCTCTTAAAATATGTATCGAAGTCGAACGGGAACTGCTTGTAGGGGTACTCGAACGCCATCTTGTCGAGGTTGATTATCTTGTGCACCTCGACGAACTGCCTGAACCCGAAATAGGATTCGGATTTCGGCGCGTTTATCTGCCGCGCAGTACGCCCTATCTGCCGGGAAACATAGCTCATCGCGTTTCCGCCGCCTGCGGAAACTCCGCAAACATAGGGATAGTAAATGCCGTTTTCCATCAGGCGGTCAAGCACTCCAGCCGTAAATATTCCCCTTACGGCGCCGCCCTCTAATATAAGTCCAGTTTTCATAAATTCACCTGCCAAAATCTATAGGTAACTAGTGTTCCACAATAAATATCATATCATGCGAAAATCAACTTTTCGTTAACTTTTCCGTTGATCAGGTTGACATATCATACAAAAAATACTGAATTTCCCAGTTGGATTTCAGACAAAATGCCGCCCCGGAGGTTTCCCGTCCGGAGCGGCATTCAGTTATTCGCGCTGTGAAAACGGCTTTGTTATGCGATTCACGCACTGGCGTGCTGTATCATTGAGGTCAGCTCGCCGTTAACAGAGTCGATGACGATGGTATCGCCCTGGTGCACCTCGCCGCGGAGTATCTCCTTTGCAGCGATGGTCTCAACGTTGCGCTGGATATATCTCTTGAGCGGACGTGCACCGAAGCTCGGGTCGTAGCTTGCGTCAACTATCGCCTGCTTTGCAGCGTCGGTGATGTCGAGGTCAAGCTGCTTGTCCTTGAGACGCGCCTTGAGTGACGCCGCGAGCAGGTCGATTATCTTGAATATCTCTTCCTTGCGCAGCGGCTTGTAGAATACTATCTCGTCAAGACGGTTGAGGAATTCCGGTCTGAACGACTGCTTGAGCAGCGCGTCAACCGACTTCCTTGCCTCCTCGGAAATTTCACCCTGGTCGTTGATGCCATCAAGGATATACTGCGAGCCGAGGTTGGAGGTGAGGATGATTATAGTGTTGCGGAAATCCACGGTGCGCCCCTGACCGTCGGTTATACGCCCGTCGTCAAGCACCTGGAGCAGCACGTTGAACACATCGGGATGAGCCTTTTCCACCTCGTCGAACAGTACGACGGAGTAGGGCTTGCGGCGGACTGCCTCGGTGAGCTGACCGCCCTCCTCATATCCGACATATCCTGGAGGCGCGCCTATCAGCCTGGACACGCTGTACTTCTCCATATATTCGCTCATGTCAAGGCGGACAATGCTGTGTTCGTCGTCGAACAGAGCCTCCGCAAGAGCCTTTGCAAGCTCAGTCTTGCCGACGCCGGTAGGACCCAGGAACAGGAACGAACCCAGTGGCTTCTTCGGGTCGTTTATACCCGCGCGAGAGCGCATGATGGCTTCCGTTACGCGGTCAACGGCTTCGTCCTGACCGATAACGCGCTTGTGGAGCGTGTCGCCCAGAGCAAGTATTTTCTCGCGCTCGCCCTCGACCAGCTTCGTTACCGGGATACCCGTCCAGCGGGAGACGATACGCGCGATCTCGTCCTCCGTTACCTTGTCGCGGAGCAGAGAATCGCTCTTTGCCTGCTCTGCAAGTTCCTCCTCCTTTGCAAGTTCTGCCTGGAGTTTCGGCAGTGTGCCGTACTGGAGCTCGGCAGCCTTGTTCAGGTTGTATTCGCGCTTTGCCTTTTCTATCTCGCCGTTGGTGGATTCTATCTCCTTACGGAGGTCCTGCACTTTGCTGATGGCGTTTTTCTCGTTCTGCCACTTTGCTTTCATGGCGTTGAACTTCTCGCGCTTCTCGGCAAGCTCCTTCTGGATATCTGCAAGGTGCTCCTGGGAAAGCTTGTCGGTCTCCTTTTTCAGAGCCGCTTCCTCGATCTCATCCTGCATGATGGAACGGCTTATCTCATCAAGTTCCTGCGGCATACTGTCCATCTCGGTGCGTATCATAGCGCAGGCTTCGTCCACAAGGTCTATCGCCTTATCCGGCAGGAACCGGTCGGTGATGTACCTGTTGGAGAGCGTAGCCGCTGCTATCAGCGCGTTGTCGTGTATCTTTACGCCGTGGAACACCTCGTAGCGCTCTTTCAGACCTCTCAGTATAGATATAGTATCCTCGACTGAGGGCTCGTCTGCCATTACGGTCTGGAATCTACGCTCAAGCGCGGGGTCCTTTTCGATATACTTGCTGTACTCGTCCAGCGTGGTAGCGCCGATGCAGTGCAGCTCGCCGCGCGCCAGCATAGGTTTCAGCAGGTTGCCGGCGTCCATCGCGCCGTTGCTCTTGCCCGCGCCGACGATGAGGTGTATCTCATCAATGAACAGCAGTATACGTCCCTCGCTCTTCTTGACTTCGTTGAGAACGGCTTTCAGACGTTCCTCGAACTCGCCCTGGTACTTTGCGCCGGCGATGAGCGCGCCCATATCCAGCGAGAACAGCTTGCGGTCTTTCAGGTTTGCCGGGACATCGCCGCGGACTATTCTCAGCGCAAGTCCCTCGACGATAGCGGTCTTACCTACGCCGGGTTCGCCGATAAGGCAGGGGTTATTTTTGGTCTTACGGGAAAGAATACGGATAACGCTTCTTATCTCGTTATCTCTGCCGATGACCGGGTCGAGCTTGTTCTGTCTTGCAAGCTCGACGAGATCCTGACCGTATTTGTTCAGCACGTCGTATGTCTCCTCAGGCTCCTGGGAGGTCACTCTTGCAGAGCCGCGTATCTCGGATATCGCCTTGAGCAGCTTATCCTTTGTTACGCCGAAGCTGCGGAATATCCCGGAAACGCCGCTGGAGGGCTTCTCCGCAAGCGCAAGCAGCAGGTGCTCCACGCTCACGTACTCGTCCTTCATGCGCTCCGCCTGGGCTTCCGCCTCAGTGAACGCCTTGTCGAGGTCGGGGGAAACGTAGATTTTTCCAGCCTCTCTGCCGCTGCCGGAAACCCTCGGCATGCCCTCTATAAAGTGCAGCGCAGCCTGCTGAACGGCGTTGGCGTCGATGTTCATTTTTGTGAGTATCTGCCCGGCAAGGCTGCTGTCCTGGGTAAGCAGCGCGTAAAGCAGGTGTTCCTGCTCAACGCAGTTGTTCTGGTAGCTTACCGAGATATCCTGCGCGGACTGTACCGCCTCAAGGGATTTTTTCGTGTATTTGTTAGGATTCATATATATGCCTCCTTTGTGTTAAAACATTGTTCCTTGTGATTCAGATGATGAATTCCTGCTCCGGGAGCAGATTTGTGTAGCAGCGCTCCGCAGCCCTCGCGGCGCTCACACCGTCCGGGAGGTAGGAGAAGTACAGCTTCATTACCTCGTCGAGCATTTCCATATAATCCGCGACCGCCTGTCCCAGCCGCGTATCGGATACATCCTTCGGGGGGAGATCCAGCGTCCGGGTGAATTTGCCCGGCTCTATGCGGAACGTCAGGTCGTGGGTTATCTTGTCCGTAAGGTACTTCTGCTCCAGTTTCGTCCAGCAGTGGAAGAATCCGCTGAGATCCTCATTGAGCTGGTCGCTCTGGCTCCTTACCGAAACCTTGAGCTCGCCGGTGCGCTTTCTCGCCACTGCGAAAAGCTCCACGGAATAGCGCAGCGTCGGCTTGTAGCGGTACTTCAGCGCGGTGCGGCAGGCTACTGTCGCCGGAGATGGCTGCTGCGCCAGCCAGAATTCCCCGCCGACCGCTTCGCGTATCGCGTTGGTGATCTGCTTTACGCGCATTTCGGGAGTTACGCAGCTCGTTCTTTCAGCCAGTATCTGATTTACCATCGCGGAGCGGCTGATCCCCGCGTTCCTTGCCATGATGTCGATCTCGTCGATAACGTCGTCCGATAGCACCAGGCTGTATATGCTCTTATCCGTGATCTCCACCTCCTTACATTAATAATTCTATCACAGAGTTATTAACTTGTCAAGCGAATTTAATAAATTTTCACGCAATTTTCGCAAAATTCCAAGAAAAAGTACTTTTCCCCCTTGACAAACCTCTGTATTATATGGTACAATTCAGTTAGTTAAGAATAACTCGGCTGAAAATGACATCAAGTCTTTCCGACCAGGTTGAACCAGTTAAGTTGGAAAGTAGTTCATGGTATGGTTAGTTACGGCTAACAGAAAGGAAACACAATGAGCGTAGTAGTAATCGGCGGCAACGACCGCATGGCGACACGGTACAAGGACATCTGCGAAAGCTACCGCTGTAAGGCGAAGGTCTTCACTCAGATGCCCGCTGATCTCTCGTCCAAACTCGGCACTCCTGACCTGATGGTGGTTTTCACGAACACCTGTTCCCACAAGATGGTGACGCTGGTCAACCAGAAATCCGAAAAGCACGGCATACCCGTCGCGCGGATACACAACGCCAGCGTAAACGCGCTGAAAACAGTGCTGGAGCAGTATGCGCGCTGATCGCCAGGAACCAGCCGCCCGCGTCTTTGTATGAATTGCACAAAACTAACTCCAAGGTTTGCCTTATCTAACTGCGTTAGTCACAAAAAACTCTGAAATCCCTTTTCACCAGTCAAAACGGCTTGACAAATCCGGAGCAAAGTAGTATTATATAACTCGGTTAGAACATTCTAACGAAATGGGCAGTACTCCAAGTCAAAGGTAAAGGAGGTAGCGCAAATGATGCCACTTACTCTCGCCTCTGTAGGCGAAGAAAACATGATAAAGAAAGTGGGCGGGAGCCCCGAAACACGTAAGTTCCTGGAAAGCCTGGGCTTTGTCGCAGGCGGTCTGGTTACTGTCGTAAGCGAGATATCAGGAAACGTTATCGTTAACGTCAAGGAATCCCGCGTTGCCGTTTCTAAAGAGATGGCAGCGAAGATAATGGTCTGAATTTCAGACCATACGAGTATACTATAAAAGGAGGAAGGTTTGCATGGCTACATTAAGAGATGCCAAGGTAGGACAGACTGTCACCGTGAAGAAGCTCTCCGGTGAGGGCGCGATCAAGCGCCGGATTATGGATATGGGTATCACAAAGGGTACCGAGATCTATATCCGCAAGGTAGCTCCGCTGGGCGATCCGGTCGAGGTCACAGTCAGGGGCTACGAGCTGTCGCTCCGTAAGGCTGACGCTGAAATGGTCGAGATCTGACCTGCTTTTTTATGATAATGCGTTAGGATAGTCTAATATAGTTAGCGCTATCTACGGTTGTTAGATCAGGTTAACTTATAGCAGATACGGCGCAGATTTGAGAGGAGAAAACAAATGGACATAAGGATAGCGCTCGCAGGTAACCCTAACTGCGGCAAGACAACGCTCTTTAATGCGCTGACCGGCTCCAACCAGTTCGTCGGAAACTGGCCGGGCGTTACGGTCGAGAAGAAAGAGGGCAGGCTGAAAGGACGCAAGGACGTCATCATCACCGACCTGCCGGGTATTTATTCGCTTTCACCCTACACCCTTGAGGAAGTCGTAGCGAGAAATTACCTCGTAGGTGAACGCCCTGACGCGATACTGAACATCATCGACGGTACCAACCTTGAGCGTAACCTCTACCTGACCACCCAGCTCGTTGAGCTCGGTATCCCGGTAGTCGCTGCGGTCAACATGATGGATGTCGTAAAGAAGAACGGCGACAAAATAAATATCGAGCAGCTCGCAAAGGAACTCGGCTGCGAAGTCTGCGAGATATCCGCTCTTAAAGGCACTGGTATCACCGAGGCAGCCGACAAGGCTATCAAGGCTGCGCAGGACAAGACCAAGATGATCCCCCAGCACACATTCAGCGGCGTAGTTGAGCACGCTCTGGCACACATCGAGGAAGCAGTCCTCCACGACCTCCCCGAGGGACAGCAGCGCTGGTACGCTATCAAGATATTCGAGCGTGACGAGAAAGTCCTCGCGATGATGAATATCCCGAAGGAAAAGCTCGACCACATCGAAACCGATATCAAGGCTGCGGAAACAGAGCTTGACGACGACGCAGAATCCATCATCACCAACGAGCGTTACGTTTACATATCCACCATCATCAAGGGCTGCCTGACCAAAAAGAACAAGGGCGGTCTGACAGTATCGGATAAGATCGATAAGGTAGTTACAAACCGCTGGCTGGGTCTGCCGATATTCGCGGTCGTAATGTGGCTGGTTTACTATGTATCCATGGTAACGGTCGGCGCTAATGCTACCGACTGGGCTAACGACGGACTGTTCGGCGACGGCTGGTTCGCACTCGGAATAGGCAGAGGCGCATACGACGAGGCTTCCGAGGAATACGGCGACGCAATGAGCGCGCTGGACGCATTCGGTGTTGCTCCCGACCTTGAGGACGAGGAGTTCGACGCTGACGCAGCGCTTGCTGACATCACCGCGTTCACTCCTGCTGAGGAATCCGTTCCCTACGAGGTAGAGGACGAGGAGACCCTCGCAGTAAGCGAGATCACCGTTTACGCTTCCGAGATACCTGCTGACGCAGACGAGGAAGAGACCCTCGGCACAACATACAATGACGCAGTAGCTTACTTCACTGAGAACGGCTTCGATGAGCCTGACCCCGCTTCCTATGGTCCGTGGGTACCCGGTATCCCTGTACTTGTAGAGAACGGTCTGGACGCAGTCAACTGCGTTGACTGGCTCAAGGGTCTGATACTCGATGGTATCGTAGCCGGCGTTGGCGCGGTACTCGGCTTCGTTCCCCAGATGCTGGTACTGTTCATCTTCCTGGCGTTCCTCGAGGCTTGCGGTTACATGGCGCGTGTTGCGTTCGTGCTCGACCGTGTATTCAGAAAGTTCGGCCTTTCCGGTAAGTCCTTCATCCCGATCCTCATCGGTACTGGCTGCGGTATCCCTGGTATCATGGCTTCCCGTACCATTGAGAACGAGCGCGACCGCCGCATGACCGTCATGACGACAACGTTTATCCCCTGCGGCGCTAAGGTTCCGTTCATCGCGATGATCGCGGGCGCTATCTTCGGCGGTTCTCCGTGGATCTCCACCGGCGCTTACTTCATCGGTATCGCTGCTATCATCGTTTCCGGTATCATCCTCAAGAAAACAAAGATGTTCGCCGGCGATCCTGCTCCGTTCGTAATGGAGCTCCCTGCTTACCACCTGCCGACAGTCGGCAACGTACTCCGCTCCATGTGGGAGCGCGGCTGGTCCTTCATCAAGAAGGCTGGTACCATCATCACGCTTTCTACCATCTTCGTATGGTTCACCTCTTACTTCGGATTTGTTGACGGCGCGTTCCAGATGCTGGACGAGAGCCAGATGCAGTACTCCATCCTCGCAACTATCGGCAGCGCTATCTGCTGGATATTCGCTCCTCTTGGCTGGGGCAACTGGCAGGCTACCGTTGCAGCGGTTACAGGTCTTGTCGCTAAGGAGAACATCGTTGGTACCCTCGGCGTACTCTACGGCGGCGGAGAGCAGTCGGTATACGCAGCTATGGGCGCAGCGTTCACCGGCGTAAGCGGTATGTCGTTCCTGATATTCAACCTGCTGTGCGCACCCTGCTTCGCAGCAATGGGCGCTATCAAGCGTGAGATGAACAACACAAAGTGGTTCTGGTTCGCGATAGGCTATGAGTGCGGATTCGCGTATGTCATCGCCCTCATCGTAAACCAGCTCGGCAACCTGTTCACTGGTACGCTGATGACCGCAGGCGCTGGCGCTGTTTGCAACATCATAAGCCTTGTATTTGCAGTTGCACTGCTTGCAGGTCTTGTTTACATGCTGTTCAGACCCTACAAGGAAGCTACAAAGCTCACCAAGAACGTAAAGGTTTGATAGTCTGAAAACTTATTCAAAGCGGGCGGTCGGGGGAACTCAGCCGCCTGCTGCTTTTCGGGAGATGTTTTTATTATGTTGGAATTTCTTCAGAACAACTGGGGCAGCCTGATGGTAGGTGCGGTGGTATTCGCAGTGACAGTACTTATCGTGGTAAAGCTTGTTCGGGACAGAAAAGCAGGTAAATTCACCTGCGGCGGGAACTGCGGTTCCTGCGGAGCGTGCAGCGGGCACTGTGCTGGCTGCCATGAATGCTCCGCCCACAATAAAAAGTAAAGAGAGGAAAAACAATGCTGACTTACGCACAGAAAAAGTACCTATTCGCAATATACCGTCTTGGGCAGGACGGCTCGGTTGTTAGTTCGTCTGACGTTTCACGGCTGATTGGAGTTTCTAAGGCGAGCACTGTGAAAATGACCCAGCGTCTGAGCGACGACGGTTATATTTTAAAGGAGCCTTACGGGAAAATCTCCCTGACGGACTCTGGGATAAAAGCGGCATCATCGCTGTTCACAAGCTGCGTGGTGCTTTGTGATTTTCTGCACAAGCGGGTCGGCATTGACGAGCAGAAAGCTGACCGTGACGCCGTGAAGATAGTAGCGGAGCTTTCCGAGGACAGCCTTGATAAGTTCGTGAGATTTGCGCTAGGAGATGCTGTAAATGCCTGAAAATCTGCCAACGATACTGATTATTGTCTTGCTTGTGGTGATATGTGTGATAGCAGTGTTCAGCATAGTAAAGCGCGCGAAAAGCGGATGCTGTGGCGCAGGCGGAGGAGACATCAAGGAAAATATTCAAAAGGACACCTCCGGTTATGCCCATAAACGGACGGTGAAGATAAGTGGAATGCATTGCGACAAATGTGCCAGCCGGATAGCTACGGCATTCAACCGCCAGGATGGTGTGTATGCTGATGTAGATTGGAAAACTGGCACGGCGCATATTCTATCGAAAGAGCCTCTGCCGGAGTTGCAGATACGCAGTACAGTGATGGGGCTTGATTACACAGTAGATAGTATTTCAGACGATGATTGAAAAGGAGTTATCCCGGGTACGTTGCGTGCCCGGGATTATCTATTTGAAACTATAATTTAACGTTGCAGGAACTGTATAATTTACTGCAACCCCCAATTGGGAGTCAAGGGGGGCGCGCCCCCCTTGCAGGTCGAGGGCAGCGCCCTCGTCGCCGTAAGGCGAAACCTCCGCGCGGAGCGCGGCTACTCTGCGCGCTGGCGCGCAGTAACTCCGTGCGAAGCACGGAATAACGA
>CAKSEO010000030.1 GCA_934446565.1 uncultured Oscillospiraceae bacterium | reverse complement strand
GCTTTTCGGCTTTCATATTCCTCACTGCTTAATATTCAAAAAGCCCTCTTTCTTTTTTCTACGAAAGATGGCTTTTTAGACAAGCTGAGGTCGATAGCTTTTCTATCGACCTGCAATTATTATTTAAGCTTGCTTACAAGCTCCTTGAAGTGTTTTCCGCGTTCCTCAAAGTTTTTATAGAACCCGTAACTTGCTGCTGCGGGGCAGAGTATAACGCGCCTTCTGGCAAGCTGCGAAGCGGTCTGGACGGCTTCGGGGAGATCCTTGACGCGCACCTTGTTCACCAGCGGAGAGGTTATCATCTCGCCGATACGGTAGCCGCTGTCCGGCAGCAGTATGACATTTTTAACATACCCGGTGTTGAGAAAATCCGCAAGCTTATCGTATGGGATATTGCGCTCCATTCCGCCGAGGATAACACAGTCAGCGCCGTCCGGGAACGCCTTTACAGCCGCTATCGCAGCCTCAGGGATGGTGCAGATGCTGTCGTTGATGTATTCCACGCCGTTTATCGTGTCAACGTATTCCAGACGGTGCTCGAGCCCCCTGAAATCCGGCAGCGCGGCGAGGCAGCGGTCAATATCGGCTCCAGCCGCGTTTGCAGCCATGAGCGCCGCGGTGATGTTGTAGACGTTGTGCTTTCCGCGCAGCTGCGTGTGGATGTCAGCTGCGGGTATCTCCCGGTCAAGGAGGAATATCCCGCCGTCCTCCGAAAACGCCATCGCGGGGCGCTCGCAGCCTATCGTTATCAGCCGGGATTTGCGGTAGCCGGAGTTGCTGCAAGTCGCGGCGTTGCTGCAATCTGCGTTGGTGCAGATGTCGTTCGGGATTATGTCGATGTTGAGGATGGAGACGTCTCCGGGCTGCTGGTAACGGTAGATATTACGCTTTGCGTCGGCGTATGTTTCAAGGCTGACGTAATGGTCGAGGTGCTCCGGGAAAATGTTCAGCAGCACGGCTATCTCCGGGGAGTGATGTACGAATTCCAGCTGGTGACAGCTCATCTCGCAGACCGCAACGGTGTCCGGAGTCATCTCCTCAATGTGCTCCAGCGGCGGCACTCCGATGTTTCCGATGAGCATGGTACGGAATCCGCAGGCGTTCAGAAAGTGATAGGTCAGCGAGGAGGTCGTGGATTTCCCCTTTGTGCCGGTTATACCGATTATTTTGCAGGGGCGTAGTTTCAGCAGTACCTCCGTCTGGGTGAGTATCCGGGATTTTTCCTCGGCGGTCAGCTTATCCTTGATGATGACGCCGGGGGATTGCAGCAGCAGGTCGTAGCCCTTTGCGCGGTCGAGGTAGTCCTCTCCGTATATCCCGGTAACTCCGGGGATATCCTGCGTTTTCATATCGGCGACTGCTATCTCAGCACAGCAGTCCAGCTTATTCAGCAGCGACAGCCACACCTTTCCCTCCCTGCCGTAGCCGAGGATGGCGCAGCGTTTTCCCTCAAAAAGGGGACGTAATTCATTTATGTTCATTGCTTTTCTCCGAGTAAGAATTTAAGCTGCTCCGGCACGTAATTGTCCGTGTCGAAGTAGTTTTCGAGCGATACCGGCGCGTATTCCGGGAACAGCTCCCGCCAGCGTTTCAGCAGCGCGGGAGGGGCGGAACTGCGGCGTTCCCATGCCATTTCCAGCGACAGCCGTACCTCGTCCTTTGTGCCTACGCACTCAAAGGGCTTATCCTCGCCGTCCAGCACCAGACCGTCCAGCATACCGGAAAGCTCCTGCTTTTCGAGCATGTTGCAGCCGAAGATTTTAACGAGCGTATCGTCGTTCAGGAACGCTGCCAGCAGGATGTAAACGTACAGGCACTTGGCACAGTTGCAGCACCAGGAGTTTGTCTTGCTGCCGAGATTGCAGCTCTGGAATATCCCGAAATACTGCGGGTACTTCACGAATTCCCTTGCTATCTGCCATTCGCTCCAGGGGCGCAGCAGGCTGAAATATTCCGGGCAGCGGGAATACCCGCCGAACCACTTTTCGCAGTACGTCCGGAAATCCCGTTCGAATTCGGTGGATTTGCTGTACTGGTGGTTTATCTGCGTGCCCTCGACATAGGATTCGTTGGCGCTGCTCTCGTTGGAGAGGGCTATGTATTTCAGCCCGTGGACGCAGGCGCAGAGCTCCGCGGAGAACGCCACGACCGCCGAAAAAGGCGTATGACCGTTGAGCCAGCCAAGTTTGTTGAGCTCAAGCAGTTCCTTGTCGATGGTGCGTTTCGGAGCTATTATTCTGCTTTCCGGGATACCTGCCGCAGCGGCGCAGCCTAGTGTAGCTCCCCGTGGATTGATGATATATGCTGAAATGTCCACTCCAGCCCTGCGCAGCAGCTCCAGCGTTACAACGCTGTCCTTGCCGCCGCCGACGGGCACCATGGAACCGGAAAGCTGGTTTTCCTGCGGAGAAAGCTCCGCAGGTTTCGGAGCGTTTATCGTCATGAACGTGTCGAAGTCCGGGGATATCCCGTTGCGGTAGAAGAACTCTCCGAGCCCGTTGAAGTAGAGTTTTTTCCACCATAGCTTCTGTTCTTCGGAAAGTCCTCCGCAGAGCACGTCAACTATAGGCGGGCAGGCGCACTTCCAGTAGGATATGAGCTCCGCCATGCCAAGGGAGAATGCGATACGGTCGGCTAGCTCGCGGTCGTAGTCCAGCCTACTGAATTCCTCCGGAAAAGTCCACCCGGGGTAAAAGTGATGGGAGTCTATAGAAAAATGGAACCGGAGCAGAGTTTTCCCATCCTGCTCGGAAAATTCGTAGCTGTGATAAATAAAGCTGCCGTGTTCTCGGCGCAGCTGTTCGTAAAGGCTCATATGTCCTCCGTGTTGTGTGGATTAAAGGCACTAGGCTGCTACAAATTGTATGCGGCGCGTGTTGATTTAGTCGTTGATTATTACAGGTTTCGTTGTGAAATCCGAGCCGCAGGGCAGCGGCTTTTCCAGAGCCAGCGCCCAGATGTCCCGGCAGCGCGCCTGGAAAGATCCCTGCCTGTGCGCTTCGTAGGATGAATTCATCAGCGCTCGCAGGGATGTGTCCATCGGGAATGCACATCCGGCGGCCTTTGCGGCGGAGAGCACCTCGCGGCCGCGTGGATTCATGCCGAGGACTCGGATGAACCCGTCTTGCTCGTGGAGCATTTTCTTGTCAACGCCGAGGAACGCGCACAGCACCGCCCGGCGTATCCGCGCGAGGGTGTAGCGCTTGGTCTTGGTGAGGAAGTACAGCTCGTCAAGGCTGCAAGCCCTGCGGACCGCCTTGTAAAGCCGTTCGCCGAGTCCCTGCGCCGCGTCGTAGACCTGCTCGAAATCCTCCGGTTTCATCATGCGGAGCTTCGCGAGTATCGCGGGCTCCAGGCGCCTTATGTCGGCGGCGGGGGAGTCCAGCAGCGGCGCGGAGGCGCTGTAGTCCTCTCCGGCGAGTATCTTCTTCCTGACAGCCGAAGCGCTTAGGAATCCCTGCTCGCCGCTGTCGCTGTCGTGCGCCGCGCCCTGGCGCTGTATCGTCATGGGCTGGATATTGCTGCCGATGTCGTCGAGCGCCTTGATGTACTCGACGGCGAGGGTGTTGTTAGGGGAGCTTATCGTTTCATAAACGTCCGGGGTGTAGAATTTGTTGACAGCTTCTGCGAGCGCTGCGGGGTAGCTTTTCCCGCCGGATATGAGCAGCTGGAAATAGTCGGAGTGCACCGCGTATTCCACTGCCCCGGCTGCCTCGCGCAGTGCGGGAATGCTCCCGCATTCGCTGCCGAAACTGAGCGTATCAACGCAGCCCAGCGCTGAGATTATCCCCACCGCGCCGCGTGCGAATCCCTCGGCGGCGCACAGGCTGTATTTCACCGGGAGCTCGATAACGAGGTCTGCGCCGTTTTCCAGCGCGGTACGCGCCCGGGCGAACTTGTCGGCTATCGCCAGGTCGCCTCGCTGGGTGAAGTCCCCGCTCATTACGGCGACGATGTGGGTGGCGCCCGCCGCACGGGTCTGCTCAAGCTGGTATTTATGTCCGTTGTGGAACGGGTTATATTCGCAGATGACTGCTGCTGTTTTCATAAAAATGCCCCCTTTCAGGGTCGTCCGTGGTCGTTGCTGTTCTTCCTTTTATTTTACACCAAAACCCGCTATAAATCAATAATTTTTCAAAAAAGACTTGATTTTTTTAGCGGAAAGTACTACAATAGTATTGTATTTGAGCAAAATCTCTGTTATTCTCTGATTTTGTGATTTTTTATTTCACCTGAAAGGATTTATTAACATGAAGATTCTTGTAATCAACGCCGGCAGTTCCTCGCTGAAGTACCAGCTCATCAATATGGAGGACGAGAGCGTTATCGCCAAGGGCAACTGCGACCGTATCGGCATCGACGGCCACATCAAGCACACAACATTCGACGGCAGAGTTGTAGAGGCTGACTGCAAGTTCCCGACCCACACCGAGGCTTTTGAAAAGCTCGTCGAGGTGCTCACCAGCGGCGAGGGCAAGGTAATAGACAGCATGAGCGAGATCTCCGCTGTAGGCCACAGAATAGTACAGGGTGCTGAGATATTCAGCAAGACCACTCTCGTTACCGACGAGGTTATCCAGCAGATAGACGACCTGTCCGAGCTTGCACCGGTACATAACCACCCCCACGCTCTGGCGCTCAGAGCCTGCAAGAAAGTCATTCCCGCGACCACTCCGCAGGTAGTCGTATTCGATACCGCGTTCCATTCCACCATGCCGGAGAAGGCATTCATGTACGGTCTGCCGTATGAGTGCTACGACAAGCTGCACGTAAGAAAGTACGGCTTCCACGGCACATCCCACAGATTTGTTACACAGGCGCTCGCTGACGCTATGGGCAAGGATATCAAGGATCTCAAGATCGTTTCCTGCCATCTCGGCAACGGCTCCTCCATCACCGCTGTAGAGGGCGGCAAGTCCATTGATACATCCATGGGATTCACTCCGCTGGATGGCGTTATCATGGGCACACGCTGCGGCAGCGTTGACCCCTCCGCAGTCACATTCGTTGCGAACAAGCTGGGACTTTCCCCCAACGAGATGAGCGACTACATGAACAAGAAGTCCGGATTCCTCGGAATTTCCGGTATCTCCAGCGATAACCGCGACATCACCAGCGCAGCAGAGCACGGCGACCACAAGGCGCAGCTCGCAGGCGAGATGCTCCGCTATGAGATAAAGAAGTTCATCGGCTCCTACGCTGCTATCATGAACGGTCTGGACGCTGTTATATTCACCGGCGGTATCGGCGAGAACTCCGACGATGTACGCGCTGACGTATGCCACAACATGGAGTACCTCGGGATCAAGCTTGACGACGCTGCAAATGCAGGTCTGCGCGGAAAGCTCCAGAAGATCTCCGCTGCTGACAGCAAGGTCGAGGTTTGGGTAGTTCCCACCAACGAGGAGCTTCTCATCGCACGCGACACCCGCGACCTGGTAGGCAACCTGTAATTTGGATTGAATCACACAAAGTCCGCAGTCGTCCGGCTGCGGATTTTCTGTATCAGGAGGTGAGACATCGTGAGGACGTTCTATCTGATACTTCTGGCGCTTTCCGGAGGGTACCTGCTTCTTCAGCTCGCGGTGTACGTCCTGTTTGGCAGACCGCTTTTCCCGAGTGCGGGGGAGCTTTTCGAACACACAAAAAGCCGCGCCGAGTGGCAGACGGTTTTCCCGAAGAATCTGCTCCGGCTCATCGTGTTCGTTTTCGTGACGTCGCTTTTCGGATTACTGCTGGATCTAGCCGGGGCGGTGAGCTGGCTGGGACTGCCCTGTGCGGCTGCGGGCGGGCTGGCTTTCAATTTTCTGCTGAGCACCGTGTTTTCCCCGCTGTATCTGAAAATTCACAAGCAGGGCGAGCCTACCGAAAACGAGCTGGAGAACATGGACGGGGTAGTGACCGAGGAAATTTCCCCTGATATGTACGGGGAAATAAAGGTGCTCCGCGGAGGGAAGCCCTACTATTTCCGTGCAGTATCGGCAAACGGAAGAACGCTCCCGGAGGGCACGGAAGTAATAGTTATCTACAGCGAGGACAGCGCATGCTTTGTGGAATCAAAAGAGCGTTTTTTTGACGTGCTTTTCGAGGAGGGTGCGGAGCAAGCAAACCCATCGAACCCTACAGAGCAGACGAACGATAATTCATGGAGGGCGTAGAATGAACGTGATAGTATTTGACATCGGCGGAACGCTGATGGAGTATGTCAACATGCCGAACGTGTGGATGGACTACTACGACAGCGCATTCCGGCATGTCCGGGAGAAGCTTGGGCTGCCGCTGACGGACGAGCAGCTTGCCGTGTCGATAGAGGTGCTGAAACAGTACAATCCGCGCGTGAAGTATCGCGAGAGGGACTACACGCCGGAGCAGATATTCGGCGACGCTGCGGCGGGGTGGGATTTTCCGTATTCGCTGGAGGAGGTCATAAGCGCGTTTTTCGAGGATATGAAGCTGACTCCGCTGATTTACACGGAAACAATTCCGGTGCTTGAGAAGCTTCGCAGCGCAGGCTGGAAGATAGCAACGCTGACCGACGTCGCAACGGGAATGCCTGACGAGCTGCATCGGAGCTACTTCCCGGAGCTTATGCCGTATTTTGACATGTATGTATCGTCGCAGAGCTGCGGATTCCGCAAGCCGAATCCGGAGGGAGTCCACCAGATAGCGGAGCATTTCGGGGCTGACGAGAAGCAGTTCGTATTCGTGGGCGACGAGCCCAAGGACATCAAGACCGCGCAGAATGTAGGCTGTCGCTCTGTGCTCATCGACAGAAAGGGCAGGGGTCTCGAGGTAGGGCAGGACTACACGATAACGACGCTTGACGAGCTTCTGCCGATATGTGGAGTGACATCATGACGAGGCGTAAAAAAGCGCTGCTGATAACTGGCGTATTAGCAGCGGCGGTGTGTATTGCCGCAGTGTGCGTACATCTGTGGTACGAGAGCCTTAAAACTGCGGAGCGTATCGCCAACGGCTGGAAAATAAACGGCGCGGAGTATGTCTACGCTGACTATAGGGAGATAGGACAGTACAAGGAAACCTACACGCTTATCTGCCGTTCAGTGGACGGAGTTTTTGATTTCTATGAGATAGCGGAATACCCCGGGCGCGAGTACATCGTAGAGAGGGTATTCTACGAAGCCGAGGTCCTGAAAAGAAAATAAAAGCGGGAGGGCTTTGACCCTCCCGTCAGACCGTCGAAAAAGTCACTAAAGTGACTTTTCCGCCGAACATCCGCCCTGCGCGCACGGTTTGTCGGCGTTGCCGACAAACCGCACACTTGTGCGGATAGAAGTGTTTTTTGCCCCGGGAAACCCGGAGCAAAAAACGGATTTCAAAAGCCCGCTTCGCGGGCAAATTCGATTTTTTCGACAAGCTGCCGCGCCGAATAACTCGGCGCGGTCAATGAGGTTAATGCTTTTTCTTTTTGGAATGTCTGCGGCGCTGATTTACAGGACGCGGCTGACCTGACTGACTTGGCTGACTAGTTTGCGCTGGCTGCGACAGCTTCGCTGCGGGACTTGCCGCGTCAATTACCTCGTAGTATGCAGCGGAATATCTTGGGACGCTCAGCTTCACGTTTCCGTACTGGTCGGCGGTCATGCTGCCCGGATAGTGCGGAGCGCAGCCGCCGTACCTGTCCTCGGTGGAATCCAGCAGCAGCTTCAGCCGCTTTCCCTGACCGATGTTCAGCGTGTAGTCGTCCTGTACGCGTTCAGAAAAATTGAACACTGCCGCGACTGGAACGCCGCCGTCACAGGTCCTTAGCAGCGCATAGCAGCGCTTGAGGGCGCTGTCGCAGTCCAGCCAGCGGAATCCATCCGTTGTATCGTCCCAGCGGGAAAGCGACGGCATCTCGAGGTACATGTTGCACAGTTTCTTCATGAAATGCATGAACCCGTCGTGCATGGGATATTTCAGGATATCCCAGTCCTGCTCGCGTTTCTCGTCCCACTCACGGAACTGCGCAAGCTCGCTGCCCATGAAATTCAGTTTCTTTCCCGGGTGGGCGTACATGTACATGTACAGCGCCCTCGCCTGCGGGAATTTATCCTCGTAGTTGCCGTACATCTTCTGGATGATGGTAGCCTTGCCGTGCACGTTCTCGTCATGGGAGAGCGGCAGAATGTACTTCTCACTGTAGTAGTACATCATAGAGAATGTCAATTTGTGATAGTGATCAACACGTTCGTCCGGCGGGGTGCGGAAATAGTTCAGCGTGTCGTTCATCCAGCCCATGTCCCATTTATAGTCGAATCCCAGACCGCCCTCGTCCACCGATTTCGTGACATAAGGGTAATCCGTGGAGTCCTCCGCGCAGAGTATTGCGGAGGGGTGTATCCATTTAAGCCCTCGGTTCAGTGATTTCAGGAACTTAACACCGCACACGTTCTCACCGCGCGACGGGTCGCCCATGTAGTAAATGACGCGGCTTATAGCGTCCATGCGCAGACCGTCGAAGTGGTATTCCGTCAGCCAGTAGTTCGCCGCCGACTTCAAGAAACTGCATACAGGTCCCTTTGTGAAGTCGAAATTGCAGCTTCCCCACTCGCTTATCGCGATATCCCTGTACTGCGATTCGTATGTGGGAGTACCGTCAAACTGCGCCAGCGCGTAACCGTCCACCGCAAAATGCACGGGAACATAATCCATCAGCACCGCGATTCTGTTCTTGTGGCAGATGTTGACCAGCTTTTTCAGCCCCTCCGCCGTTCCGTAGCGGGAGGTAGGCGAGAAAAATCCAGTAGCCTGGTAGCCCCAGCTCTCATCGCAGGGGTACTCGTTCAGGGGCATCAGTTCGATGCAGTTGTAGCCGTGCTCCTTGCAGTACTTCACCAGTTGCGGCGCGATCTCCTCATATTTGTACCAGCCGTTGGGGTCGTCGGGGTTCGTGCGCCAGCTGCCGAGGTGTAACTCATAAATGTTCAGCGCGTCGCCGTGCCAGGTGTGTCGCTTCTCCATCCATTCGAGGTCGTCAAAGTCAAATCTCATGTCCCGGATAATGGACGCGGATTTCGGGCGAAGTTCCATTCCGAATCCCACCGGGTCGCAATGTTCGACGCAGTTCCCGCCATGGTAGACCTTGTATTTGTACATCTGCCCCGGCTTTGCGTCGGTTATGCGCAGCTCCCAGAACTTACCGTCGCCGGTACGGTTGAGGTACCAGTCCTGCCAGCCGTTGAAGTCGCCGATGACCGATACCCCCTCGGCGTTGGGCGCGTATACTCTGAAAGTCGTGCCGAAACCGTCAAACTGTGCTCCGAGCCATTTGTAGGCGTCAAAGCAGTCGCCGGCGTTAAAATCGCGTAAATTCAAAATATTACCTCCGAATTGTAAAAAATAGGTTGACAATCCTCGTTTTTTACGGTATAATTAAATATGTACAAAATTATTATAATATATAATACCAAACTGTTCAAGCAACAAAATTACATTACAGTCTAATAAACGACGTTATATAGTATTTGTCTATTTGGAGGGCCTATGGATCTAAGAATTCAAAAAACCCGCGCTGCAATAAAAAGCGCTTTTCTGGAATTGCGCAGGAAAAAACCGATCGAAAAGATAACCGTGACCGAGCTTGCCAAGCTTGCCGCTATCAATAAAGCAACATTTTACCTGCACTATTCCGACATCTACTCCCTCGCCGATGAAATGGAGGACGAGGTTATAGACGATATACTTTCTGAGATACAGGGTCTGAACAAGTTCTTCGACGACCCGCGCAAATACACCGCCGAAATGCGCCGTGCGCTGCTGAATAACGCGTCAACGCTGAACAGTGTGTTCTCAGGCTCAAGGTATTCCGGATTCGCCGAAAAAATCGAGGAGCGTATCAAAGCGCGTCTTTATGCGGAATTCCCCAATCTAAAAAGCCGCCGCAACGACATTGTGCTGTCCTTTATTATCCAGGGAACGTTCCACACGGTCGTTTCCACCAACGACAAAGAGATAATCGACGACGAGGGACTTGAGACAGTTTCACGTCTGACCGACCACATCATCACGGAGCTGAGACCCGTCGAGGATTGACCGCACTGAACATGTTGACCGCTTTTTATTGACAATTCGCGATAAGTGTGGTATAATTACGCTGTAATCGTTTTTCCGAACAGAACACGGAACAATAAAGCGCATTCTAGCGCGTTATAAAAGGATACAAAGCTATGAGCAGAACCAATCAGATCTATTTTGACCACCCCGGCGACTTCGGGCTGTGGGAGCAGACTTGCCTGCCGATAGGCAACGGATATATGGGCGCAAGCCTGTTCGGCGGAATCGAACAGGAGCGTATCGTACTCAACGAAAAGACGTTCTGGGCGGGCGGTCCCTGCGCAGCGCGCCCCGACTACTACGGCGGCAACCACCGCGGCAGATACGCATACGTACAGCAGGTACAGAAACTGCTCGCAGCGGGCGAAAACAAGCGCGCCGAGGAGCTCCTCCCCATGCTGACCGGCGACGGGGATTTCGGAAGCTACCTGCTGCTTTGCGACGCGGTGCTGGACTTCACTCTGCCCGATGGCGAGGTCAGCTCCTACCGCCGCTGCCTCGACCTTGATAAATCGCTGTATACCTGCGATTTCACAAAGGGCGGAGTGCGCTTCACACACGAGGCGTTCGCAAGCTACCCCGCGCGGGTCATCGCGTTCAGATTCACCGCCTCCGAAAAGGGCGCGCTGAATTTCAGGCTCTCCCTTGACAAGACGCACTCGTCCGTAATAACCGCAGACAATAACACGCTCATATATTCCGGCGCTGCGGAGGACAACGGACTGCGCTTTGACGCAAGGTTCCGCGTTTTCTCCGACGGCACTGTCACTCCGGACGGAAACGCACTGCTGATAAGCGACGCGTCTGAGGCGTCTGTATTCTTCTGCGCTGCCACCGACTACGAGATGAAATTCCCGAAGTACCGCACCGAGACCGAGCCATCCGCCGTAACCAAGCCGCTGCTGCACACTGCGGAGCGCCTTGGCTGGGACGCGCTCTACGAGGAGCACTACGCTGATTACTCCAGCATGTTCAGCCGCGTCACCCTCGAGCTCGGAAATGAAAAGGAACTCCCCGCAGACAAGCTGCTGGAAGCATACCGCGCCGGCGACAGAGCCGCCATGAGCCGCCTGGAAACACTGTATTTCAGCTACGGCAGGTACCTGCTGATTTCCTCGTCAAGAACGGGCTCTCTCCCCGCGAACCTACAGGGCGTGTGGAACGAGAGCAACACCCCGCCGTGGTGCTGCGACTACCATATAAATGTAAATCTTCAGATGAACTACTGGGGCGCATATAATACGAACCTCGCTGAAACTGTTCCTCCGCTGACGGATTTTCTTGATTCCCTGCGCGAGCCGGGACGTATCACCGCCAAGGAGTACTACGGCATCGAAAGCACCCCGGAAAAGCCGGAAAACGGCTGGACAGCGCATACACAGTGCTCGCCGTTCGGCTGGACCGCTCCCGGCTGGGAATTCTACTGGGGCTGGTCTACCGCTGCCGTCGCATGGCTCATGCAGAATATCTGGGAGCACTACGAATTCACCGGCAACAAGGATTACCTCCGGGATAAGATTTACCCGATAATGCGCGAAAGCGTGCGGTTCTACGTTCAGTGGCTGATTTACGATGAGAAGCAGGACAGAATGGTGTCCTCGCCTACATATTCCCCGGAGCACGGTCCCGCGACCATCGGCAACACCTATGAGCAGAGCCTTATCGAGCAGCTGTTCATCGACTTCCTCAAGGCGTCCGCCGAGCTGAACACCGACCCGGAGCTTGCCGGGAAAGTCAGGGATATCCTGCCTAAGCTGAAGCCATACCACATAAGCAAGACCGGACTGCTCAAGGAGTGGTTTGAGGAGGACGAGCCGGATTTCGACCGCAGCAGGATACAGAAGAATCACCGCCACATCTCCCACCTGATGGGACTTTATCCCGGAAAGCAGATAAACCACTCCCGTCCCGAGCTGATGAAAGCCGCTATCGCCACGATGAACGACCGCGGCGACGAATCAACCGGCTGGGCAAGAGCCTACAAGATAAATCTCTGGGCGCGTACCGGCGACGGCGAGCGCACTTACAAGCTGCTGCGCGGGCTGCTGGAAAGCTGCACGTTCCAGAATCTGTGGGATTTCCACCCGCCGTTCCAGATCGACGGCAATTTCGGTGCCTCCGCAGGTATTGCGGAAATGCTGCTGCAAAGCCACGAGGATGAGATAAGGCTGCTCCCTGCCCTGCCCGACGCATGGAAGGACGGCAGGTTCACCGGACTTTGCGCCCGAGGCGGTTTCGTCATCGACGCGACCTGGAAAAACGGATTCGTAACTAAGCTAAGGATACTTCCCAAGCTCGGCGGTACTTGCAAACTTGCTGTCCCGCTCAGCAGCGGAATAGATCACATGTCAGTCGAGACCGAAAAGGGCAAGGCGCTGGAATTCAAATTCTGATATCACACGGGCGAGAGGTTTTTTCACTTTTCGTCCGTAATTTCTGCAAAAATACTGCTTTTTTTCTCCAAAACCCCTTTATTTATTTCTGATTATATGTTATAATGAATAACAGTATATAGTATCCTTATCATTAGTTTGGAAGGTGAACAAAATGGCATTCTGTGACTTACGTCCTGTCAAGGTCAATAACGAAAGCTCAGGCGTAACGTATATAATTGGCGAGGTATTTGCGGTCTACGCTAACGCGCCGCAGCCCCTTATCTACAGCTGGGATCTGGTCCAGAAAGTCACCGAGGACAAGCGCAGCATTACGATACAGACGGAAAACTGCGATTTCATAATACCCAAAAAGGATTTCGGCTCGTCTGCGGACTACTTCCGTGCCATAGCGATAATCGAATGCGCACAGAAATCCGGAGGCTTCGAGTACGACCATCAGCGTCGCATTCTGCCGCTGAAAAACGAATACATAGAAACTGACCCGGGAAGGGACGCATACTACGGCACTTGCGAGATCGACGAGAACGACGCCGCCGCAACGTTCATCATGCTGATGAATTTCCGGCTGGTCAAGGTACTGTGGCTGCTTGCGGTAATGCTGATGCTGGTCATCCTGCTGGCGCTTCACCTTTTTGTGGGGATAACCCGCAGCAATGTCCTGTACTTCATCCCCATCTCGATGATCGGCGGAGCGATACTCACGCTTATCGTCTACATGATCTGCCACGCAGTCGCCCGCAGAAAGTATACCTCGGTCTCCAGCTGCGACCCGGCTTCTAACGAGCCGATAACGTTCATAATCAGCTCGAGCGGTTTTTCCGCATGCGAAAGCTGCATTGCAGACAATCAGGAGCTCATTCCCTGGTCCTCACTGGACTATTTCATCGAATCGGACAAGATGTTCGTTTTCTACAAGGACGGCGCAACTGCGGTGTTCGTCCCCAAAAAGGCATTCGACAAAAAGTGTATCGGCGGTATCGCGGATATCATTTCTCTGCGTCTTGAGCAGCGTTAAACGGAGGTAACGGCAAGTGGGAGTTGAGATAAAAAGCGAACACATCGACATCGGAGGAAAAAATGTTGTGCTGGTTTCCGTGCGAGGCGGAAAAGCGGTCATAGGCACCTGCTCTGCTGGCTACGGCTCAAAACACGGCGACACCTCCGCACAGACCCGCCTGTTCTACATAGGCAACGAACCCGTTGCCGAGATACTCTGCCCAAATCACGGCAGCAAGAATTCCGACAAGCTCATCTCGCTGTGCACCGGATACTCCGCCATGGATGATGAGATACACGACACGCTCACCGAAAGCTTTGCCCGGCTGAACAAGGGAGAATCCATTGCAGCGGGACTTCACGATGTGCTGGCGCTGCTACCTGACGGTGTATACACCGTATATTATTCCGACTACTACCCCACCGACGGAACCGGAACTTTCTTCTGGGGAGCCTACAACCTCGCCCACGAGATACACGGGACCGCCGAACACAGCCGTACTATCGGCAGAAACAAGACATATCGTCCCTGTTTCCTTGTTCCCGGCGCTCCGCTGGACACGTACGATGCGAAAATGCTTCCCGTTACAAACGAGGCTGCTAAATCCAGAGTATGCCAGGGGATCGTATATCATCTCTCCGGGCTTCACTCTGTGCTTCTTAAAGGACACCATGGAGCTGTATCCTGCGTTGACGCTAAGATACCTTACAAATGCGCAGTTATCGAGAAAATAAACGAGCCTTATACTGACGAGCCCATAAAGCCCGTGCCTGCTCCGGCTGAGCCCGACCCTGAAACCGCAGAGCCAGCAGACGACGCTGCTAACGCTGCACCGGACGCAGCTAACGACGGCGAAACCGCCGAGTCCGCTCCGCAGCCCAAGCCAGAGCCCGAGCTCCCGAAGCAGGAGGGCATCACCGGATTCCGCAGCGCGTCCGTTAAAGTACCGCTGGAGCTGTTCCCGCGGGAAATGCTGAAAACGCTGCTGGAAACCAGATTCGAATACAAACCGGAGCAGTATCGCACTCTTACCCGCAAGCTTGGGCTTGTCCGCAAGAAATCCTACAGCAACAAGGTGATCCCCCGCCCGGTTCTGGAGCAGTGCGAACAGATGCCGGACTGTGAAATGATGGAATCCGTTTTTACCGTTGACAAACTCACACAAGGGCAGCTGGACGCACTGCTTTCCGGCGAGGTGGAATACAACGACGAGATCATCATATCCCCGAACTTCTACGCAAGTATCGTGACAGCGTGCAATTTCCTACAGTTCACCAACCCGAAGAAATTCGTGGAGTTCTCACTCGCGATACTCGACAATCCGGAGCTCTACGCAACGCACGAGTACATCGCCAACCGCATTTCCCGCGTTACGAGCAAGGACGTATACGCATTCTTCAAGTCAGTGCTCGCAAACAGCGACCCGGGATATGAGCGCATAATGAACATTGCTGACAAGTATGTAACGTCATATGAAAGCCAGAAAAACAGCAAATAAAACAAAGGGCAGGAAATCTTATCCTGCCCTTAATTATATTTTACTTAGTCGTCGAGCCGAATCCGCCGTTGCGAACTCCCGCTGCGTCGTCATCCACCGTGATGCCGTACTCAACGAAAATTCCCTGCGCGAATCCTGTTCCCGCCGGAATACTAAGCGTCTTGCCCTCGTTTGAATCGTTCGTCACCTTTATGAAGATATGACCCTCGTTATCAGAGCTTGAATAGTCGCTGTCGATTATCCCGACCGTATTGTTGAGCTGTAGACGATACTTGAATCCCAGACCGCTGCGAGGGTAAATCTTCAGGACCCAGCCGTCCTCTATAAGCGCACGGATACCGGTCGGTATCTTCGCGGTTTCGCCAGGCTTGAGCTCAATGTCGAACGGAGCATAGAAATCATACCCCGCAGATCCAGCCGTTGCACGCTTCGGAAGCTTTATGGTTTCGTAGATCTTCTCCGCGTCCTCACGCTCGCAGCCTTCTTTGAACTGCTTCAGGCTTACCTTTTCGAACTTTGCTATTCTTCTCATAATAACGTCATCACCTTTCAGTCAAACAGTACAACCTTGCCTAGTCTTAATGTTTCCTGCACGTCTATCACGCGCTGATTGGAGCTGCCTTTCCAGTGCAGCTTAGGATCGCGGACAGCCTCGACATATTTTCCATCTATCAGCACGTCTAGCAGCGGTATTATCTCAAGGTCGCTGATATCCTCCCAGCTGTAACCGGTATACAGCCAGATGGTCTTTTCCGGCATAGTCTCGCGTATCTTCTTCGCGAGCCTGGTTATCTCATCGCGGTTGCGGTGGTGCAGCGGGTCGCCGCCGCTGAATGTTATCCCGCTTATGTAATCTGCGGAGAGCTTTTCGAAAAGCTCGTTCTCCGCCGCTTCGTCAAACGGTATGCCGCCGTCTATGTCCCACGTAATGGGATTATGGCAGCCCCGGCAGCGGTGCTCGCAGCCCGCCACCCACAGCACGGTACGCAGCCCGTCGCCGTTTAGCATATCGTCGGTAGTTATGTTATGGTAACGCATTTTTTCAGTTCACTTTCGGTTTTTTTACATGCTCCTGCGGTCGGCTATTTCAGCCATCTTCGCAGCGTTAAGGCGCGTATCGCCCTTTACTCTTGAGTAGCTGAGATAACCGTTCATGCGGTCTATCTTAGTCAGATTCTTGCTGCCGCACTTGGGGCACACGTCCATTTCGAGCTGCTGATAACCGCAGTCGTCGCAGTAGGCGAGCGACAGGTTCACGCCCTCGTAGAATCCCTTGTTCATCGCGCGGCGCACCAGCGTTTCCACAGCGCCCTTGTTGTAGTCGATAGGATAGCGGACGTACTGTATCTTTCCGCCGTTGAACAGGTTCCAGAAACGCTCCTCGCGATCCTGCTTCTGTATCGGGGTGATGTCCTCGGTGACGTGGCAGTGAAAACTGTTGCTGACGTACTCGCGGTCGGATACGTTCTCGATTATGCCGTACTTCTTGCGGAACTGCTTTATCTGTAATCCACAGAGGTTCTCCGCGGGAGTTCCGTAAATGGCATACAGATGCCCGTCCTCTTTCTTGAAATCGCTGACGCGCTTGTTGATGTACTCCATTACCTTGAGCGCGAAGCTGCCATCCTCCGCAAGTGACTTCTTGTCCGCAAGCTGCTCGAGCTCATTGAGAGCAGTAATTCCGAACGAAGCGGTAGCCGACTTCAGCAGCGGTTTTATCTTGTCGTGGATGCCGAGATGACCTCCCAGGAATCCGCCCTCGCAGTAAGCCAGCGGGTTGGTACTTGCTTTCATTTCGCCGAGGTAATCGTAGGTGCGAATGTGTATCTTCCTGATAAGGTTCAGGTAGTAATCCAGCACCTCGAAGAAGTCCCTGCTCTCCTGCTGAGCCTTAGCGTATATCATCGGGAGGTGCAGCGACACTGCTCCGATGTTGAATCTTCCGACGAACACCGGCTTGTCGTTCTCGTCAGCAGGCTCCATTCCGCCCCTCTCGAACCACGGAGAGAGGAATGCACGGCAGCCCATCGGGCTGATTATCCTGCCGTACTTCTTGTAAATAGACGCAACGTAGCCGTCGCCGGTAAGGCTGAGCCAGTCGGGGTACATTGCCTTGGAGCTGCACTCCACGCCGGCGCGGAACACGTCCTCAAGGGGCTTTCCGGGACCGTGGAGATTCTCGTCATAAAGGAACACTATCTTCGGGAAAAGCACCGGCTTCTTGCAGTTTTTCTTTCCCTGACCCTTGCGGCGGACGTCCAGCATTGTTATGCTCGCCATCTTCGCGAATCTGCCTGTGCCCGTTCCTGCGGTCATGGTGATGAACGGATAATCACCGCGGCTGGAGCTTACAGAGTTGAACTTGTACTCCCAGCCCTGGAATCCCTGCTCGAAATCCACCTTGACGTCAGCCATAGCCTCGCGCTCTGCGATTTCGTCGGACAGACCAAGGCTCTTGTAGCGGTCGAACTGTTTCTGGTAGGACTTCTCGGCGTAGGGCTCCAGCAGCAGGTCAACGCTTGGTACGGTGAACCCTCCGTACTGCTGGCTCGCAGCGGACAGCGTGATATCGCCGATAACATCGAATGCGACCGCGAGGGTCTTAGGCTCGTTGTACCAGAGGTTGCCCATCTCGAATCCGCCCTCCAGCACGCTCTTGACGTCGAACAGGCAGCAGTTCATCGTATCGCGGCGGGCGCTCATGTCATGAACATAGATGTAGCCGTCGCGGCACGCCTGGAGCTCCTCGGTCGTCATGAAGAACTTCTGGTAGAGCTCCTTGTTGAGTTCGTTGAAGATAAGGCTGCGCTTGGTGGAAACCAGCGCGGAATCCGTATTGGAGTTCTCCTTGTCGCCGATGTACATGATGGACTGGCTCTTCTTGTAAACCTCGTCCAGCATGCTGACGAAATCCTGCTTGTAGTTGCGGTAATCCTTGTAGCTCTTTGCAACGGCGGGGTTGGTAGCCTCAAGCGCGCCCTCAACGATGTTGTGCATCTGAGCGATCGTGATTTCATCGGTATGCAGCGCTTCCGATTTCTCGGTGACGTAATTGCAGATGTATTCGATCTCGGTCGGGGTAAACTCGTACATCACACGGGTGGCGGACTTGTTTACCGCATTCACCACCTTCTGGACATTGAATTCTTCCTTCGTATTGTCCTTTTTGATTACCCTGATCATTGAGCCGACATTCCTTTCAACTTATCAATATTTGTATCGCGGCCGATACAATTGTTCTATATCTAGTAGCAGTATATCTATAATAGCACTTTTTCTTGTATAAGTCAACCGTTAAAATGCGATATGCAGATATAGAATATGTAGAATAATCTACCCGTAATTCGTACAAAATGCCCCTTGACAGCGCAAAACCGCGCTGCAATCCATGTAACCGTTACAAGCGCAAAAAACAACGCCCTGAACAAGGGTACACTGCCCCCGCCGAAAGTCAGCCCTCCGGCAGCAGTATTTTTCCCCATTCAGGACGCAAGTATTTCTATCTGTATGATTACTTTGTGCCGAAAAGTCTGTCGCCGCAGTCGCCGATACCGGGAACGATGTAGAGGTTCTCATTAAGCCCCTCGTCGATAGCGCCGGTGATGATGTCAACGTCAGGATGAGCGTCCTGAACGGCCTTCAAACCCTGCGGGCAGGTGACGATGCACATGAACTTTATCTGCTTTGCGCCAGCCTTCTTTACAATGTTGATAGCCTTAACAGCGGAGCCGCCGGTTGCGAGCATCGGGTCAAGGATAATAACCTCACGGTTGGCGATATCGAACGGGAGCTTGCAGTAATACTCATGTGTGGTGCTGCCGTTAGACTCGTCGCGGTATAGACCGATGTGACCTACCTTAGCGGCGGGAACCAGCGCGAGAGCGCCCTCCATCATGCCGAGACCAGCTCTCATTATCGGAACGAAAGCGACCTTTCTGCCGCTGATGATCTTAGCGTTCGCAAGCGCCAGCGGAGTTTCAATCTGGACTTCCTTGAGCGGAAGGTCGCGGGTAGCCTCGTAGCACATGAACATCGCAATCTCCTGAACCAGCTCGCGGAACTCCTTGGAACCGGTGTTCTTATCCCTCAGCAGAGAGATCTTGTGCTGAACCAGCGGGTGGTCGCAAACTATAACGTTACTCATATTACTTTTCCTCCAGCTTCATTATCTTTTCAACTCGGCGGGCATGACGACCGCCCTCAAATTCGGTATCCAGGAACACATCCACGATCTCTGCCGCAAGACCTGCGCCGATAACTCTGCCACCCATGCACAGGACGTTCGCATCGTTGTGCAGACGCGTGTACTTGGCGGAATACCAATCGCCGCACAGCGCAGCGCGTATACCCTTTATCTTGTTTGCAGAAATGGAAATGCCAACGCCAGTGCCGCAGATAAGGATAGCCTTGTCGGCCTCTCCGGAAGTGACCTTCTCGCAGGTCTTTTCAGCGATGTCGGGATAATCGACGCTCTCACCGTTGCAGCCACAGTCGATAAACTGCACGCCATTTTCCTCAAGGTGCTTTATCATTTCGCATTTAAGCGCGTAACCGGCATGGTCGGAACCAATTGCGATCATACAGATACCTCTTTTCAAAAAGAATATATTATTATTTTATCACAAATTTCTCACAAGGTCAATAGCTATTTTGAAATAATTTAAGATTGACCTGCGCTCGGATTTGCGTTATAATTAAATGGGGGTGTTAACCATGATAAGTTCAGACAGATACGACGGACTGCGGCTTTTCAACGCCGGGAATCTCACCAGCCGCAGCGGATTCCTGCACCAGCACCGGACAATGGAATGCTGGGTGCTCATCTACGTCCTTTCCGGGACGCTGGAGATACGCTCGGACGGCGCAGACTATTCCGTGAAAAGCGGCGAGTGGCTGTTCCTCCCGCCCGGGACGGAGCACAGCGGGACTGTTCCCTCCGACGGGGAGCTTTCCTACCTATGGGCGCATTTCTCCACGGAAACTCCGTTTTCGGACGCGCTGAAAGGCTCCGCCTACACACTGCCGGAATACGGCAGAGCGTCCTCCCAGCGGGTCGGAGTGATATTCCGCCAGCTGGTGGACTTCTCCCGGCGCAGCATGTACACAACCCGCATGACCGAATGTGCCCTGGAGATGCTGCTCACCGAAATGACCCAGGAATATCTGGACTCTCTCGGCGCCGGACCCTCAAACGCCCCGCTCATTGAGGACATCAACGAGTGGCTGCGGCTCAACTGCCACCGCCCGATAACGATAAAGGACGTTGCGGAGGAATTCCACTACAATCCGGAGTACCTCTCCGCGCTGTACAGCCGCGAAACCGGCATGACCCTCACCCGAAGCATAGTCATAACGCGCATCGACATCTCCAAGCAGCTCCTCTCCGACAGGAACGTGAGCATAAAAGAAGCCGCATTCTCATGCGGCTTCAGTGATGAAAAGTATTACATGCGGGTATTCAGGAAGCTGGAGGGAATGACCCCGCTCCAGTACCGCTCCGCTATCGGCGTGGTGTGAGCCGCTTACTTCTTCGTGAAGTATACCGTGTATTCCTCGTCGGTCACTTCGTACAGCGGGCGGAACATAACGGACTGCGGCTGATTGCGGGTACGCCAGCTGTTCTGTCTCCACGGGAATGTACCGTAGGTATGCTCCATCTGCGGCATGAACTGCTCGTTCAGCTCGTCTGCGCCTGTAATTCCGCAGTCGCTGCCGGTAAGCCCTGCGAGCACGATAGGACCGTCAACTACGGACATCAGCTCCGGCATATCCGGGAGGGTCTCCGCGCGGAGCTCTGACGGGAAGAATACCTGCACGGAATCATCCTGCCAGTCGGCAGTTATATCCAGCCAGCCGTCCTTTACCGGGGCGGTCGTCTTTTTGCCGTTTATCTCAAGCTCGACGCCCTTTGCCCACTCGGGAACGCGCAGCGACAGCGTGAACCTGGTCTGCCTGTCGCACTTCACGCTGAACTTCAGCAGCCAGCGGGACATCTGTCCGTCGTCCTTCTCGTCAAAGAACGCCTGGTCGTTGTAGTACTTCATGCCTGTGTTCTGGCTGACTGTCACCTTTGCGCCGTTCATCTCGGCGGTGAATTCCGACGGGATGTACTGCGCTGCGGTTATGCGGTCCTCTCCGGTGAACCAGATGAGCTCCGGATACAGCGTCTGCGCCTGTACCATCGTACCGTGGCAGCACCAGAAGTCGCGGGTCTTTGTTCCCCACTTCTTGTGGCTGCCCGCACCCAGGGGCAGGAAGTAAGTCGGCATTCCGGTCTGCGCATTCTGCTGCGCGAGGAATCCGTTATAGAGAGCGCGCTCGATGTAATCGGCGTACTGCGCCTCTCCGGTGTATTTCAGCAGGTAGGAAGCTGTCCTTACCATGTTGTAGACGGTGCAGAATTCCTGGTCGTTGCTGCCGAGGAAATGCCCCTGCATATGCGGCGGTACCCAGAATTCCCCGGCGTTCATGCCGGTGGTGCTGAACATTCCGCGGTCGGTGACTGCGGCTTTCCAGAACAGTTTGATGACCTCCAGCCAGTCGCTGTCGCCGGTTATCTCATACATCTTGGCAGCGCCGTGGGTGAACGGAATGCTCGCGTTTGCATGGCAGTTGGTAAGGCTGTCCCTACCCTCTTTCAGCTTGCGGAACAGACCAGCGTCAGCGTAGCGCTTCGCAAGGGTGAGGTACTTCTCGTCCTTAGTGAGCTGGTAAAGCTGCGCCCATACCTCCAGCATGCCCGCCTCCTCACCGGCGTAGACTGCGTGCGGATTGGTTTCGGCTGCCTTTTCGGTCCAGGTGACGTACCAGTCGGAAAGGTGGGAGAGTATCTCCAGAGCCTGCTGATTTCCAGCGTAGATGTACGCGTCGGAAAGTCCAACGATGGTCTTATGCATAACGTATTGCGGCGACCAGATGTACTGATTCTTTATCAGGCGCGTGAAGTACTTCTCCGGAATGGAGCCTACCCACTCGCCGCCGTTTAACTCCTGGCAGCGTGCAAGTTCGCTGATTATCTTATCCAGCTTTACGCGCAGCTCCGGCTCACCGTCAGCCGCGATGAGCTTTGCAGCGGCGCTCATCCAGTGCCCGAGGAAATGTCCGCGCAGCTGGCAGGTGGGAGCCTCCCAGCCCCAATGGAGGTTTGCAGTTGTCGGGTCGTCAACGACCTGGAGTCCCGGGAGGATTATCCCCGCCTCGAGGTAGAAATTCTGGAGCAGGCAGTTTGTGTCAAGCTCCAGCAGGTAACGGCGGTTTACGTCCATTCTTTCGCGGAACACGCCGGGGAGTATTTTAACGGAGCCTTTTTCGGCAGGTCTAAGCATTGTATTGTCCTCCTGATGTCTGGATTTTTGTTGTCTTAATTATAGCATACAATATGCAAATTGTCAGTGGACAAAACCCTATATTTTACCGAAAAATCACAGGTCAGCCTGAGGGATATCCTCATCGTCGTCGGACTGCACAACTGTCGCCGCTGTGGAAACCTCCGCCGCAGCCGCAGCGTGTATCTCCGGCGCGCCGGTAGCGGGCGCAGCGCCTTTCTGCACCATCGCTGAACCAGTGCCGGGAGTACCCGACGCGGCGATTATCGCCGCAGCAACTAAAGCCAAATACCGAGCATTACTCATTTCACTCACCTTTCTTTCTGGCATGTCCGGTTTGTTTACAAGCTTAGTATAACCGAGCAATGTGAAATTTTCGTGTGATATTGCAATAACATTTGTGAATAATGCATAAAAGTCCACTTCCTGCCGCTGTTTCCAGCAGAAAGTGGACTTTATCAGTTGATTCCCAGGCTTCCGGCGATGTCGTAAAGCCGGTCAACGGACTCCCGCAGTCGGGTGAACTCATCGTAATTCTGGCGGTAAAGCTCCATCATGTACGCGCCGTTGTAGCCCAGCGCGCTCATCTCCTGCATGAGCCTGCGGAAATCAAACTCCCCGTGCCCCACCGGAAGGCAATCGCGCTCGCCTGAGCCGTCACTGATGTGCAGGTGGACTATGCTTTCCCCGAGAGCTTTGATGTACTCGAACGCGTCGCCGTGCGCGCGGCGGGTCTGCTTGAGGTCCAGCACGAACCTGGCGTAATCCCCGAGCTCGCGCTTCATCATTTTCAGGAACTCAAGGTCGCCGGAAAGACAGTAGCTGACATTCTCCTGCGCGACGGTCACGCCGTACTCCCTGCCTGCCTCGGCAAGCAGCCGGAACTGCCTTACATAATGCTCCGGAGGGCACTTGCTGCTCAGTATCGCACCATGGAGCACGAATATTTTTGCGCCGAGCCGTTTCATCGTACCGAAAAATTCCCGGTAAAGCGCCATCATCTCGTCGATGCGGCGGTCGTAGGTGGAGAACAGGTACACCGACTCCATAGGCGAGGAGAATGGATGGAAACTCAGCACCTCCATGCCATTGCTCCGGCAGGTGCTCTCTATCAGACCAACCACCGGGTCCCGCGCCTCGCTGGTGCTATTAGCGAAAAGCTCCGCATAGCGCACGCCAAGCGCCGCAAGCTCGCTGAATGCGTCCTCGGCATGCAGCGGATACAGCGACGCGGACGAAACTCCAATTTTCATTGCTCCACCTCCGTAACGACGTAATATACGTCAACAATGTCAGTATAGCACAACAGCGCTAATAATTCAAGCCTTATTTTTCAAGCTCGACGCGTACCCTGCCGTCTTTAAGCACAAGCTTTCCAGAGCAGGCGTTTCCGTTTCTGTCCTGGAATCCCTTGAGCGTGATGGAGCTGCCCTTGTCAAGGATACGCTTTGCCTGGGTTTCGCTGACCTCCTTGCCCCATATCTCTTTCATGAAGAAGAAGCCGCAGGCTCCGCGGCTGTCCTCGCAGGAATAGGACTTCTGGAACGAATAGACGTTCTTTCCGCAGTTCGGGCACTTCCCTATCACGGTGTACCTGGAAAACCGGAACGGATTGTCATTCCTCGCGGTCTCGCCGGAATTCTCCTTTATAAGCTGCTTTGTAAAGGCTATCATGTCGTTGAGGAACTGCTGGTCGTCCGCCTCTCCCCGGGCTATTTTCTGGAGCGTGCTCTCCCATTCGGCGGTCATTGCGGCGGATTTCACCTTTTCAGGGACGACATCTATCACGCGTATTCCCTTGTCGGTGGGGATGAGCTGCTTCCCCTTGCGCTCAACGTACTGCCGCTTGACCAGCGTTTCGATTATCGCCGCTCTGGTGGCGGGAGTACCCAGCCCTTTTTTCTCAACATCGTCGTCATCGTCGTAGCTGTCGTTTCCGGCGCGCTCCATCGCGGAAAGCAGCATGTCCTCCGTGAAACGTTTCGGCGGGGTCGTCTTGTGTTCAAGCTGCTTAACGGACTTGACGGCTATTTCAGCGCCCTCGGTCAGCGGCGGGAGCACTCCGGCGGATTCCTCCTCGTCCTCGTCTGCGTCAGCGGAAAGCCCTTTAAGTCCCGCTTTGATAGTGGTTTCGAGCTGTTTCCAGCCGCCCTGGACTACGGTCTTGCCCCGGGCGGTGAACTCCATCCCGCCGCACTCCAGCACTGCGGTAACGGCGTCGCAGGTGTTCACCGGAGATACCGCCAACAGCAGCCGTATCGCAATGAGGGACAGCACGTTCCAGCATTCCTCGGAAAGCTTTGTGAAGTCGTACCGGGATATCTCCTTTGTCGGGAGCAGCGCGTGGTGGTCGCTGACCTTGTCATTGTTTATCAGCCGCTTTATGTCCGGTGTGCAGCCCTGCGCGTCATAATCCGCGCCGAATCTGAACGCCACGGCGGTGCGCCTTACCATGTCGGCGGCGGTCTGTTCCATATCGTCGGTGATGTAGCTGCTGTCAGTTCTCGGGTAGGTTATCAGCTTGGATTCGTACAGCTTCTGCGCGCAGTCGAGGGTCTGCTGCGCGGTGTAGCCGTACAGCTTGTTCGCGTCGCGCTGTAGGGTCGTCAGGTCGTAGAGCTTAGGCGGGTTAGCGTTCTTCTGCTCCTTTACGACTGACTTCACGACTGCGGTCTTGCCGCATTTCGCAGCCGCCTGCTCCACCTCGAGCGGCTCTATCTTCCCGCTTTCAGCCTTGAATTTTCCGCAGTTGAGCTCCAGCGTGAAATAACGCGCGGAGGCAAACTGCTGTATCTTCTTCTCGCGCTCCACCAGCATCGCAAGGGTCGGAGTCTGCACTCTGCCCACGGAAAGCAGGCTGTGATACTTCACGGTGAAAAGCTGCGTTGCGTTCATGCCGACTATCCAGTCCGCCTTGTTGCGGGCAAGCCCGCTGCGGTACAGCGCGTCGTAATCGCTGCCCGGGCGCAGGTTTCTGAATCCCTCGCGGATGGACTCGTCCGTCATGGAGCTTATCCACAGGCGGCTGAACGGCTTTGTGCAGCCAGCCTGGTAGTACACGTAACGGAACACGCACTCCCCCTCGCGCCCCGCATCGGTGGCACAGATGAGCTCGTCCACATCAGGACGCTCCATCAGCGCCTTGAGCCGCTCGAACTGCGGCGCGGTACTCTCCGCGACCGTCCAGCGGAACTCCTCCGGGATTATCGGGAGGTTGGACAGCTTCCATGGCGGCGCGTACTTCTGGTCATACTCTGCGGGCGAGGAGAGCGCAACGAGGTGCCCAAAGCACCAGCTGACTATGTACCCGTTGCCCATCGTGAATCCGTCGCCGCGCTGGCGGTCGGCGCCTATTATTTTCGCGATAGAATTGCCGACGGAGGGCTTTTCTGCAATAACTAGTTTCATTATATTCCTTTCAGCCGGCGCACTTGACAACCGGCGCTCAAAGTGATAGAATTATCTTATAAATTTACGGAGGTGCGACATGGCAAAACGTGACGAAGAAAGACAGAAGAATCAGCAGAGATACCGTCGCCGGGTGATCATCAACTGGATAATCTGCGGAGTTTCGCTCGCCGCGATAATCGTTCTCCGACTGATGGCAAAGGGCTGAATCCAGCCCGGATGCGACGCTGCGAAATATCAAGGCTGTACAGCGTCAGGCTGCACAGCCTTTTGATTTATATTCGCTTATTGATGAACGAAAGCACGTCGTTTCTTACCTCGTCCACGTTCTGCTCAAAGAACAGCTCGTGGCGCGCTTCGGGATAGACACGGATATTGACGTTGCAGCCATGCTCGAGGTACTTCATGCACGCTGCGCGGACGCCCGCGCCGTACTCCCCGACAGGGTCCATCGAACCTGACAGGAACAGTATCGGCAGGTCGGTGGGAGTGTTCTCAATAACGCTGCGGGAATTCGCGCACATCAGCGCGTTCAGCAGGTCCTTGAATCCCGCGACGGTGAACGTGAAGTTGCACAGCGGGTCAGCGATGTAGCGGTCAACGTTCTCCTCGACCCGGGAGAGCCAGTCGTTGTTAGTGCGGTGGTTCGGGAATCGGAGATTGAACACGCCGAACGCCAGCTTGCTGCTGAACTGCGGACGGAATCTGCTGTCCTTTGCGTGGGTCAGTATCTCCAGCAGTCTGCGCAGCGGCGCCGAGCCGGTAACTCCTCCGGCGGTGCCCATGATAACCGCGCCGTCCCATCGGTCGTCGAATCTGGAAAGGTAAATTCTCGCGATGAAGCTTCCCATGCTGTGTCCGAGCAGGAACTTCGGGATATCCGGGAGCTTTTTGTCAAGAATAGCGCGCATGCGGTGGAGGTCCTTGACCATGTACATGTAGCCGCCGCTCTCGCCGAAATAGCCCAGCATATCCGGGTCGCTGACGGAATTACCGTGACCGATGTGGTCGTTTCCGACGAGCGCGATACCGTTCTCGCAAAGGAACTCCGCAAGCCCGCGGTAGCGCAGGAAATACTCGCACATTCCGTGGGACAGCATGACAGCCGCCCGGGGATTTTCCGGTATAAACATGTAGTATCTGCATCTGCACAGCCCCGACGTACTCGGGAACGTGCCGGTTATCCTTGTTATCTTCATGCGACCTCCGATCATTCCGGTACTACCGCCTCCAGGCGGTAGATGGGCTGTCCAAGCTCCGTGAAACGCTTTTCGTACTCGGTCATAATGTTCCCCTCAAAGCCGCTGTTATGCAGGTCAAGGGACACATTTTTCAATGCGAAGCCGTTTTTCGAGAAGTGCTCTATCGAAAATTCGAACAGGCGCTGGTTATCGGTTTTCTGGTGTATCTCCGCGCCGGGCTTCATTATCTGCCTGTAGATCTCGAGGAATCTTGTGTGCGTCAGGCGGTGCCGAGCGTAGGTTTCTTTTGGGAACGGGCAGCTGAAATTCAGGTACAGCCTTTCCACGGTGTGCGGACGGAACAGGTGCTCAAGATACTCCGCCTGACCCAGGCAGAAGCGCACGTTCTTTATGTCGCTCTCCATCAGCGCCTCCGCGCCGGTGACGAGCACGTTCGGAGTCTTTTCCACCGCGATGTAATTTATGTCCGGGTTCCTCCGCGCAAGCTCCAGGATGAAACTGCCCTTTCCGCTGCCGACCTCAAGATGCAGCGGATTGTTGTTGCCGAACACCTTCATGCTGTCGAAGAAAAGCTCCTCGTCAAGCGGATCATTGGCGTGCTCGTTCTGGTTCTGCATTTTTATCATCACCGGTGCGCATGCCTCAAGGCGCTCCTCAAGGTGCTTCTTTTTTCTCATTCTCATATGTGGAATACCTCATTAAAATTACCGCCGTGCAGTTCTTGACCGCACGGCGGCAGTATTTTTCAACTAATTACAGATCAAAGTTGAAATTTGCAAAATCAAACGTCGAGAAGTAATCAGCGGCGGTTTCTGCGCGTCTTATCATCTTGACGGAACCGTCCTCACGGAGCAGCAGCTCAGCGCTTCTCAGCTTGCCGTTGTAGTTGTAGCCCATGGAGAATCCGTGAGCGCCCGCGTCATGTATCGCGAGATAATCGCCGATGTCGATTTTCGGGAGCATTCTGTCCACTGCGAACTTGTCGCAGTTCTCGCACAGACCGCCGGTCACGTCGTACTTGTGGTCGCAGGGTTCGTTCTCCTTGCCGAGTACGGTGATGTGGTGATAAGCGCCGTAAATAGCCGGGCGCATGAGGTTAGCCGCGCAGGCGTCCAGACCGATGTACTCCTTGTAGATGTGCTTCTCGCGGATAGCCTTTGCGATAAGCATTCCGTTAGGCGCGAGCATGAATCTGCCCAGCTCGGTGAACAGTCTGATATTTCCAAGTCCTGCGGGAACAAGTATCTCGTCGAACTTCTGGTGTACCTTTTCGCCGATGACAGCGATGTCATTGGCGGGCTGGTCGGGGCGGTAAGGGATTCCTACGCCGCCGGAAAGGTTGATAAAGCTCAGCTCAACGCCGGTCTTTTCCTTTATCTCAACAGCGGTGCGGAACAGAATTCCTGCCAGGGTGGGGTAGTAGTCGTTAGTCAGCGTGTTGCTTGCGAGGAACGCATGCATGCCGAACTTCTTCGCGCCCTTTTCCCTGAGAATGCGGTAGCCCTCGATAAGCTGGTCGTGCGTGAAGCCGTACTTTGCGTCCTTGGGGGTGTCCATTACGTTGGGGCTGCCGTCGGTCTTGAACTCTCCGCCGGGATTGTAGCGGCAGGAGAT
>CAKSEO010000029.1 GCA_934446565.1 uncultured Oscillospiraceae bacterium | reverse complement strand
ATTCCTCACTGCTTAATATTCAAAAAGCCCTCTTTCTTTTTTCTACGAAAGATGGCTTTTTCGACAAGCTGAAATCCCGCAGCCGTATAAGCTGCGGGATTTTTTCGCAATGAATAACCGGGGGAAAACACCTGCTTTCCCCCGGTATTTTTAAATCGCCATGCTTTACTGTACAAGCGTGATGCACTTTGCCGGGCAAGCCTCGGCGCAGATACCGCAGCCTACGCAGTACTGGTAATCTATGCTCGCATGGTTATCCTTTACGGTTATCGCGCCGGACGGGCACTTCTTCTCGCAGAGGTGACAGCCAAGGCATCCGTTCTTGCAGATAGCGCGTGTTACCTTCGCGTTGTCCTTGGACGAGCAGCGCACCGCGTACGGATAGTCAGCCGGACGTATCTCGATAAGATGGTTCGGGCAGACCGCAACGCACTTTCCGCAGGCGCCGCACTTCGACTGGTCAACCACCGCAACCCCATTGATGATATGTATCGCATCGTTCTCGCAGACCGCGGCACAGTCGCCGTAGCCGTCGCAGCCGGTGCGGCACATCTTCTTGCCGTTGTAGAATCTCTCGACCGCGGCGCAGCTGGGAGTGCCGTCAAATTCAAAGCGGTCCTCCACAGCGCCCTCGCAGCCGTTGCAGCGAACGAACGCAGCCTCGCGTACCGTTTCCAGCGCTTCCGTGCCCATTATCGCAGCAATCTTCGCGGCTGCGGCAGCTCCACCGGGCTTGCAGCGATTTGTCGGGGCTTCGCCCTTTGCAACGGCGGTAGCATAGCCCTCGCATCCGGAAAATCCGCACGCGCCGCAGTTCGCATTCGGCAACGCCTCAACTATCTTCGCGACCGTTTCGTCAGTCTTTACGAAGAATATCTTCGAACCAACAGTCAGCAGAATGCCGGAGGCAGCACCAATTACCGCAAATATCAGCACCGGCAGGATGTACGTCATAAAAATATCCATCACACACCTCCGAAAATACCGTCGATAAGACCGCCGAATCCCAGGAAGGACAGCGACACTATGGACGCAGCGACCAGCGTTATCGGCATGCCCTCGAATGCCTGCGGCACCTTGCAGCGCTCCAGACGTCCGCGCACACCGGAGAATATCAGCATAGCCATCATGAATCCAAGTCCGCCGCCGACAGCGTTGACGATGGATTCGCCGAAGCTGTAGTTGTTCTCAAGGTTCAGCAGCGTTACGCCGAGCACGGCGCAGTTGGTGGTGATGAGCGGGAGATACACGCCCAGCGACTTGTACAGCGCCGGGATGAACTTCTTGAGGAACATCTCCAGCAGCTGAACGAACACCGCAATGATAAGGATGAACAGTATAGTATTGAGGTAGGTAAGTCCCATCGGGACGAGGAATCCGTAATACAGCGGATATGTAACTGCGGTCGCGCACGCCATGACGAACGTTACCGCAAGCCCCATTCCGAGCGAACCGGAGGGATTCTTCGAAACGCCGAGGAACGGGCAGATACCCATGAACTTCGACAAGACGAAGTTATCCATCAGTATTCCGGTGAGGAGGATTATCATCATGCTTCTTGCAAGCTCCATTTACTTCTCCTCCTTCTTTTCAGTTTCCGCAGAGGGACAGCCCTCCGCGCCGGGACAGCCAGCCGAGCCCGGGCATCCGCCGCATGCGGCGCAGCCGGTAACAGCTTTGGGTTTCTTGTGGGAAAGCTTATTTACCAGCGCGATAACGCAGCCCAGAACAAAGAATCCGCCTGCCGGGAGAATGAATATCGTCATCGGCTGGATAAAATCCGGGCATATCTGGATACCGAACCAGGTTCCGCCGCCGAGTATCTCACGCACGGAGCCTACAGCCAACAGCGCCAGGGTGAATCCTACGCCCATTCCTGCGCCGTCAAGCGCAGAGGCGAGCACGTTGTTCTTGCTTGCGAACATCTCAGCGCGGCCGAGGATGATGCAGTTTACCGTGATGAGCGGCAGGTAAATTCCCAGCGCGTCATAAACAGCCGGCACGTAAGCCTGAAGCACAAATCCTACCAGCGTAACGAAGCCCGCGATTATTACGATGAACGAGGGCAGGCGCACCTGGTCGGGAATTATCTTCTTCATCAGCGAGATAACGATGTTCGAGCAGATAAGCACGAACGTAGCCGCAGCGCCCATTCCTATCGCATTAGACGCCATCGTGGTGATAGCGAGGGTCGGACACATGCCGAGCAGCGTCACCAGCGTGGGGTTCTCTTTTATAAGTCCCTTTGTAAATTCCTTCATGTAGCTCACTGCTGCTCACCTCCTGTGTACATTTCGTATGCGGCAAGCGCGATGTTGACCGCCTTTGCAACGCCCCTCGAGGAGAACGTCGCGGAAGTCACCGCCTGTACCTCTCCGTCGGCGGCGGGAGCGGATTTCACTATCTTCGCCTCGCCCGAGATACCCTTGAAATTGTCGAGGAATGCCGGGTCGTTGGTCTTTGTGCCAAGTCCGGGAGTTTCCTCGCCGACGGATACCACTGCAACGCCTGCAACAGCGCCGTCCTTAACACCTACCAGGATATCAAAGCCGTCCTTGTAGCCCTTGGACTTGATATCGAATGCAAGGCTGCCGTCGTTCTTTTCGATGACCTTGATGATTCGTGCAAGGTCGGGCAGGTCAGCGAGCTTCTGCTCCCATTCCTCCGCAGGAACAACGCTGTAATCCTCCTCCGAACCGCCGTAAACTGCGACCACAGCCGCCGACTGCTTGTCGGTGAGTATCCCGGAGGTGTCAACATAGGTCACATTGTACATCACGATGATAAGCGCCGAAATTATCGCAACTATCGCCGCGAGAGTCAGCGCGGGTCTTGGTGAAATGCTCATTTCTGCTTGACCTCCTTCTGCTCTTTCTTAGCTCCCAGGGGTTTCGGCATGGATATCTTGTCAAGGTAGGGAGTAAGTATATTCATGAGGAGTATCGAGTAGGAAACGCCCTCCGGCAGGCTCGCGAACTGCCTTATCAGGAACGTGAAGATACCGCAGCCTATCCCGAAGAACAGCTTGCCTTTCTGGGTCAGCGGCGTGGTGGAGTAATCGGTCGCCATGAAGAACGCTCCGAGGAACAGTCCGCCGGACATAAGCTGATACAGCGTGTAATTCAGGTCGAATCCGCTGTAAAGCAGGGTCAGGACTGCAACAGTTCCGATGAACGCCAGCGGAGTGGTCGGGGTAATGAGCCCTCTCACGCAGAGGTAAACTCCACCCAGGAGCAGCGCTGCAACGCAGGTCTCGCCCAGACATCCGCCGCGTACTCCGAGGAACATATCCAGCAGCGACGGGAGCGCGTCAGGCTCCGCAGCAAGCGGAGTAGCAGAGGAAACCGCGTCCGCGCCATTGAGGTACGCAAACGGAGCCGTCCACTTAGTCATTGCCGCCGTAAACGACAGCATGAGCACTATTCTTGCTGTTATCGCGGGATTCGCGAAGTTCTGACCGATGCCGCCGAACAGCATTTTTACGACAACTATCGCAACGAAGCAACCGATGACCGCCATGTACACCGGCAGATCGACCGGCAGGTTGAACGCCAGCAGCATTCCGGTCACGACAGCGGAGAGGTCGTGTATCGAGTTCGGCTTCTTAGTCACCTTGCAGAACAGGAACTCGAACAGCACGCAGCACGCGCAGCAGATGACCGTCAGCACCAGCGCCTTTATTCCGAAAATCACCGTTGCCGCAGCAAGCGCAGGAAGCATTGCGATGACCACATTCAGCATTACTTTCTGAGTGGACATCGCGCTGCGGATATGCGGCGACGGCTCTACTATCAATTTATTCATGTGTTGACCTCACTTCCCTTTGTTTGCGGCGTCCTGCTGACGGAGAAAATCCTTTGCAAGCTGATTCTTCTCGGCAAGGTTACGGCGCGCCGGGCAGACGAAGCTGCACGCGCCGCAGTTCATGCACAGATTCACCTTGAGCTTTTTCAGCAGCTCTGCGTTTCTGGTGTCGTATGCATGCTCCAGTTCAGTGGGCATGAGGTTCAGCGAGCATGCTCTTATGCAGCGTCCGCAGCGTATGCAGGGGGATTCCTGATACTTCGGGGCGTCGCTGAACAGCAGCACCGCGTTGGTCGTCTTTGCGAGGGGAGTATCCGGGTCGAATGCGCACATTCCCATCATCGGGCCGCCCATGATTATCTTGTCCGGCTGCTTCCTGAGCGAAGCGAACCCCACTACGCTGTGCAGCAGCGTTCCCACAGGCACGAAGAAATTGCAGGGAGAGTTGACGATATTTCCGTCAACGGTGATGCGGCGCTTTACAAGCGGCATTCCGGTGCGCATGTAGGAGTGGATGAATCCCGCCGTTGACACGTTCATGACTACGCAGCCCACATCTGACGGGAGCATGCCCTCTCCGACGATACGCCCGGTAAGGTTGTGTACCAGCACCTTTTCAGCGCCCTGCGGATAGCAGCTCGGTAGCTTCTTTACCTCTATCTCCGGCGTGGAAGCGGTAAGCTTCGTCAGCTTTGAGATAGCCTCCGGCTTGTCGGATTCAATGCCGATAATCGCTTTCGGTATCTCCAGCCATTTCAGCACAAGCTTGATACCTCCGATAACTGCGTCGGTGTTCTCCATCAGCTCGCGGTAGTCGGAAGTTATGTACGGCTCGCACTCCGCGCCGTTCAGCAGCAGGTACTCTATGTTGACCTTGCTGCGGTCGTAGGCAAGCTTGACATGAGTCGGGAAGCCCGCGCCGCCCAGTCCTATCGCTCCGCTCTCGCGGACAGCCCTGATGAAATCCTCCCGGGACTCCACCACCGGCGGCTTGATATCCGGACATACCTCCATGCGGTTGTCGGATTTTATCGTGACAGTCTTGCACAGCCTGCCGCCGACGTTCATCACATCCTTGATCTCGGTAACATCACCGCTCACCGAAGCATGAACCGGCGCAGACATGAACGCCCCGGTATCTCCGATCTTCTGTCCGACGAGTACATGGTCTCCGACCTTCACCAGCGGGTCGCAGGGCGCGCCGATATGCTGCGCCATGCTGATAGTCACTGTTTCCGGAACGGGCACCTTTCTCGTCAGCTGCTCCGCTGAACCGCTAAAATGCGGCAGATGTACTGAATGCAGCCTTGACAAATAATACCACCCCTTTTTATTGATACATATCTATGTTTGTACATTTCAGCTATATGAAAGCGTACATATCTTTATTCTACAATAAAACTGTCAAATTGTCAACATATTATCTTAATTATGTGCACTTTTTTGAGCTTTTCTGGAAAAATCGGGAACGGCGACTAAAAAACATTTTTAAAATGTTGCAAAAAAGCCTTGATTTATTGAGAGATATATGTTAGAATATAGGTGAAATTCATCTGGAGGTGTTTTAGTGTACAAAGTATCATTCACCGGATACCGTCCGCAGAAGCTGCCGTTTCGCGGCGAAAATGACCCGGCTTGTGTTGACCTGAAAAAGCGTATCTACGCTGAAATAGAGTATCTTTACAATCACGGTGCATTGGAATTCAACACCGGAATGGCGCTTGGGGTTGACATGTGGTGCGCCGAAGCGGTGCTGGCGCTGAAAGCGCTACAACCGGAAATAAGGCTGAATGCGCTTCTCCCCTGCCTTGGTCAGGAGGCAAAATGGAATCCAGCCGACAAGGCGCGCTATAGGTGGATACTTGAACGCTGCGACCGGGTGAGCTACATTTCCAGGGAGTACACGCACAACTGCATGTTTGCACGAAACCGCGCCCTTGTTGAAAGCTGCGACCTGCTAGTAGCGGTATACGACGGAAAACCCGGCGGCACTAAACACACGGTAGACCTGGCGGCAAGCCTCGGCAAAAAAACGATCGTAATTCCTCCGGCAATATAAAAAAGGGGCTGCCATGCAGTCCCTTTCTGTATGTCCAAAAGTTGCAGTAAGTCGAACACTCCGCGCATAAATTATTGTTTTCCGACCCTCAACTTTTTTATCAATCAAAAGTGGGAGCATTTCTGCTCCCACTTGAGACCGTCGAAAAAGTCCCGTTGGGACTTTTCCGCCGAACATCCCAGCCGCGCGCACGTCTTGGCGGCTACGCCGCCAACCCGCACACTTGCTGGGATAGAAGTGTTTTTTGCCCCGGGAAACCCGGAGCAAAAAACGGATTTCAAAAGCCCGCTTCGCGGGCAAATTCGATTTTTTCGACAAACTGAAGTGGGAGCATTTCTGCTCCCACTTTATGTGCTTATTTGAAAGGATCAGGCGTTCTCCGCTCTTGCCTTTCTGAGTGTGAATCTGGAAACAAGTGTCTTCATGGCTGTAGCCTGTGCGGACAGCTCCTCGGAAGCAGCTGCACTCTCCTCTGCGGTAGCGGAGTTGGTCTGAACGACGTTGGAGATCTGCTCGATACCAGTGGTGACCTGCACGATGGACTGAGCCTGCTCCTCACTTACGGAGGAAATGCGGTTGATGGTGACTACGATATCTTCGATCTGCTTAACAACTGTGCCGAGCGCTTCGGCAGTGTCGTCTGCGATGTGAGAGCCGTTCTCGACAGCCCTGATGGAGCGCTGGATGAGCTCTGCTGTGTTCTGAGAAGCGACCGCAGACTTGGACGCAAGGTTTCTAACCTCGTCTGCAACTACTGCAAAGCCCTTGCCGGCTTCGCCTGCTCTTGCAGCCTCAACAGCCGCATTGAGCGCCAGGATGTTGGTCTGGAACGCGATGTCCTCTATGGTCTTGATGATGTCGCTGATTTGTGCGGAGGTGTCGCTGATCTCCTCCATTGCGCCGAGCATTTCCTTCATGCGATCGTTGGAGATTACTGCCTGCTTGCCGACCTCTGCCATGCTGTTGCTTGCTGTCTGGGAATCGGACGCGTTCTTTGTGATCTTGTCGGAGATCTCCTCGATGGTAGCAGCGAGCTCTTCAACAGAACCTGCCTGCTCTGTTGCGCCCTGTGCATTGGCCTGAGCGCCTGCGGAAACCTGCTCGGAACCGGAATCTACCTGATCAGCAGACTGATAGATCTGAGCCATAGTGTCGCTGAGGTCGTATGCGAGGATCCTCAGGTTATCAAGCAGCGGTGCGAACTCGCCGATATATACCTCGCGCGCGGTGGAATGAACATTGAAATTGCCCTTTGCAAGCTCGCCGTACATGTAGGAACTGTCTTTGATAAGCTTGCTAAGCTCCTCATTGGTGGTGCGCATTGCTTCTGCCATCTCGCCGAATTCATCGCGGCTCACATAGGTGATCTCGCTGTCGAGCTCGCCCTTGGATATCTTGACGAGTGCGTTCTTGATCTCGTTGATAGGCTTGGTGAACAGAGTTGTAAGATTGATGATCCCTGCAATGCCAAGCGCCAGTGCAAGAATGCCAACGATAAGTGCAATGGTCGTGGTGGTTGTAGCTTCAGAGGTGATAACGGCTCTTGTATCAGCGCATGCATTTGTCAGCACGGAATCAGCTTCGTCGCCGATGGAAAGGCACTGGTCGATCTTAGCGGAGAGCTTTTCGTTGTACGCCGCAAGACCCTGCTCGCTGGTGCCGCCGGAGACTATTGCTGTAACCTCCGGAAGAACTGTGTAGATATCATTGCATAATGATTTCAGGTCATCGGTCTTTGCGTCGGAGCCGGTGTATGTAATGAGGTCAAGCTTTTCCATCATGACGTCGGCAGCTTCTGTTGCCTCCTTGATGTACGCTGCTTCGACATTGCTGTCATCCTCGAAGGCTCCGGCGAGAACGGCTCTGCCGATGGTCTCCACCTGGATCTGTACATCCTTGACTCTGAGGAGACTCATGACCTCGTAGTCAAACATCAAATTCATGTTTCCCTGTATCTGATTCAGTCCGATGACTGAAACGAGGGAGCACGCGATGGTCATGATTATGACCAGTCCCAAAGAAATGATCAGTTTGGTTGCTACTTTTAAGTTTTTCATATTCTTCTCCTTCTATACTACCGGCTCCCGCCGAATTTATCCACAGGTTACGCCGCGTGTTCAGAACAAACTGACGAACTTCTGAACTATTCGACAATATAAGTGTTTATTTTCTTATGTTAAATATCATTCTAGCACGTTACGCAAAAAAAATCAACACAATTCTGTATATTTTAGCCAAATCTTGTGTAAATCGTTTCAATTCGTTAAAAAGGCAAAAAAATGCTGTATTATGTCATGTTAATCGTTGTTGATTATGCCGAAACATGATATAATGATAATCGTGATAAGTAACTGCCAGACCCGGCGGTTGACTGCTAATGAATTACGAGGTGACTAAAAATGGCAAATCCATATCTCCCGAGCTGGGAATACATCCCCGATGGCGAGCCCAGAGTTTTTGGCGACAGGATATATGTTTACGGCTCCCACGACCGCAAGGATTCGATCGACTTCTGCGATTACAAGCTGAAAGTTTGGTCAGCGCCTGTCAGCGACCCAACGAAATGGGTCTGCCACGGCGATATTTTTCGCTCCCGTGACGGGCACGATGGACCCAGCGACGTAGACTGGACGGACGACCTGCTGTTCGCTCCCGACGTTGTAGAGCGCGGTGGGAAGTACTATCTCTACACATACATCGTGAATTCCAAGGGCTGCGTTGCAGTAGCTGACCGCCCCGAGGGTCCGTTCAAGCTTCTGTCGCGCTACGAGTATGATATCCCTGATCACTATGATAATGGTACGTTCATTGATCCCGGCGTGCTGGTGGACGATGACGGCAGGGTATACGTCTACTGCGGATATCAGGGCAGTTACATGTGCGAGCTGAAAGACAACATGTATGAGGTTGTTCCCGGAAGCTACAAACTGGATATAATTCCTACAGCAGAGCCGCACCGCTTCTTTGAAGCATGTTCGCCGCGCAAGATAAACGGAACCTACTACCTCATATATTCCCCCCAGCGCGGAAGCTGCCTGGATTACGCTACATCCGAATCTCCGACCGGACCGTTCACTTACCGCGGAACCATCGTTGACAACGGGGTAGACTTCCCGGGCGGAAACGACCATGGCTCTGTTTGCAATATCAACGGTCAGTGGTACATCTTCTATCACCGCATGACAAACGGCACGATAATGTCCCGGCGCGGCTGTGTTGAGCGAATAGAGATACTTCCCGACGGGACTATCCCGCAGGTAGAGATGACATCTCTTGGATTTGAAGAATCCCTTGACCCCTACATATTCACAGCGGCTGATACGGCGTGTGTTCTGAAAGGAGGCTGTTATATCACCGAGACCAGCGTATTCGAGCGCCCTGTGACTAATATCACTGACGGCTGTGTGATGGGCTGGAAGTACTTTGATTTCGGCGAGGACAATGCATCCAAGACCATGCAGATACGTGTAAAGGTGCGCGGAATGGGCTCTCGCGGCAAGATACATGTCCGCATTGATTCCGAGGACGGAGAGGAAATCGGAACGGTAGATTTCGCGGAGGACAGCGGAGTGATAGGCGGACGCGTAAAGGCGGTAACTGGCCGTCACGCTTTGTTCTTTGTTGCAGAAAGCGGATATGAGGGCTGGTTCGCCGGTGAAATGAAAGGCAGACAGCTATTTATGCTGGATAGCTTCGTTTTCATGAAGTAAGCTGAATTAAATATGAAAAGCACGGAACACTAGTTCCGTGCTTCAGCTTGTCGAAAAAATCGAATTTGCCCGCGAAGCGGGCTTTTGAAATCCGTTTTTTGCTCCGGGTTTCCCGGGGCAAAAAACACTTCTATCCGCACAAGTGTCTAGGCTACGCTGGCGACGACCTTGCGGTCTTACGCTGTGCGCGCAGGGCGGATGTTCGGCGGAAAAGTCACTTTAGTGACTTTTTCGACGGTCTGAAGCACGGAACACTAGTTCCGTGCTTTTGTTTTCAATCGTCGAACAGGTTTTCCCAGGTCTTTTTCTTGCGCTTTTTGGAAAGGCGGTCCTCCTGCTTTTCCTGCATCAGCGCAAACTGCGCCATAACTGCTGCGGAAAGCTCCGGGTCAGTCTGCTCCGGCTGTTTCAATCCGGCATTGACCTCCAGAATGTAGAACGGAGTGTGCTTGGTTTCATGCTGATCATCGCTGCGGTCGAAAATATACCGGTAAGTAAAATCACGAACGCCTGTCACCACCGTGACATCATAGCCGCGTCGCTTTTTAAACAGCACAGTCGGCTTATAGATCACCTCCGAAATGTCGCTGTAATACAGATAATCGCTGCCTTTCGGCGTTATCGTCTCAAGCTCAGTGCTGCCAGCGTAATAGCTGCACCGTCTGCCGTAAAATATCACCGGAATGAATATCAGGCACAGCACCGCAGGAATTATCCAGAAAACGCTGCTCATAAATCCCATGAAATCCTCAGGAGCACCAAAAATCACCAGTCCCACCACAAACATGCACAGACACAGCACTGACCCGACAATGCACATGATTATAAGTTTCTCCTCGTTTCCGTAGGCTACGCGAAAGCTTCCGCGCCGGACGAGGGGCTTTTTTTCGTTGTTTTCGGTTTCCATAGCGCTCCTTTCACTATCCATGATACTACCATCTAGCCTAATGATACCACAAATATCCTGAAATGTCAAGCAATCAGCTCCCCCGGTCAGCCTGTGATTTCTCCGCGCAGCTCCCGGAAAAGCTGCCGCGCGAACCCGTCGGTCATTCCGCAGACGTAGTCCGTAACCAGCATGAGCCTGCTGTACATCTCGGAGCTTTCGTCCCGCCAGCCGCCGCGGCATATCTTTACGTAATTCTCGGATATCACGCTGATGAGCTTGCTGTCCGTTATCTTCTCCTGCGGCGTTCCAAACCGCAGCGCCGCGCTGCTGAGCCGCTCCAGCAGGCAATTCATCATCTCGGATACCGACAGCTCTATGCGCAGTATCTCCTTGGAATTGAACGCGTAGCGGTACGCGATGTCGCTCAGCGCGTCGGAAAGCACCCTCGCCGGGGAATCCGTCAGCAGCTCCGTCCGGAGCTCCCCGCGCATTATCAGCTCGTAATTCCTCACGAACGATCCCGCAGCCGCGTATATCATCATCGACTGCACCCGCACAAGGAAATTCTGCACCGCGTTTTCCTCGGTGGATGGCATTCCGCGCTCCTTTGCGCTCTCAAGGTAATGCGGCAGCATTCCCGCCGCCGTTTCCAACAGCTCACGCTCCTCGGCAGTGCGGCATTTCTCCCGCAGCTCCGGCGAGGTCAGCTCGGACAGCAGCACGCCGTAGGTCAGCAGACCTTTCCGCTGAGCATCCTCAATGTCGGCTGTCTTGTACGCTATGTCGTCCGCAGATTCCAGCAGCCAGGTCAGCGGGTAACGGCAGCCTGCCGCGCCGGTGGAGGCGGTTATCCTTTCATATAGCGGCTGTTCTGCGGTGAAATATCCCATCTTCTTGGTGCGGATATCGCCGCTCTTTTTGTCTATCCCGGTAGACGGCACCGGGTACTTGATTATAGTGTTCAGCAGCGCAAACGTAAGGTTCATGCCGTTGTCGTCCACCATGAAATGCAGCTTTGTAAGCACCCGGAGCGCCTGCGCATTGCCCTCGAAATTCTTCAGGTCCTCGCACTGCTGATGAGTCAGGAGCTCCCCAGCGCTTTTACCACGGCAGCTCAGTTTCGGGAGATTGTCGCTGAACCATTCCCGGATGGTATATTCCCCGAAATGCCCGAACGGAGGATTGCCGATATCGTGGATGAGCCCCGCGCAGCGCAGTATCTCAACGCAGTCCGCGCGTACCTGCGGGGTTATATCCGGGTGGCTTTCCGCGAGCCTTGCCAGCGCGGTGTCGCCAATTGAACCGGCAAAGGAGCTGACCTCCAGCGAGTGCGTGAGCCGGGTGCGGACGAAATCTCCCCTGTCCAGCGGAAATACCTGCGTCTTGTCCTGCAATCTGCGGAATGACGCGCTGCTGATTATCCGGTGGTAATCCTTAGCAAATTCCGAGCGGATATCCCGGCTCTGCCGGGTGGAAGTACGGCTTCTTTCGGAGGACAGCAGTCTGTCCCAGGTCATTTGCGGCATGGCGATACCTCTCTTTCAAGCTTCCGATGTTTTTGACGAACGCCGCTGAAATCACTCACTCAGCGGCGAAGTCCGGAATAAAATGTAGTGACCGGAATATCCGGTTTTTAATAGATACTGCTGTATATCTTCGGCACGGAAGTCAATACTATCATCGAACAGACCGTGCCGGAAACGGCAGGAAACAACACGAAAGGAATGATCGTAAAATGCTGGTAAAACGAGGAGAAATATATTACGCAGACCTGAGCCCGGTGGTAGGCTCTGAACAGGGCGGGGTAAGACCGGTGCTCATCGTGCAGAACGATGTAGGCAACCTGCACAGCCCTACCGTGATAGCCGCAGCGATCACCAGCCAGAAGGAAAAGGCAAAGCTGCCGACACATATTTCGCTCAACGCAGCCTCCTGCGGACTTGCGAAAGACTCCATCGTGCTTCTGGAGCAGGTGCGTACATTAGATAAAAGACGGCTGAAAGAGCGCATGGGCGAGCTGGACAGCCGCTCCATGTCGCAGGTCAACAACGCGCTGTCGGTAAGTTTCGGGCTGAATTCCTGAGGAACGCTCACAGCAAAATCGGACGCGTGAGTACACTGGTTTGAACAGGTCGATTTTTACTATTCAGGGTTTTCATTTGAGCAAAGGGGCTGCCAGAACAGCCCCTTTATTTCAGTGTTTACGCATGTAGAAATACAGCAGCCACTGCCCCGCCGTCAGCGCGGCAAGCAGCACCATAATAAGTATCTGAACAACGCCCCAGGAATTCATCATCAGACCTACTATCACGACCGCCGCGGTAAGTATCACGGCGTTGCGCAGGAACGGTTTCGCCTGGTTTCTCATCTGGACTGGATGCGCTTTGCCATCACGGTGTTCTTCATCAGCATTGCGATGGTCATGGGACCTACGCCGCCGGGAACGGGCGTGATGTAAGACGCTTTCTCTGCGCACTCATCGAATACGCAGTCGCCGCAGAGCTTGCCATCGGCGTTGCGGTTGATACCAACGTCGATGACTACCGCGCCGGGCTTCACCATGTCGCCGGTGACGAAGCCGGGTCTGCCTACCGCTGCAACCAGAATATCAGCGCGGGCGCAGACCTCCTTGAGGTTCTTGGTGCGGGAGTGGCATATGGTGACAGTTCCGTTTTCGTGGAGCAGCAGCATCGCCATCGGCTTGCCGACGATGTTGGAACGTCCGATGACAACGCACTCCTTGCCGGATACGTCCACGCCGGTGCTGTGGATGAGCTCCATGCAGCCTGCGGGCGTGCAGGGCAGGAACGCGTAATTGCCTATCATTATCTTGCCGACATTGGACGCGGAGAATGCGTCCACGTCCTTGAGCGGAGATATTCTCGCGATAACAGCCTCCTCATTGAGGTGCTTGGGCAGCGGAAGCTGAACAAGTATACCGTTCACCTTGCTGTCGGCGTTCAGCGTATCGATGAGCTCCATGAGCTGTTCCTCGGTGGTTTCAGCCGGGAGAGCGTACTCGTAGCTCTTTATTCCGCAGACCTCACACGCCTTTTTCTTGTTGTTTACATACACGCGGCTCGCCGGGTCGTCGCCTACGATAACTACCGCAAGTCCTACGTCAAGACCCTCGCGCTCTATCTCCTGGCGTACCTCTTCCTTTACCTTTGCGGATACTGCCTTTCCGTCAATTATCTGTGCTGCCATTTTTACTGTTCCTCGCTTTCGTCAGGTTTGTCAGATTCGTTGGTTGTGTCAGGTGCGTCTGCTTCGTTTTCTCCAACAGATTCGCTGGGTTCGCTGGGTTCACTGGGTTCACTGGGTTCGTTTGATTCGGTAGTTTCACCGGATTCGCCTGCTTCGGTATTTTCGGGCTGCTCTGTTTCATCTTCCGCGCCGTCAAGCGTTACGCTGTCTGCGTCCTCGGAAAGAATGCTGGGAGCCTGCTCGTTCTTCTTCGCAAGCTTCTTTTCGCGGCGCTGCTCCTCGTCCTTTGCGTCAGCCTCGGCAAGCACCCGGCAGGCGTCGGTGTTGACGTAAAGCGGAATGTGCTTCTTCTCTGTAAGTATCTTGAAAACAATAACAAGTATCGTGCATACTACGAAGCATACCGCAGCCACGACCTGGGAAATACGCAGGTCGCCAGCCATCAGGCTGTCTGTACGCAGCCCCTCGATCCAGGCTCTGCCCAGACCGTACCACGCGAGGTACATCAGCATTATCTCGCCGTCAAATGTGCGGAGTTTCTTCGAATAGAAATGCAGCGCGATGAAGCCCACAAGGCACCACACGCTCTCATACAGGAAGCAGGGGTGGACAAGCGCGCCGGCTTCCAGACCGTTACGGCGGATAATATCCACGCTGGTCATTCCGAATATCCAGTCCGGACTGCACTGCGCGCCGAAAGCCTCCTGGTTGATGAAGTTGCCCCATCTGCCTATGCACTGTCCGATGAGGAATCCCATAGAAGCAAGGTCAGCCATCGCGCGGAAATTCACCTTGCGTATCCTGCACATCACGAAACCGCCGAGGAATCCGCCGATAACGCCGCCGTAAATCGCAAGACCGCCGTCCCTTATCGTCGTGAACGTCGTAACAAGATCAAAGCTCATTCCGGAGTTGGGATCGAGGGTCTGGAACACGCAGTAGTAAATGCGCGCTCCAAGGAAGCCTGTGATAAGCGCAACGAATACGACATCGAACATTCTGTCCTTTCCGATGCCGAAATTCTTAGCGCGCCACATCGCGTAAAGGTAAGCGAGCACCACTCCGATGGTGATGAGCACGCCGTACCAGTAGATCTTTATCCCGAAAAGCTCAAAGCCCTGATAGTAGCTCAGGGTTATCCCGCCGAACAGGTTCGGGAATGTCAGCTCCACCTCGGGGAAAGCGGTCGCCGACGCTAAAAGTGTAGATAACATGTGTCAGTCCTCCGTTGGGTAGATTATCGAAAGCGCGTAGTTGTCGGGGTCGAAATCGCGCAGCCGCGCGAGCATTCCCTCATAGTCCGCAGCTGCCGCGATATCCGCGTAGTCGAACGCGGAGGTTCCGGTCAGCGCCGCGTCGGAAAGGTTCTGCGCAACGCTCTCCACATTGTTGAACGTGCGGATATTGTCGCCGTAAAGGTACTTCTTCGCCCGCAGGAACGCTTCCTCGGACGGCGGGCAGTCTTTCAGGCGGTGGTACTCGCGAACTATCTCCTCGGCCACCCTGTCAGGCTCGTCGGACTCGCCGTAGATACCCGGTATGAAGAAACCGCGCCCCATCATTATGCTGCTTTCAAATGTCTCGTTTATAAGTCCCTTGTCGCGCATGCTGCGGTAGAAATCCGTAGCCGCGCCTACTGAAGTATCGCTCATCAGCGTGCGGTAGATGTACTCCTCGGTCATCGCCCTGCCGGACAGCGCGGGCTGCTTGAAGCCCATCGCGAAATTTGTCTTTCCGAGGGGCATTTTCATCTCGCTGCGGCGGGTGAAAACCTCCGGCGGCTCCTGCTCAAATATCGAGGCGACGTTCTTGCCGGTACGAGGCAGCAGGCAGCGCTCGCAGACCTCCACGGCGCTCTCCAGGTCGAAGCCTCCGGCAATGCAGAGGTACATGTTCGACGGGTCGTAATACGCGTCGTAGACATCGTACAGCAGCTTATCCGTGATGAGCGCAATGCTCTCCGCAGAGCCGGCGATGTCGTTGCGGACCGGATTGTTCCGGAACATGGCGCGGTAAAGCTCCATACAGACGCGCCACGCAGGGCTGTCGAGGTACATCGTTATCTCCTGGGTGATTATGCCGCGCTCCTTTTCGACGTTCTCCGGCGTGAAATAGGGGTGCTGAACGAAATCCAGCAGTATCTCGAGGTTCTTCTCGAAATTCGCGGAACAACTGAAATAGTACCGCGTGCTGTCGTAGGAAGTCCCGGCGTTACAGGACGCTCCGGTTTCCGCGAACCTTGCGAACGCCTCCTTTTCCGGGGACTCGAACAGCTTGTGCTCCAGGTAGTGCGCGGTGCCGTCCGGGATACGTACCGGAGCGCCGCCGTCGATGCTGTAGCAGTTGTCGATGGAGCCGAACTTCACTGAAAACTGCGCGGTTATCGTGGAATAGCCCTTCATAGGGTAAAGCAGCACAGTAACGCCGCTGCTGTGGGTATATCTGTAGTATTTTTCGCCGAGCCTGCCGCTCGATATTTCTTCCAGCATTACTGCACCTCCTCGGGATATAATGTGTAGACGGTGTCAAGGCAGTACTGGCGGCACGCGTCCATTATGCGCTTTGCGTCCACCTCGTTGACTCCGGCGGCGTACTCCTCCGGGGTGAGCATTTTGTCGTCCGTTATCTGCGAGGAATACCAGCTCGACAGCGCTCCCGCGGAATCATACACGGCGCGTGCGCTCTCGATTATCTCAAGCTTTGCATGCTCCAGTTCCTCGTCTGTGACGCCCATCATGCTGATGTTCATGAATTCTTTCATGACGGCGCGCTCGGTCTTGGCGACGTTATCGCGGTCAACTCCGGCGTACACCGTGATGGTTTTCTTGAACCGGTTGGAGTAGCAGCTGCAATAATAGCACAGCGACTGCTTCTCGCGGATATTGCTGAAGAATCTCGACGTGGTCATACCGCCGAGGATCATCGAGAGCACCGCTCCCGCATACCTGTCGGTCATCTTCGGAGCCTTGAAGTACATGCGCAGCACTGCCTGCTGCATTTCAACATGCTCCTCACTTCGGAAAACGTCCTCCTTGAGTACGCTGGGCTTCGTAACGGGCACGCAGACGCTTCCGCGCTTCAGCGCGGAAAGCCGCCTTGTGAGCACTTCCTCGGCTGCGGTAAAGTCGCTGCAACCAGCAGCGAATATCTCGATACGCGCGTGCTCAAGCATTGAGCGGTAGGCGTTCCATGCGGACTGCGGCGTGACCGCCTGCGCCTGCTCTGCGGTGCCGTTCACCGGGTATCCGCAGGGTTCGCCGGGGAATGCGGCAAGAGCGCCCTGCTGTGCGGCGTACATGCGCTTGTCGCCTTTGACGCTCTGGATAGCATCGATGAGCTCCTGCCGCATTATATCGACAGTTTCCGCCGGGAAAACCCCATTTTCAGTGCAAGGGTCGAGGATGCAGTCAAGCAGCAGGTCGCAGCTCTCCTGCTCCAGCTTTTCGCCGGAGAGCGTGTAGCGGTCGTCTATGCAGCTTATCGAAAAAGTCATCTGCCTGCTGTCGAAGGAGCAGCCGAGGTTGTCCGAAACGGACGCTCCGTAAAGGTCGGAGAATTTCTCTGTCAGCCGGGTGAGGTTAGGGTACCTGCGGCAGCTGTCGGTCAGGATATAGGGGAGTATCGCGAAATCTGCGCGGCGCTCTTCGTCAAAATCTGTGTAAAACGCTATGGAGATACGGTTTGTCTTGTATCTTCCGTCGATTATCTTTGAAAAGTAGATGCCGTCGGCGATCTGTTTTCTGTCCAGAATGATAAACATCTCCTTATAATTAAAATCATACTATCTTAGTATATCACAACTGCGGGGATTTTTCCAGTACCTTTCTGTGAAAATTATCAGAAACTATTAATGCGTAAATCCGGGCAAAAAAAATGACCCTTGCGGGTCGGTGCAGATAACTGCGGAAGTGAAATAATTATTATGTGTAGAACAAAAGAAAGGAGACAACTAAACAAAACAAATGAACGGAGATTTAATGAACTCTGACCATTTATTTGTCTATATTATAGCGCGATTTATCAGATTTGTCAATAAGTTTTTGGGAGATTTATTTTTTTCATACATAATACACAAAAACGCCTAGGTCAATTTGATACGGTGATAGTGTTTTATATCCTTTACTGTTATATTATGTATTTTAAAGGGCCTAAAAAAACTACAAAGCAACAAAAAAGACAAACCTGTGAATAGATACGGCAGTATGCGCCAATGCAGAAATAACTGCCGTTTCCGTCGAAAAAAGCCTAATAGTTGAAAAGCTGTAATTTAATTGCCCAATACATGCGTAAATTATGGTTTCCGACAAACTGCGACCGCCGGTACCGGGTAGGTTCTTATCATACGTCGATTATATCACATATTTATTTTACCGGTTTACAAATCTCCCGGATTATGTTACAATAAACGTATATTATTTTTCAGGAGGAAATCATGGATCCCAGAAAACATTTCAGCGCACTCAACATTATTCACAAAATAATAAAGGAACGCGTACAGCCCGGCGACATCTGCATTGACGCCACTGCTGGCAGGGGCAACGACACGCTTTTCCTTGCAGAGCTGGTCGGAGAGAACGGTCACGTCACCGCTTTCGACATCCAGCAGGACGCCGTTGACAGCACCCGGCAGCTGCTAGAGGAACACGGTATGTCAAGCCGCGCGGATGTGCTTTTAAAAAGCCACAGCGAAATGGACGAGGTCTGCGGCGAGGGCACCGTATCCTGCATCACGTTCAACTTCGGATGGCTGCCCAAGGGCGACCACAATATCTTCACAAACAAATCCACCAGTATCCCAGCAATAGAAAAGGGACTGAAACTGCTGAAAAGCGGCGGCATGATGACCCTGATAATCTACTACGGCAGAGAGACCGGTTTTGAGGAGCGCGACGCGCTGCTGGAGTACCTCCCCACCATCGACAGCAGCCGGTTCACCGTTATCGAAATGCCATTCGTGAACCGTCCCAACTGCCCGCCGATACCTATTATTATATTAAAGGATATGTAATTGACATTACCGACAATTTGTGCTATAATTTAAGTGTCACTCTGACCTATGGATTGGTTTATTGAAAAGGAGATACTATGTTTTGTATGAACTGTGGCGCTCAGCTTTCTGACACCGCTAAATTCTGCGGCTGCTGCGGCGCTAAGGTCGAGCCGCTGGACGTTCCCGTTTCCGCTGCTCCCGCGCAGGCTACGCAGCCTGCAAAGCCCGTGCAGCTCGCGAAATCCGATTCCCCGGCGCAGTCCCGGGAAACACCGATAACCAACGGCGCGCCTTCGTTTATCCCGAACGAGTTAAACTCCCGCGCAAACAGCTTCGGGAGCGATTTCTCAAGCCACAATGCTCCGCTATCTTCACAGTCTCAGCAGGCTTCACAGACTATTCCCTCACAGTCCGCTGAGGACATCCAGCCGGTAAGGTATTCCGCTGAGATACCACCCGTTACTCCTGCGGTTCTTCCGCAGACTGCAAAGAAAAAGAGCAAGCTTATCCCCGGACTGTGCATCGCGGCTGGAGCTGTCGTTGTGCTCGGCGGAGCCGGCGCAGTGTTCTATAACTGCAACAAGCCGCTGGTTTCAAAGCTCATCATGGGCGACGCGGGATACGCTCACTCCGTGACGATGAATGCGCTTTCCGCGGTAAGCGACAACAGCGAGATGATAACAAACCTCGCGCAGCAGTCGATGAGCGCGGGGCTGGTTGCCGCGCAGTCCGCACCGGATATGGGCGTTATCTCAAGCAGCAGCGGCGACGGCGCGATCGACCCGGATTTTGGCTATCCCATGGAAGAGCAGCTCGGAAAGGCGCTCGAGTTAGCTGCATGGCAGATAAACCACGCCACCGGGACCCGCGGAGTTTCCGCTGACCTCGCAGTGAAGATCGAGCCTTCCCCTGACTTACTTTCCGCAATGAAGGACAGTGGATACTCCGACGAAGAATTTGCCCAGGGCGAAAAGATCCTGAACAACTTCGACTTCGGCATAAAGATATCCGAAAAGGACAGTGGCGACGCGCTCGAGTACTCCGCAGATATCAGCGCATGCGGCGACTCTATCGGCAATGCGCAGCTCCGCTATGAAGAGGACGGCACTGCTACGCTCGTATTCCCGGGAATGTCCTCGACCGGATTCACGGCGCAGCTCCCCGCACACAGCATGACAGAGAGCGCTCCCACAGTTCAGTTCGACTTCAAAAAGCTTGAAAGCACCATCAGCGACGGTCTGAAAGACGCATTCAAAGATTTCGAGATAAAATGCGAAAATGGCACAACCGAGCTTGGAACTCTGAAATTCTCCGGAATGACCGTGCAGATAGACCTCGACAAGGACGACCTTTGCAAAATCGCGATGGTGGTCATCGACGCCGCCCGCAGTGACGAGGACCTTATCAGCTACCTGTCCTCATTCGATGAATCCCTGACTGCTGAAAAGCTCACTGAGGGCTTTGACCAACTTGCTGACGAGCTCGAAAACTGGCGGCTCAGCACTGATAAGGCAGCCGCGCAGATAGTCTACTACATAAACGGCGACAACACCCTTGCCGGCGCTGACTTCACTGCATTCGGATATGGCGACAACACCGCCCAGCTTCGTTTCCTTTCCGAGAGTAACAACTTCGAGGTACTCGCTGCCGAGAATGGCGAAGCTATGTTCCAGGCCCACGCTGTCAGCGACAGCGCGACCTCCGGCTCAGTCGCGATATCGTTCGTGAACGAAAGCTACGACGGTCAGAACGACGAAGTAAACTTCACCGTCAATTATTCCGATCTTGGGACTGCAAACGTATTCGGAATGCCCGTTCCCACCGGAAATTTCAAGATGGATTTCTCCGCAAAGGATACCCGCAGATTCATCGAAGATGAAATGAACATGGATATTCCCGAGGAGATCATCAGCACGGTCGGCGGTTCAAGCGTGGTTCTGAACGTCGCGCCAAAGGGCAGCGGTATCGAATACAGCTTAACTGCAAGCGCCGACGGACTTGGCAGCTTTACATACTCGGCAGGGATCGACGAGGTTTCCGGCGAGGTTGCGCCTAAGCCCGGCAGTGAATACAAGCTGGTAAATTACGACGACGCAAGTGAAGACGATGTCGCTGCGTTTACCGACGATATTTTATCCTATTATGCCGGGCTGTCCGAAACTAATACGCTGGTAAATGTGGTTTATTCGACCCTGACAACGGCAAATGATATTCTGGGCGATGATAACAGTGACTACAACTATGGACCCATCAGCGATGATGACTACGATTTCGGAGATTATGACGACTACGGCGATTACGACGACTACGGCGATTACGACGACTACGGCGATTACGACGATTATTACTGGGACGAAGAATGGGATAACCCGACTCCGACAGTCATAACTGACGCGGACATCACAGCGGCGAATACACTGGCGCAGCGCATGAAAAACAACTGCACAGCCTATCTTGCGAAGATGGACGCCCAGGGAACAGCCCCGAATGCTGACGCACTGGATATTTATGTGTTCGCATGGAGCAAAGACGCCTGGCAGACGTATGTCAACACCATTGACGACAGCGACCTCACCGGATATCAGGAGGATTTCCCGCTCTGGACCGACGGTAAGGACCACTGGGGAATAATCAGGGAAATCGACAGCGAATACGTCTATGACCCTGACGACGACAACTTCACCGACTACGTTTCCACTCTGATGCCGGACGTGGAAAGCGGCTATTTTGACATACTGATTCAGAACGGAAAAGTTATCGGCGTATCCTTCATAAGCGATTTTTCTGCAAATATCTCGCTCCCGACTGCGGAAAACTTCCAGCGCGGAAGCTGGGATTTCTACAATTCTGACAGAGCGGGTGTTGCCAACGGTATCGTTGTCGGAACCGCTCCGGTGCTTGAAGTCGAATCCAGCGCTGAATGACCCAACTGCGGAGCAGCTTTGCTGCTCCGCAGTTTTCAACATTCAATAGTTAAAAACGCCCCTGCTTTACCAACAGGGGCGTTCGTTTTTTGATCAGACGATGATCAGATCATGCTGTCTTCCCAGCACTCGGGAGCTTCCAGACCGAACATCTTTACAACGGTCGGAGCGATGTTAGCAAGTCCGTACTTGTCGGACGGCTTGATCTCGAACTTCTGCTCCTTATCGTAGATGATGAACGGAACAGGGTTCAGGGAGTGAGCGGTTCTTACCTGGATCTCACCCTTCTTGTTCTTCTCGAGCATCTCATCTGCGTTGCCGTGGTCAGCGGTGATGAGCATTGTAACGCCGCACTCGTCGCAGACTGCCTTCAGTCTCGTCAGACCCAGGTCAACGGACTCAACGCCAATGATAGTAGCGTCCATGCTGCCGGTGTGGCCGACCATGTCGCCGTTCGGGTAGTTGCAGCGGATAAAGTCATACTTGCCAGACTTGATAGCTTCAATGAGCTTATCAGTGATCTCAGCGGACTTCATCCAGGGTCTCTGGTCGAAGCTTACGTTATCGGACGGTATCTCGCAGTAGGTCTCGAGTTCCTCGCTTACCTTGCCGCTGCGGTTGCCGTTCCAGAAGTATGTTACATGACCGTACTTCTGGGTCTCGGAAATAGCGTACTCATTGTAGCCAGCTGCAACCAGTACCTCGGTAAGAGTGTTGGTGATCTCCGGAGGATTTACCAGGAAACGTGCCGGAAGCTTGAGGTCGCCGTCGTACTGGAGCATGCCTGCGTAGCATACGTCAGGCTTCGGACCTCTGTTGAAGTGATCGAACTCTACCATGTCGAACGCCATAGAAAGCTCGATTGCGCGGTCGCCACGGAAGTTGAACAGGATAACGCTGTCGCCGTCAACGATCTTGCCTACGGGCTCGCCGTTCTCACCGATAACGAATGCAGGGAGATCCTGGTCGCTTGCAACGCCGGTCTCAGCGCGCAGGGTGTTCAGAGCGTCCATAGCGTTGGCGAACTGTCTGCCCTCGCCGCGAACGTGCGCGTTCCAGCCGCGCTCTACCATCGGCCAGTCAGCCTGGTAGCGGTCCATTGTGATCTTCATACGTCCGCCGCCGCTTGCGATCTTGCCGTCAAATGTGCTGTCGTTCAGCTCCTTGAACAGATCCTCGAGCTGCTCGAGGTAGATCTGAGCAGTCTGCGGAGGTACGTCACGGCCGTCCAGCAGGGCGTGTACTCTTACCTTGGAGATACCCTCGGACTTTGCCTTCTTTATCATGTTGAACAGGTGCTTGATATTGGAATGTACATTACCATCGGACAGCAGACCGATGAAATGCATGGTGGAATTCTTGCTCTTTACGTTAGCAACCAGTTCCTTCCACGCGTCGGATTCGTACATCTTGCCGCTCTCGATGCTCTCGTTAACAAGCTTTGCGCCCTGAGAATAGATCTGACCGCAGCCAATTGCATTGTGACCTACCTCGGAGTTACCCATGTCGTCGTCGGAGGGCAGACCTACTGCGTCGCCGTGAGCCTTGAGACGGGTGTTCGGGCAGTTAGCCAGCATCCAGTCGAGAGTGGGAGTGTTAGCCTCGCCCACTGCGTCGCCCAAGTGGGTCTTGGAGAAGCCAACGCCGTCCATTACTACTAATAAAATCGGTTTCTTTGCCTTCATAGTTTGTTTCTCCTTACTGTTTTAGAGATGAAAACGGAGCAGCGGTGAGCGCCGCTCCGTGTGTATTTTTCTGCAAATGCAGTTTAGCCGTTAACTGCTGCGGTGATGATGGTGGTGAAGTCAGCAGCCTTCAGGGAAGCGCCGCCGATAAGACCGCCGTCAACGTTGGTCTTGGAAAGCAGCTCAGCAGCGTTCTTTGCGTTCATGGAGCCGCCGTACTGAACGGTGATGCTCTCAGCTACGTCAGCACCGTAGAGCTTAGCGAGGGTAGCGCGGATGAATGCGCAAACTTCCTCAGCCTGGTCAGCAGTAGCGGTCTTGCCGGTGCCGATTGCCCAAACAGGCTCGTAAGCGATTACGCACTTCTTGAGGTCGTCAGCGGAAATGCCGAAGAAATCAAGCTTGATCTGGCGAGCGATAACTTCCTCGGTGATGTTGCACTCGCGCTCCCAGAGAAGCTCGCCTACGCATACGATGGGCTTCAGACCAGCAGCGAGGGCAGCCTTTGTTCTCTTGTTAACGGTCTCGTCGGTCTCAGCAAAGTACTGACGGCGCTCGGAGTGACCGAGTACAACGTACTCAACGCCCATCTCTGCCAGCATATCAGCGGAGATCTCGCCGGTGAACGCGCCGCTCTTCTCGAAGTGGCAGTTCTCAGCGCCGATCTTGATGTTGGTGCCTGCAGTTGCAGCAAGAGCGGTCTCAAGGTTTGTGAAAGGTACGCATGCTACGATCTCAACGTCCTTGACGTCAGCTACCATCGGCTTGAGCTCCTCGAGCAGTGCCTTAGCCTCGGGACGGGTCTTGTTCATCTTCCAGTTGCCGGCGATTATTGCCTTTCTTACATTCTTCTTCATGATTAATTCCTCCTAGTACGGATTTATGTTGTCAGCACAATATAAGGCGGAGTGTTCCCCCGCCTTATAGCGTTGTAAATTACTTGTCCTGGATAGCGTCGATTCCGGGCAGACCCTTGCCTTCGAGGTACTCGAGGGAAGCGCCGCCGCCGGTGGAGATGTGGCTCATCTTGTCAGCGTAGCCGAGGTTGATGGCTGCGGTTGCGGAGTCGCCGCCGCCGATGATGGTGGTAGCGTCAGCAGCTGCGAGAGCCTCGCAAACAGCAACAGTACCCTTCTTGAGAACAGGGTTCTCAAATACGCCCATCGGGCCGTTCCATACAACGGTCTTAGCGGACTTAGCAGCCTCAGCAAACAGCTCCATGGTCTTGGGGCCGATATCCAGACCCATCATGTCAGCCGGGATCTTGTCGGAATCAACAACGGAAACCTCGATCGGAGCGTCGATAGGATCAGGGAATGCCTTAGCGATTGTGGTATCAACAGGCAGGAGGAGCTTCTTGCCGAGCTTCTCAGCCTTCTCGATCATCTGCTTGCAGTAGTCGATCTTCTCGTCGTCAACGAGGGATGTGCCGACCTCATAGCCCTTAGCCTTGAGGAAAGTGTAAGCCATACCGCCGCCGATGATGAGGGTGTCGCACTTCTCGAGCAGGTTGGAGATAACGTTCAGCTTGTCAGCAACCTTAGCGCCGCCGAGGATAGCAACGAACGGACGAACAGGGTTCTCAACGGCGTTGCCGAGGAACTCGATCTCCTTGTTCATCAGGTAGCCGACTGCGGTCTCCTTAACGAACTTGGTAACGCCAACTGTGGAAGCGTGCGCTCTGTGGGAGGAACCGAAAGCGTCCATTACGAAGATACCGTCGGTCAGGTCAGCCAGCTCCTTGCTGAACTCCTCGCCGTTCTTGGTCTCTTCTGCGCCACGGAAACGAGTGTTCTCGAGAACTACGATCTCGCCGTCCTTCATCTCAGAAACAGCCTTCTTTGCGATGTCGCCTGTTACCTTATCGTCCTTAGCGAAAACTACCTTTGTATTTACAAGCTCAGCCAGTCTGTCAGCAGCAGCCTTCAGGGAGAACTTCTCCTCCGGACCGTTCTTCGGCTTGCCGAGGTGAGAGCAGAGGATAACCTTTGCGCCGTTCTCTACCAGCTTATTGATGGTGGGGAGAGCTGCGGTGATACGGTTGTCGTTGGTGATCTTGCCGTCCTTCATAGGAACGTTGAAATCAACGCGGACAAGCACCTTCTTGCCCTTGACATTCAGGTCTTCTACGTTCTTCTTGTTCAGTTTGCTCATGGTTATTATTTCCTTTCATAGTGAAATATTGAACATACTACGGTACAATGCACTTATCATGCTAAAATACCCTACAGATATTATTTTACTATATTTCTATAAAATTTGCAAGCCCTTTTTTATATAATTTCTGCAAATTTCGTGAACTTATTGTGTTCACAATGCCGATAACGGGCTTACTCTCCCAAAGGACCTGCGGCTGCGCGGAGCTTTTTCTCCATATTCTGTGCCTCCGGGAGCATTTCAACGGCCTTTTCAGGCTCTCCGCCGCGGAAAAGCTCCGTCATCCTGCTGTAATGGCTGAACAGACCATTGAGCGCAAGATTTCCGGTGGAACCCTTCATCATATGGACGCACTCCAGCGCCTTTGCCCAATCCTGCTCCCTGCACAGCTCCGTCAGATTTTCAATATCATTTGCCCGGAGGTATATCTTCATGCAGGAGAAATAAAATTCCTCGCTGTTTATAAAACGCTCCTTGGCGCTCTCCGCGTCAAAACCGAGGGAGTCAAGCTTTCTGAAATCTACCATCGCGCCTCCTTAGTCTGGGGTTTCTGTTGATTCCTCGCTGTCGTCGGAATCATCAGAGGTACTGATATCAGTGGTCAGCCACTCGCTGTTCAGGCGGCACAGCAGACGTGCGTCGATGTACGCCTGCGCAAGCGTCAGTATCGTCTGCCCCTGATAATTGCCGGCGGGAGTCTGCTCCACTACGAGCGCTACGTCCGGCCTCTCCTCGTCAACCAGGCACAGCGGCAGCATCAGCGACATGGAATTCCGCTTCGGAAAATAGGACGGTATCGCGGTCTTGTAGTTGCGGCTCACGCGCTTCTTAGCAAGCTCGATGGAATCCTTGATGCGGTTCTGGATGCGCATGAAAAGCCTGTCGTTGTCGTTCACGATACCTTTCAACTTCTCGTAAAGCTCGCGCTTTCCGTAGCCGTCCGCAGTACGAATACGTGCTGCGATATCCCTCGCCTCGGGGCAGTCTGTGAACTGCTCCTCCAGGAATGCCAGCGGAAGTCTGCTGATGTTGTCCAGGATTATGTGGTCAAAGTCCGTCAGGAGCTGCTTCGTTACGTCGAAGAACAGCTGTTCCCCGCGGTCGAAATAGACCGGCGGCTGCGGGAGCGGGCTGAAATAATTCACTATCTGCTTGCCAAGAGTGCGGTTAGCCGCGGTGCAGAATCCCGCGAACTTCCATTCGGTCTCGCTGCCAGGCTCATTCGGGACGAAGCATGCGTAAATATCGTCGTAATGCCTGTCAACAAGGCCTGTATTGAAGCATGCGAACTTTCTGTCTGAGGAAATGCACACCTTATTCTCACGGGTCAGGCGATAGAAAGTGTACTTGATGTACTGGATAAGGATGTAATGATCGCTGCGGCGCACGCCCTCAAAATCCCAGTCCTCGCTGATGGATTTTTCGGCAAGCTCGGACAGGAACGAATTCCAGGAACCGAGATATGCAAAATTCTCGAGCTGCTTCCCGGGCTGAACAGAACGCTGGGAGCCGTCACGGCTGATAGTATCCACAAAGCTCAGGAACCACGGTCTGCCCTCGTAAGCGGAGGGCTTCAGCGTGAGCTCCACGCTGTTGCCGTCGGAGCGCTTCCAGCGGGTCGGGAATATCATCTTGCCCTCATAGAAGCGAATGTTCCCGCTCTGCTTTGCCTGCTCGAAATCCGCGGAGATGTCGCTGCGCAACTCCGGTATCTCGCAGCTTATCCCGGTGCGCTCCAGGAACTGCGCGAGTATCATCATCGGTTTTGGCGGGAGGTTGCAGAAATCCTCAAGGGCTCCCTCCGGTATCTCCACCGCGTCGCTGGAAGCCGGTTGTACCTGTACAGACGGCACAGTGCGGAACGCAGGGCGCACTGCGGACTGCTCCGTGCGCTGAACCGCGGCACGCGCAGCGGATCTGCCCGGCTGATACTTGTCGGAATGGCGTATCGTCACCATCACCTGCGGAACTCCGCCAAGCACTACATCCTCAAGCTCGAGGTAATCCATCTGCGCCAGCAGGTCCTTCATCTTGAAAAATCCGAATCTGCTGCGGTCGATATGGTTATCTGACAGGAATTTGCTGACCGCTGCCATGTGCTGCGGTATGTCGAACGGAAAATTCGAGGTCAGCAGACGGTATATCTCCGCCTTGTCCTCATTGCTGACCGCAGCCTGCTGCACTGCCGGACGGTGATATACAGACGGCTGAACATTGCTGTAGATCTGCGTTTTTTCGAACGAAAAATACAGGCTCTTTCCGCGCGGGCTGATATTTTTGGTGATTATTCCGTTGACAAGGTAGCCGTCTGTGCAGTAGCCTATCGGGAAAACATACCTGTCAAACATGAAATCCAGCTTTCCGTCCTCCTTGGCGCGTGCAAAGCTGTCGTAGATCTCCTGCTTCATCTCCTGGACGGTCAGCCCGCTGCCGAGCACCTTTGTGAGCGCGTACAGCGACTGCTGGGACATTTCGATGATGTCATCATTTAAGATTATGCTCTTGTTACCGAAAAAGCTGTCAGCGGGATGTCCGGTCTCGCCGGAACCGTTCCAGCGTTTCACAATAACGTAGGAATCCTGGTTGTATCTTGGAGTGCCGAAAAGCTCCGGCGCTGCCTCGATAAGCTCGTGGAAGTCATTAAATCCGAGTTTTTCCATGGTGTAGCCGTTGGTCGCAAGCCACTCCTCTACCCTCGATATACGGTATACTCCCTCATCCGGGAACTGTCTGAAAATGCAGTTCCCCAGTTCTTCTGTCATTTCTTTGCTAAGCATTTTAGTCCTTTCTCAAATCACGTTTCTGCGGTATCCTCAGCGGTATCCTCTGAGATGTCCTCCAGATCATCAATATAGTCGTAATCCTCGTAATAGATGTAATTTACCCTGTCGGCAAGCTCCTCAACATCCATATCCTGCTGGAACAGCCCGTCGGTTTCAAGACGGAAACTGGTGAGCCTGCTCTCTGAAACAAAGCTGAAATGCGACACCGGTATCCCCATGCTTTTATATGCGGCGATGACCGTGCGGCATTCCTGTGCGAACTCCCGTATGCTGGAATATGTACCGCTGAATTCCACTGAAATATCAACGATATCCCCAGCGGACAGCGTGTCCCATGTTTTTCCCGTGCCGTTGGCGCCGTTAACAAGGTCAGCCGTCACCGTCAGCGTGGAAATATCGGCAGTACGGCACAGCTCCTTGTAACTCTGCTCGTAGATCTGTGCAGCGATCACCCTGCCGCTCTGCACCTCGCGTATCTCGGTCTCCTCACGGTTGAGCGACACGGAAAGAATGCACGCCGTAATAACGATAGCGGCGGTTATGCAGATACACGGAACGTGTATCCTCAGCCGCTTTCCCGAAGCGAACCAGCTTAACAGAAGCTCCGCGCCGACGAAAACCGCCGACAACGGCGCAAGCTTCGCGATAAGCAGATAATCCGAGCCTCCCGATACCAGCACGCACATGGTGACTATCCCAAGGAACACCAGCGTCAATGCAAGGCTAACGAGCCCAGCGCCGCTTTTCACGGTGCCCATGGTGAATTTCAGCACATTGCGGCGAGGCTGCTTGTGCTTTCTGGAAGTCTGCGGACGTGTGCCGGTCTGCTGGAGCACCTTATCCAGCGCGTCAAGTATCTCCTGGTCGCGGCGCAGGGTCTCCTGCTGTGCAAGCTCTGCCTGTTCAAGGATATCGTCGCCAGGCGCGGGCATGTCCGAGATATCTGGCTCCGCCGCTTCCTCGGAAATTTCCTCCGTGAACTGCGCTGAAAACTGCATTGACGACAGTTCGGGGAGGGGCTCGCCTTTCAGTTCCTCTTTTGTTTCTTCTTTAGTCGGAACAGCCATTTTGTCCTCCTTTCTGTTACAATATAATTGTCGGTAAATCCACAGCAAGCCAGCTATGGTTTACACGTACTTGTTACTTAAGCTATAATGAAAGCAGTAATTGGACTGACGGCTCCTTTCTTGGGACAACACGCCCGTCTGAATTGATACAATAATTATGCGAAAAATGATATCTCACCTGTTTTATTATAGCAAAATACTATTCCCATGTCAATGGAAATAAGCCCGAATCGCGGCACAATCAGGCGAATGCCGCAATATACAGATATCCCCCTTCCGTAACGAAAGGGGGACGATGTTCATTACAGGGACTTGATGATTGTGCCCATCAGACCAGGAACAGCGCTGATGGCGTTAGACTCGTCGGTATCGATGTGCATAGCGTCTGCGAACTTGTCGCTGACTCTGATGACAACATCGCCGAGGATAGCGTTTCTGCCCTCAGTGTTGGTCTTTACCCATACGATATCCTTGTTCTTCACGCCGAGCTTTTCAGCGGTCTCAGGTGTGAGGTGGATATGGCGCTTGGCTACGATGACGCCCTCCTTGATGGTGACTTCGCCTGCCGGACCTCTCAGGGTGCAGCCGGGTGTACCGTCAATGTCGCCGCTCTCGCGGATAGCTATGCCAAGTCCGATGGAACGTGCGTCGGTAGCGGAAAGCTCTACCTGATCAGCCGAACGGCATGGACCGAGTATGCTGACGTTTGCAAGCTCCTTCTTGGGGCCTACTACGGTCACGCGCTGCTCGCTCGCGAACTGACCGGGCTGGGAAAGATCCTTCTTCTTTGTGAGCTGTGCGCCTGCGCCGAACAGAGCCTCAAGGGTCTCCTGTGTTACATGGACGTGTCTTGCAGATGTTTCGATAAGTACTTCATTCTCTGCCATTTCATTTTCCTCCGATAAAATTTATGCAGCGGCGTAAATCCGCCTCTGTTTCGATTATACAACTTTTTTTGCAAAATTGCAATAGGTATCTTATTTTTTGGTCATTTTGCGAAGAAACATGCGCCGGAGTCACCCCTGGCGCATTTAATGATCATTTCTTCTTTTCCTTAATGTGGAGCTTTTCCTTGCAGAGCTTGACCCGGTCGCTAACCACATCCTTAAAGGAATGCTTCTTCTCCGGAACAGGCTGTGGCTGCTCCTCTACCTCCTCGCAGACATAATCCGGCGTGATATATCCCACATCCCCGGCGTAGTCGGCGGTCTTTTGCGGAAGCTGCCGTTTTTTCAGCCTGCCCTCGATGAAATCCTTGAACAGCATGTAGACTACCGCGCAGACCGGTACGCCAAGGAACATTCCAAGCATTCCGAACAGTCCTCCGCCGATAAGTATCGCGATAAGTATCCAAACCGCAGGAAGCCCGGTGGAATCTCCAAGGATCCAGGGAGCGATGATATTGCCGTCCACGGTCTGAAGTATCACGATGAAAATAACGAACCACAGCGCCTGTATCGGATGCTCAGAGAGAAGCAGCAGAAGCGTACAGGGGATAGCTCCGATAAAAGGACCTACGAAAGGGATAAGGTTGAACACGAACATTATAGCCGATATCAGCAGCGAATACGGCAATTGCAGCACGGTACAGCCGATGAAGCACAGCAGCGCAACTATGAAAGCCTCGATTATCTTCCCGACAATGGAGCCGAGAAATTTCTTGCTTGCTTCGCGGCAGACTGTCAGGAACCTCTGTGCACGCTCCACTTTCAGAAACGCAAATATCAGCTTTTTCGTCTGACCGATGAACATCTCCTTGCGCGCCAGCAGGTATATCGAGATTATCAGACCTATAAGCACGTTCTTCATCGTATCTATAACCGCCCAGACCGTTGACGCAACGTTTCCGGCGATGCTCATCAGCTCGTTTGAATATTCCTTCCATATTCCCGCGATGAACTTGTTGAAATCGTCCAGGGGATTTCCGAGGAACTCTATCAGCGCAGGATAATCCTCGAAGATATTATTGAGCCAGTCCTTGATGGTATTGATGTAGGAATCCATGTTGCTGAAGATCATGACCATATTTCCGATCAGCTGAGGAATGACCATTATAACGATAAGTCCCAGGATCACCAGGACTATCAGCATCGTGAGCGTCAGAGCTATTCCCCTTGCCTGCCCGCGTTTTTTCTTGTCCGGTGAGCCGGAGATCTTTTTCAGCCCGTCTTTTTCTATCTTGGTCATCAGCGGATTCAGGAGATACGCGCAGAATATTCCGATCACGATAGGCGTTGTGACCGCGCCGAGCACTGACAGCTTAGCCATGACCGAATCGAAATTGAATATCACCATTACCGCTATCGCACTGATTATGACCGCGCATGTCGCATAGACCGCTATCGTCAGGTATTTTCTATTCCAGTTTATATTCATTATATTCCTCCCCCGAAACATGCCGCAGCACGTTTTTCACATTTATTATACAACACTGTCCGCAAAAAATCAAGTATAGACGTGTTATTATTGGCACAACTTTCCTGAATAATAATTCTCCCGCCGTGCAAAATATCAGTGCGGCGAAAAGCCGGATATTTACGGAGCAATGCTCTATAGGAGGAAAAATCATGTCCAACCAGAATAACCAGAACAACCAGAATCAGAACCAGAACAGAAACCAGCAGGATCAGCAGAACCGTCAGAACCAGAACGGTCAGAACCGCCAGAATCAGAATCAGAGCAGATAAACTGCTGACCGCAAAATGCCCCGGGGTTCAAGCCCGGGGCAAATTTTCCTATACTTATCGTTATATCGGGTAAATAAAAAACGCCGTGAATATTTCCACGACGAATTTGTCCTGTGTAATGAACCGACATTTTTCGCGGTCCATAAAAAGAAATGGAGCGGATTACGAGGCTCGAACTCGCTACCTCCACCTTGGCAAGGTGGCGCTCTACCAGATGAGCTAAATCCG
>CAKSEO010000028.1 GCA_934446565.1 uncultured Oscillospiraceae bacterium | reverse complement strand
CCAGCGCGCAGAGTAGCCGCACTTCGTGCGGAGTAACCGCGCTTACGCGCGGAGGTTTCGCCTACGGCGACGAGGGCTCTGCCCTCGACCTGCAAGGGGGGCGCGCCCCCCTTGACTCCCGATTGGGGGCGCCTGCTAATTTATCACTACCCGCATAAATTATAGTTTAAAACCCGACACGGGCTCTTTTCTATCCAAAATTCAGCTCATTCCCTGTGTCGAGTTCACTTTAAAATACATATAATGTACTCAACGGGTGCATTCTGCCCGGAATATTCAGCAAAGGAGAATGGCTATGGAAAAGTGCCTTAATGAGATAAAGCCGGGAGAATCCGCCGTTGTTGAGCGGCTCAGAGTGCATGGCAACATGCGCAGGCGACTTCTAGATATAGGTCTTGTGGAGGGTACCCGGGTGGAGTGCGTTGGAGTAAGCCCAATGGGAGACCCCGCAGCATACTGCATTCGTGGCGCAGTCATCGCGATACGAGCCGCAGACAGCCGAGATGTTCTTGTGAAAGGGGCGGAAAATGGGTCTGACTTCTAGCTCCACCGGATTCGCCGCCGCTGAAACAACGCTTGAAATAAAGCGCCGCAGCCCCTCCGACAGAGTAGTCGCTATAGCCGGAAATCCCAACGTCGGAAAAAGCACCATCTTTAACGCGCTTACCGGAATGCGCCAGCACACCGGAAACTGGCCCGGAAAAACCGTGACCACCGCCCAGGGATACTGCTCAACGGAATGCTCCGGCTATGTGCTAGTGGATATCCCCGGTACCTACTCGCTGCTGGCACACTCCGCAGAGGAGGAGACTGCCCGGGATTTCCTTTGCTTTGGCGGGGCAGAGGCGGCTGTTGTAGTCTGCGATGCAACTTGTTTACAACGTAGTTTGAATCTGGCGCTGCAGGTCATGGAGCTCTGCCCGAAAACGCTGGTCTGCGTGAATCTCTGCGACGAAGCACGGCGGCGCGGGATAACCCTCGACCTGTCCCAGCTAGAGGAAAACCTCGGCGTCCCGGTGGTTGGTACTTCCGCGCATGACAAGCGCACGCTCAAAGCTCTGACGACGGCGCTCGACCGTCTGTGCTCCAGCGAAACCGAGCTCCATCCGAAGCGCCTGCACTACATCACCCCGGTGGAATCCGCGATAGGCTGCGTTGAACCGGTGCTGCGGGAGCGCTTTGGGAATCGTATTGACCCGCGCTGGCTTGCGCTGAGGCTCATCGAGGGCGACAAGCCTCTCGCGGAGGAAGCAGGGAAGTACCTTGGCACAGACATGCTTTCCGAACCGGATATAAGCGCGGCGGTGGAGCGCGGCAGACTGCGCCTTGCGGAGGACGACATCACGCTGGATATCCTCCGGGACCGCATCGTGTCCTGCATAACGCTGAACTCCGAGGAAGCTGCGGACGGAGCGGTCAGCGAATGCGCGGGCTGCCGCCGGAACGACCGCCGCGCTGATAAGCTGCTGACCGGAAAGGCGCTGGGATTCCCGCTGATGATACTGTTGCTGCTGGTGGTGTTCTGGCTGACGATAAGCGGCGCGAATTACCCGTCGCAGCTGCTGTCGGAGCTTTTCGGCTGGCTCGGCGAACGGCTCGGAGATCTGTTCAGCGGCGCTCCCTGGTGGGTGAGCGGCATCATTGTGGACGGAGCTTACCGCACCCTCGCGTGGGTGACTGCGGTCATGCTGCCGCCGATGGCGATATTCTTCCCGCTGTTCACGCTGCTTGAGGATTCCGGCTACCTGCCGAGGGTGGCGTACAATCTCGACAAGCCGTTCCAGCGATGTAATGCCTGCGGAAAACAGGCGCTGACCATGGCGATGGGATTCGGCTGCAACGCCGCCGGGATAGTCGGCTGCCGGATAATCGACAGCCGTCGGGAGCGGCTCATCGCAATGCTGACCAACGCGTTCGTTCCCTGCAACGGTAAGTTCCCGTTCATACTCACGCTCGCGTCGGTGTTCTTCGTCGGGACGGCGGGGGGATTCGGCGCGTCGGCGCTGTCCGCCGCGATAGTCACTGCGGCGGTGCTGCTCGGGGTCGGGATGACATTTGCGGCTTCGAAGTTCCTTTCGGCTACGATACTGCGCGGGCAGCCGTCGGGGTTCACGCTGGAGCTGCCGCCCTACAGAAAGCCGCAGTTCGGGAAAGTCATAGTGCGCTCGCTTCTCGACCGCACGCTGTTCGTACTGGGGAGGGCTGCCGCAGTAGCGGCTCCGGCGGGGGCGGTGATATGGGTCCTGGCGAACGTCAGCGTCGGAGGAAGCTCGCTGCTCGCCTGGTGCACCGGGGCGCTCGACCCGTTCGCGGCGCTGCTAGGAATGGACGGCGTGATTCTGATGGCGTTCATACTGGGGCTTCCCGCCAACGAGATAGTCATACCGATAATCATTATGTGCTACATGTCGCAGGGGAGCCTTACGGAGCTTTCGCTCCCGGCGTTGGCGCAGCTCCTGGGGGACAACGGCTGGACCTGGCGGACGGCGGTCTGCACTATGCTGTTTTCACTGATGCACTGGCCCTGCTCGACCTCGCTGCTGACTGTAAAAAAGGAGGCGGGCGGCTGGAAGTGGGCGCTGGCGGCGTTCCTGCTTCCTACCTGCGCGGGAGTTATCGGGTGCTTTGCAGTGGCGCAGATATCGGGATTGTTCATCTGAAGATAGTGATATTTCAATATACCGCCGCAGTTGTGAAAGTGTTATGACTGCGGCGGTCAGTTATATTGGTCAGATGAGGTGTAAAAAATCAGATACTGATAGGAAACCGCAAGAATCATGTCCGTAAATTGCAAAAAAGAGAAAATAATTTTGCATAACGGGTATTTCAGTCTTGACATAACGGAAAAATTGTCTTATAATAGAAGTGTTGATTCATCAATGCAGACTGCACAGCGGTTTGGCGGTCTGCGCGTCATGATATGACAGCAAACATTACAGGAGGCAATTCAATGAGAGTTTATAACTTCAGCGCAGGTCCCGCAGTGCTGCCCGAGGAAGTCCTCAAGGAAGCAGCAGACGAAATGCTTGATTACAAGGGCACAGGCATGTCCGTTATGGAGATGTCCCACCGTTCAAAGGCATACGACGCTATCATCAAGGAAGCCGAGAAGGATATCCGCGATATCATGAATATCCCGGACAACTACAAGGTACTGTTCCTCCAGGGCGGCGCTTCACAGCAGTTCGCGGCTGTTCCGATGAACCTCATGAAGAACAAGAAGGCAGCTTACATAATCACAGGTCAGTGGGCTAAGAAGGCTTACCAGGAGGCTAAGATCTACGGCGACGCAGTTGCAGTGGCTTCCTCCGCAGACAAGACTTTCTCCTACATCCCCGACTGCTCCGACCTCGATATCCCCGAGGACGCTGACTATGTTTACATCTGCGAGAACAACACCATCTACGGCACCAAGTACAAGACCCTCCCCAATACCAAGGGTCACACACTGGTCGCTGACGTGTCCTCCTGCTTCCTGTCAGAGCCGGTTGACGTTACCAAGTACGGCGTTATCTACGGCGGCGTTCAGAAGAACGTAGGCCCTGCCGGTCTGGTGATCGCTATCATCCGCGAGGACCTCATCACCGACGACGTTCTCCCCGGAACTCCTACAATGCTCAAGTGGAAGACCCAGGCTGACAACGACTCCCTCTACAACACTCCGAACTGCTACGCCATCTACATCTGCGGCAAGGTATTCAAATGGATCAAGAAGATGGGCGGCCTTGAGGCTATGAAGGCTCACAACGAGAAGAAGGCAAAGATCCTTTACGATTTCCTCGACCAGAGCAAGCTGTTCAAGGGCACTGTCGAGCCTAAGGATCGTTCTCTGATGAACGTTCCGTTCGTAACCGGCAATGAGGAGCTCGACGCTAAGTTCGTCAAGGAGGCTACCGCGGCAGGCTTTGTAAACCTCAAGGGTCACAGAACCGTTGGCGGCATGAGAGCTTCCATCTACAACGCAATGCCTATCGAGGGCGTTGAGAAGCTGGTTGAATTCATGAAGAAGTTCGAAGCCGAGAATGGCTGAGTTCTGTAAAGGAGACTACTGAAATGTATAACGTTCTTACACTGAATAAGATAGCCGCATGCGGCACTGACCTGCTCGACAAGAACAAGTACGCTGTAAGCGACGACGTAAAGAATCCTGACGCTATCCTGGTGCGCTCCGCTTCCATGCACGAGATGGATCTGCCCGCTAACCTCCTCGCTATCGCAAGAGCAGGCGCAGGCGTCAACAATATCCCGATAGACAAGTGCAGCGAGCAGGGCGTTGTAGTATTCAACACCCCCGGCGCTAACGCAAACGCTGTTAAGGAGCTCGTCATCGCTGGTCTGTTGCTTTCCTCCAGAAAGATCCCGGCTGCTATGGACTGGATCAAGACCCTCAAGGGCAAGGGCGACGAGGTAGGAAAGCTGGTCGAGAAGGGCAAGAGCCAGTTCGTAGGTCCCGAGATAATGGGCAAGAAGCTCGGCGTTATCGGTCTGGGCGCTATCGGTATCCTGGTAGCTAACGCAGCCGCAGAGCTCGGCATGGACGTTTACGGCGCTGACCCGTTCCTCTCCGTTGAGAACGCTCTGAAGCTCTCCGGCAAGGTTCATTATGTAAAGAGCAACAAGGAAATTTTCGAGAAGTGCGATTACATCACGCTGCATGTTCCGGCGCTGCCTGATACAAAGGGCATGATAAACGCAGAAGCTATCGCATCCATGAAGAAGACAGTACGTCTGCTGAACTTCGCAAGAGATACCCTGGTAGACGAAAAGGCTATCATCGACGCACTTGCAAACGGCGGTATGGCTTGCTACGTTACCGACTTCGCTACTGACGGACTTATCGGTCTGGACGGCGTTGTTGCAATGCCGCACCTGGGCGCTTCCACTCCCGAGAGCGAGGACAACTGCGCAGTTATGGCAGTTAAGGAGATTGCCGATTACATCGAAAACGGCAACATCAAGAACTCCGTTAACCTGCCTAACGTTGAGATGGCTATTTCCGGAAATGCGAAGATCTGCGTTATCCACAAGAATGCAGAGGGTCTGTTGAACAACATCACCGCTCCGGTTTCCGCTGCTGGTCTTAACATTGAGAACATGGTAAGCAAGTCCAAGAAGGATTATGCGTACACCTGCCTTGATGTCAAGGGCGACGCTACCGGAATCGAAGCAGCTATCAAGGCTGTTGCGGGCGTTGTTTCCGTAAGAGTTATCAAGTAAGTCTACACTCTGTGTGGGGCGTGCATGTATGTGCACGCCCCTTTTGTGTTGACAAGTTGAATGAATTGTGGTACAATAAAATCAGTAAGTGGTGAAAAGAATGGAGGTACGGCATGAATTCCATAAATTATGTTGTTGAATACGAATACGCAACGATGGGGCTTATCGCCGTACTCATGCTGATATTCTGCGCCCGCCGGAAGTATCCGGGTATGTCCAACCGTATTTATGCCGGCATGCTCGTCTGCACATTCATGTCGTCTCTGACGCATATTTTCGCTATGAAGTCGCTCGCCATGGCGGCGGACCTGCCGCTCTGGGTGAATTACGCAATACATATATCCTACCTGTTCTTCTATGACCTCGAGGCTATCCTCTACATGATGTACGTCATAGCGCTGACCAGGCGCAACAGGATTTCAAAGCCGAGCACCATCTTTACGCTCTCGCTCATTTCCGCAGAAACCCTGCTGCTGGTAACTACTCCGTTCACGAAGCTGATAATCTACTTCAATGAGGATATGGAGTACTGCCACGGTCCGCTGTTCTATGTCTACCCGGTCATAGCGCTGCTGCTGATGGTGTTCGGGTCGTTCCTGTTTGTGCGGTACCGCCGCAAGAGCGACTGGATCCAGGCGGCTTCCATCGTTTTCTTCTTCGTTGTGACCGTCGCTGCGACTGTCGTGCAGCTTCTGCTTCCGGCGCAGGTTTTTGGTAACTACGCCATTGCGCTGGTGCTTGTGATGTTCCTCATCATAATCCAGAATCCGGACGATTTTACCGACAAGGCCGCGGACTGCTTCAACGACGAGGCGTTCTTCAACAGCGTCGGGATACGCATCGACGACCATAAGCCCTTTGCGATTGCGGCGTTCCGGTTCGACGGGCTGACCTATATCAACGGGCTGTTCAGCGTAGGCGAGCGCAAGCTGGCTCCCAGGGCGGTCGCGGCAAGGCTGATGAACGGATTCGGCACGACGGAGGTCTACCACCTCGGCGGTTGCGAGTTCGCCATGTTCACCGACGAAAAGCACCACATCACCGAAAAGTACCTCACCGACAGGATACTTGGCCTGTTCTCGAAGCCGGTGACGCTCCACGGGATAGAAACTACGCTGACACCCAAGATATGCGTTGTCCGCTACCCGGATTTCGCGCAGTCCGCCGAGGACGTCCGCGACGCGATAGAGTACACTCTCCGCACAACTGAAAAGGCGGAGGGCGGCGTGTTTGTTGCCGCCAAGGAGTCCATCACCGCGAAGAAGCGCGAAATGCACATTTTGAGCACCATAAAGAACTGCATAGTCAACAAGAGTTTCGAGATGTACTACCAGCCCATCTACGAGCCGGCGGAGCACGGATTCGTCTGCTCCGAGGCGCTTATCCGCATGAAGGACCCCGAGCTGGGTTACGTCAGCCCGGAGGAGTTCATTCCGCTCGCCGAATCCAACGGAATGATAATAGAGATAGGCGAGATAGCGTTCCGCAAGGTGTGCGAGTTCATGAAGAGCGGAAAGGCGCAGGCTCTCGGCGTGAAATATGTCGAGGTGAACCTGTCCGTGCTCCAGTGCGTTCAGGAGCAGCTTTCCGACAGGCTGATGAAGATAATGGGCGAGTACGGCATTCCTCCGGAGCAGATAAATTTCGAGATAACCGAAACCGCCGGGCTTGCCAACTACGACGCCCTGCTGAAAAACATGAACTGCCTTATATCAAAGGGCGTGACATTCTCTATGGACGACTACGGCACGGGATTCTCCACCGCGAATTACCTGATAAGCCTGCCGATGGATATCGTCAAGATAGACAAGAGCATTCTGTGGCCAGCGATGGAGAACGAGGAAGCGTTCGTTATCCTAAAGCATACCGTTGAAATGCTGAAATCGCTGAAAAAGCGCATCGTCGTCGAGGGTGTGGAAACCAAGGAGATGGCGCAGTTACTTATAGATATGGGGTGCGATTACCTCCAGGGATACTACTTCCAGAAGCCTATCCCCGGCGAGCAGTATCTCGAGTTCCTGAAAGAAAATCAGAATTTTTCTGAAAAAATTCAGAAAACTACTTGACAAATGAAGTTTGTGGTGGTATAATATTCGAGTAATAAAGCAGAGCCACCACACTCTCACCCGCCGGCGTTTACTCTGTCAGGCGCGGTATGTTTAATGAGAATAAGCCGAGAGGCATTTCAGTTAAGCGTGAGCGTGTGTACTCACGCTTATTTTATTTCAAGGCTGAAACGTAATTTAGAAAGGCGGTGCTTTGATATCGGCACGAAAGAACAGCTCATCAATGAGGATATCCGCGAGAAGGAAGTAAGAGTCATCGGTGCAGACGGCGAACAGCTGGGCATTATGGCGACTGCTGACGCGCTCAACAAGGCGATTGAAGCAGACCTCGACCTCGTACTCATCGCTCCCACGGCGACTCCTCCGGTATGCCGCATCATGGATTTCGGCAAATACCGTTTTGAGCAGACCAAGAGGGAGAAGGAAGCCCGGAAGAACCAGAAGCAGGCTGAAGTCAAGGAGATAAAGATGTCGCTGAACATCGATACCAACGACTTCAACATCAAGGTAAAGAACTGCATCAAATTCCTCCAGAACGGTGACAAGGTAAAGGTCACTATCCGCTTCAGACGTGCAAGAGAGATGTCGCACATGAATCTCAGCGAAGAACTGATGAAGAAATTCCTCGATGCCGTTTCAGAGTACGGCGGTTCCGAAAAGCCGTCAAAGCTTGAGGGCAAGAACTACGCGATAGTGCTTAGCCCCAAGAAGTAAGATAGGCGCAGTCGAGCGGCACACTTTAATGAAAACTCAAGGAGGATAACACAATGCCTAAGATCAAAACTCACAGCGGTGCTAAGAAGCGCTTCAAGCTGACCAAGAACGGTCTGGTAAAGATGGGTCACACCAACAGACGCCACATTCTGACCAAGAAGTCCACCAAGCGCAAGAGAGGCCTGCGTGCTGGCGCATATGCAGACGTTACCAACGTAGCTGCAGTAAAGAGCCTTATTCCGTACAAATAATCTGAATCGCGGAATGAGTCCGCAGACAAAAATAACAGGAGGTAATGTAACATGGCACGCGTAAAGGGCGCACTCGCAACTCGCAAGAGAAGAAATAGAACATTAAAGCTGGCAAAGGGCTACTGGGGCGGCAAGAGCAGACTGTTCAAGACTGCTAAGGAAGCTGTTTGGAAGTCCGGTCAGTATGCTTACATCGGCAGACGTCTCAAGAAGAGAGACTTCAGAAAGCTCTGGATCACTAGAATTTCTGCTGCTGCTAAGTCCAACGGCATGAACTATTCCACTTTCATGAACGGTCTGAAGAAGGCTGGCATCACTCTGAACAGAAAGATGCTCTCCGAGATCGCAATCAATGACGCAGCTGGCTTCACTGCACTGACAGAGAAGGCTAAGGCAGCGCTTTAAGGTGCAAATATCTCACGTTCTGTTCCGGGACGTGAGATTTTTCGCTATGTAGGGGGATTTGCACCGTTGATCATAACATCGAGAAAAAACGACGCTGTAAGGCGCTTTCGCGACGTTCTGCGCGAGAAAAAACTTCGCGATTCCGACGGCGTTTTCGCTGTTGAGGGAGACCACCTCTGCGGCGAGGTCGCAAAGTGCGGATTCCGTATCGTTTCTGCGTTTGCGACTGAGAATGCGATTTCAAAGTATCCGCAGACCGCGCAGCTGCTTCGGAATGCCAGTGAGTTTGCAGTGATATCCCAGGAGGTCGCGGAATATATTTCCGATACGAAGGCTCCGCAGGGGCTGTTCGCGATAGCTGAAAAACCCGGCGGGAATGCCATTCCCGACCAGGCTTCGCGCCTGGTCCTGCTGGACGGGGTCCAGGACCCCGGCAACGTCGGGACCATACTCCGGACCGCCGAGGCGCTGGGGTTTGACGGCGCCGCGCTGTCGCCCGACTGCGCTGATGTCTGGTCGCCGAAAACGCTCCGCGCTTCGATGGGGAGCGCGCTCAGGCTGCCGTGTATCTTCGGAGGGCTTCCGGGGATAATATCCGGGCTGAAAAGCAGCGGATTCCGGGTCTACGGCTCGATGCTCGACAGCTCCGCTGCGAAGCTCGGTACGTTCGATTTCCCGGAGCGCTCCGCAGTTGTTATAGGCAGCGAGGGAGCCGGTATCTCCGCAGAAACCGCGAAAGCCTGCGACCAGGCAGTCTACATTCCGATATCCGGTGCGGAGTCGCTGAATGCGGGAGCCGCCGCTGCGATACTGCTCTGGGAGCTTTCAAAGCGTTAACTCAATAATTTAAGCTGGACATGACCTGCCCGGCTTATTCGCGTATGTTCTGCTGCTGAAACGCAGCAGGCAGCGCAAAACCATAAGCTACCCGCTGACTTTCGGTTTTGCATTGCCTGACGCCCGTGATGGGCTAAAAATAAAAATAGGGGGAAACTCTGTGCCGCATCTAGTAATACTGGAGTCGCCGTCCAAGGCGAAAACCGTTAAGAAGTACCTCGGCGAGGGCTATGACGTTATAGCCTCCACCGGTCATATAATCGACCTGCCGAAATCAAAGCTCGGCGTTGACGTAGAGCATGATTTCGCACCGCAGTACGTCAATATGAAAGACAAGGCTGAGGTCATCAAGGAACTCAAAAAGCACGCTAAGGCAAGCGACATCGTTTACCTCGCGACCGACCCGGATAGAGAGGGAGAGGCTATCGCGTGGCATCTGTCGCACCTGCTTAACATCGACGAGAAGTCGCCGGTGCGCGTAACTTTCAATGAAATAACAAAATCCGGCGTAAAGGCTGGCATGAGCGCCCCGCGCTGTATCGACACCAACATTGTGGACGCGCAGCAGGCGCGCCGTATCCTGGACAGGATAGTGGGCTACAAGCTGTCGCCGTTCCTCTGGAAAAAGGTAAGGCGCGGTCTGTCCGCAGGACGTGTGCAGTCCGTTGCGGTTCGCATTATCGTTGACCGCGAGAACGAGATTCGCAGCTTCGTTTCCCAGGAGTACTGGAGTATTGACGCAAAGCTGCTCGCCGCTTCCTCTAAGAAAGCGTTTCCGGCTAAGCTTGCCGAGGTTGACGGAGAAAAGATTGCCATTAACAGCAAGGAGGACGCCGACAAGCTGCTCGACCGCCTGAAGGACGCCGAGTTCGTCGTTACCGGGCTGAAGAAGTCCCAGCGCAAAAAGCAGCCCTCGCCGCCGTTCACAACGTCCACCCTCCAGCAGGAGGCGAGCCGCCGTTATTCGTTCCAGGCGCGCCGCACGATGAAAGCCGCGCAGGAGCTTTACGAGGGCGTTGACGTTGCGGGAATGGGCGCTGTCGGTCTGATAACCTACATGAGAACCGACTCGCTGCGTATCTCGGACGAGGCTAAGGCATCTGCCGCCGACCTCATCAAGGAGCTCTACGGCGCGGAGTACCTGCCGGAGAAGCCCCGGGTTTTCAAGTCCAAGAACAACGCGCAGGACGCCCACGAGGCTATACGCCCGACCACGGTCAGCTTGACCCCGGATAAGGTGAAAGCGTCGCTGACGTCCGACCAGTATAAGCTTTACAAGCTCATCTGGGAACGCTTCATGGCGAGCCAGATGCAGAATGCGATACTTGACACGGTCGCAGCGGATATAACAGCCGCAGGCTGCCTGTTCAAGAGCAGCGGATATTCCGTGAAGTTCGACGGATTCACAAGACTCTACGAGGAGACCAAGGACGCCGACAACGAGCAGAGCGGAGCGCTCCCCAAGCTGGAAAAGGGCGAGAAACTCACCGCAAAGGAAGTCCTCGGCAATCAGCACTTCACGCAGCCGCCGGCGCGTTTCAACGAGGCGTCCCTCATCAAGGAGCTGGAGGAAAACGGCATCGGCAGACCGTCAACCTACGCGCCGACCATCTCCACGATACTCGACCGACACTATGTCGAGCGCGAGCAGGGCAACCAGATAAAGCCGACGGCGCTCGGAGAGGTGATAACAGAGCTGCTCAAGGAGCATTTCACCGATATTGTTGACGTGAAATTCACCGCTAAAATGGAGACGGAGCTTGATAACATCGAACACGGCTCGGTGAACTGGGTGGACATCCTGCGGAGATTCTACGGCAATTTCGCGAAAACGCTTGAGAAAGCCGAATCCGACATGGAGGGCAAGCGCGTGAAGGTCCCGGACGAACCCACGGACGTCATCTGCGAACAATGCGGAAAGCCGATGGTGATCAAAATCGGACCGTTCGGAAAGTTCCTCGGGTGCAGCGGTTTCCCGGACTGCAAGTTCACAAAGAAGATAGTCACCGAAACGCAGGGCAACTGCCCAAAGTGCGGCAAGAAGATGCTCGCGAAAAAGTCCAAAAAAGGCAAGCCTTTCTACGGCTGCGAGGATTACCAGAACTGCAACTTCATGACATGGGACCTTCCGATTTCCGAGAAGTGCCCGCAGTGCGGCGCTACGCTCTTCAAAAAGACCGGCAGACAGGGTAAGATATACTGCGCAAAGGAGGGCTGCGGCTACGAACGCCCCCTCGACAGCGCTGATTCAAAGGATAAAACGAATGACAGTTAAGGTGATAGGCGCGGGGCTCGCAGGCTGCGAAGCAGCAGTACAGCTCGCGCGGCGCGGGTTCGACGTGGAGCTCTACGAAATGAAGCCGCAGAAGTACTCCCCGGCGCACCACTACGAGGGTTTCGCGGAATTAGTCTGCTCCAACTCCCTCAAGGCGGCACGCCCCGAAAGCGCCTGCGGGCTGCTGAAAGAGGAAATGCGCCGTTTCGGCTCTGTGATACTCCAGGCTGCGGAAAAGACCGCAGTACCCGCCGGAGGAGCGCTCGCGGTCAACCGCACGGAGTTTTCCGACGAGGTTACACGCATCGTTCGTAGCTTCCCGAATATACGGGTGATAAGCGGCGAAGTCACCGGGCTTCCGGAGAAAAACGCGGTCGTCTGTACCGGACCGCTGACCTCCGACGCCCTCGCGGAAAAGATACGCGGGATATGCGGCGAGGGGCTTAGCTTCTACGACGCGGCGGCTCCGATAGTTTCGGCGGACAGCATAGATTTCAGCAAGGCGTTTTTCCAGACGAGGTACGACAAGGGCGAGGCGGATTACGTCAACTGTCCGATGACCCGGGAGGAATACGAGGCGTTCTACAACGCGCTCGTCACCGCTGAAAGCGCTCCGCTGAAGGAGTTCGACCGCCCGGAGGAATCCGCAGGGATGAAAGTTTTCGAGGGCTGCATGCCCGTGGAGGTACTGGCGAAGCGCGGCTTTGAGAGCGTGCGCTACGGCTGCATGAAACCGGTGGGGCTCACCGACCCGCGTACCGGGCGCCGTCCCTACGCGGCGGTTCAGCTCCGCAAGGAGAACCGCGACGGCACGATGTACAACCTGGTGGGATTCCAGACGAACCTGAAATTCGGCGAGCAGAAGCGGGTGTTCTCGATGATTCCCGGGCTGGAGAACGCGGAGTTCGTGCGCTACGGCGTAATGCACCGCAACACGTTCCTGGACAGCCCGCGCCTGCTGGACGAGTGGTTCATGCTGCGCGGCTCGGATAACGTGTTCTTCGGCGGGCAGATGACCGGCGTGGAGGGCTACGTTGAAAGTGCGGCGTCCGGTATCATCGCGGGACGCGCGCTTGCCGACAGGCTTTCCGGGAAGCAGCCGCTGACGCTCCCGAGGACAACTATGCTGGGAGCGCTGTGCAGCTACATCAGCGACCCCACGGTGGAGAACTTCCAGCCGATGGCGAGCAGCATGGGGATACTCCCGTCCCTTGACAGGGTGATAAAAGGCAAGCAGGAGCGTTACGGCGCGCTTGCGCAGAGAGCGCTTTCCGATCTGGATAAGGCTCTTTCCGACAGTGAGGATACATAATATGAAAATTGTTATAGACGGATTCGGCGGTGACAACGCTCCCGACGAAGTATTAAAGGGCGCTGCTCTGGCGGTAAAGGAACTGGGTATCGACATCGCGATAACCGGCGACGAAAAGACCCTCATGGAGCGCATGAAGTCGCTGGATATCTCCGACAGCCACATCGAGCTGGTCAACGCCGAGGGCGTTATCACCACCGAGGACGCTCCGAAGTCGGTCATCAAGGAGAAATCCGGGACTTCTATGGGCAGGGCGCTGTATTACCTCGCGGAGGGCAATGCTGACGCGTTCATCAGCGCGGGCAGCACTGCGGCGATAGTTGTCGGCGGTACGATGGTAGCCAAGCGCATAAAGGGCGTAAAGAGGACTGCTCTTGTTCCGCTCATGCCCTGCCTGGGCGGCGGAAGATACGCTGTAGTTGACGGCGGCGCGAATCTCGAGTGCCGTCCGGAAATGCTCCAGCAGTTCGCCGTACTCGGCAGCATTTTCATGGAAAAGACCATGGGCATCGAAAAGCCCCGCGTAGGTCTGCTGAACATCGGCACCGAGGAGGAAAAGGGCAGGGAGCTAGAGCACGAAACCGTAAAGCTGCTCCGCAATACCCCCTCCATCAACTTCCTGGGTTACGTCGAGGGACGTGACGCGCCCATCGGCAAGGTGGATGTGCTCGTCACTGACGGATTCACCGGAAACGTGTTCCTCAAGGCGTGCGAGGGTATGGGCATACTCATGAAGCAGTCGCTCAAGAGCATGTTCTTCGCGAACCTCAAGACGAAGATAGGCGCGCTGTGCGTTAAAAAGCAGCTCGGCGATATCACAAAGCAGCTGGACTACAAGACCATCGGCGGCTCTCCGCTGCTGGGTACCGCCAAGCCGGTATTCAAGGCGCACGGAAGCTCCGACGCGGCGGCGTTCCTGGGAGCGTTCCGCCAGGCGAAGATGTTCGTTGAGAAGAACGCGATAGAGGAAATGACAAGCGCGATAGCGGCGCTCGGCGTAAAGGAAGAGGATACAAATGTCTGAATTCAGTCAGCTTGAAGAAAAGATAGGCTACACCTTTAAGGATAAATCGTACCTGCGCGGCGCGATGACCCATTCCAGCTATTCCGGCGGCAAGAACAACGGCAGCAACGAGCGCCTGGAGTTCCTGGGCGACAGCGTGCTCCAGATAACCGTTTCGCTATACCTCTACACCAACATGACCACCGTGCCGGAGGGTGGGCTGACGAAGCTCCGCGCTTCCATCGTGTGCGAGAATTCGCTGTACAACTTCGCAAAGCGCATTTCCCTCGGGGACTATATCCTGCTCGGAAAGGGCGAGGAAATGACCGGAGGGCGCGAGCGGCGCTCCATTCTTGCGGACGCTTTCGAGGCGCTCATCGCCGCGATTTTCCTGGACGGCGGCATGGATGAGGCACAGAAGTTCATCATGAGATTCGTGCCGTCCATTGAAGCGATAAAGAGCGGCAAAGTCAAGCTCGGCGACTACAAGACCATTCTGCAGGAGATAATCCAGCAGAATCCGGAGGAGCACATCTCCTACGAAGTCACCGAGGAAGAGGGCGAAGCTCACCACAAGACGTTCACTGCGGAAGTTATGCTGAACGGTCAGAGCATAGGCTCCGGTTCCGGTCAGAGCAAAAAGGAAGCCGAGCAGGCAGCCGCCAAGGAAGCTATAGGGCTTATGGGATATGAAACGGACTAACATCTCGGTATTCATCCCGCATATCGGCTGTCCGCACCGGTGCAGTTTCTGCGACCAGCGGAGCATTTCCGGAGCGGCTCACGCGCCGTCTGCGGAGGAAGTCGCGGCGCTTCTGGAGGAGCAGGCTCCCCACCTCGCGCAGCGGGGAATGCAGGCTGAAATCGCATTCTTCGGCGGTAGCTTCACGGCGGTCCCGCGGGACTACATGGTGAGCCTGTTGGAGTGCGCCAGCTCTGCGGTGCAGAAGCACCCGGAGGTCTACTGCGGCATTCGCTGCTCCACGCGCCCGGACTGCGTTGACGATGAGATAATCGCGATACTGCTGAAATACGGCATGACCGCCGTTGAGCTGGGCGCGCAGTCCATGTCGGACGAGGTGCTGCAGGCGAACGAGCGCGGGCATTCCGCTGAGGACGTCCGCACTGCCTCCCGGCTGATACGGGAGAGCGGGATATCGCTCGGGCTGCAGATGATGACCGGGCTTTACCGCGATACGGAGGAAGCCGTAAGGTACACCTGCCGGGAGTTCATTGCGCTGAAGCCGGATACGGTCCGCATTTACCCGACGGTGATTTTAAGGCACACGCGGCTTGGAAAGCTGTTCGAGAGCGGGGAATACCAGAGCTTCGGCTTCGAGCAGACCGTCGACCTGTGCGCGGAGCTTCTACGGGACTTCACAGCGGCGGGGGTCCGCGTGATAAGGATGGGGCTTCACGCTTCCACCGAGGTAGAAAGCGAAATGCTCGGCGGAGTTTACCACCCGGCGTTCCGCGAGATAGTAGAGAGCAGGCTGTTCCTGAACGACGCGATACAGAAACTGCTCGCGATGAAAAAAGGAAGTTATATTTTATATACCGACAGCCGGAACATCAGCCGTGCAGTCGGACAGAAACGCAGCAATATCGCGGCTCTGAAGGAGCTTGGATATGACGTCGAGGTAAAGCCGCTGGACGGCGCTTACATCGAACTGCGGTAAACATTGAGGTTTGTGAATGTTTTTTAAGTCACTTGAGATACATGGGTTCAAATCCTTTGCGGACAAGACCGTACTGAATTTCGACGCCCAGACCACGGCGGTCGTTGGCAGCAACGGCAACGGCAAGAGCAACATAAGCGACGCCCTGCGCTGGGTAATGGGAGAGCAGGGCGCAAAGACCCTGCGCGGCGAAAAAATGGAGGACGTCATCTTCCACGGCACCACCGACAGAAAGCCGATGGGCTTCGCGAAGGTAGCGCTGTGCATAGACAACACCGACCGCGCGCTTCCCGTTGACGCTGACGAGGTGACTATCTCACGAAAGCTCTACCGCACCGGCGAGAGCGAGTACCTCATCAACGGCGCGAAGTCCAGATTGAAAGACATTCAGGAAATGCTGCTCGGAACCGGACTTGGCAGAGACGGTTACTCTATCATCGGGCAGGGCAGGGTCGCTGAAATAGTCAACGCCCGGGGCACGCAGCGCCGCGAGATATTCGAGGAAGCGGCGGGTATCTCGCTGTTCCTCCACAAGAAAGCGGAGGCTGAAAAGGAGCTCGAGAGCGCCGAGGAAAACATCACACGCCAGAAAGACATCATCCGTTCCGATGAGGAACGCCTGCCGGTGCTGAAAAAGCAGTCGGAAAAGGCGGTGCTTGCGGCGGAGCTGCTCGACCAGAAAAAGGAGCTTGAGATCTCCGTAGGCGCGGCTCACTATGAGGAGCGCCGTACCGCGATAAAGAAGCTGGATGACGACCTGCTGCTCAACCGCGCGGAGTGCGAGCATTTCGAGAAAGACGCGGAAAAGCTCCAGACCAGCATCGACGACAGCAAGGAGAAAAAATCCCGAATACAGGCGGAGCTGGAGCGGTTCCGCAGCAGCCGCGAGGCGGTGAACGCAGAAATAGCGGAAAAGCGCTCCACGATACAGGTGCGCGAGAACGACCTCAAGCACAACGACGAGCGCCGCACGGAGCTCACCGAGCAGCTTGCCAACGCCGAGGAGAGCAGCCGCAGCTTTGACGAGGCTATCAGGGAGTTCCAGACCAGGATCGAGGAAAAAAATTCCGAGGTGGAGCGTCTCGAAAATCAGCGCATTCAGCTACAGGAACAGCTTTCCGCCATGGCGGAGCAGAACGCCGAGAGCGACAAGGCGTATTCCGCGCTGGAGCAGGAGCTGGCGCAGCTCTACCGCGAACGCAGCGAGGCAGACGTAAGGTCTGCTCAGGCTGAACGTGCCGCTGCAGAGGCGGAGGAGCAGAAGCAGACGTTCCTGAGCGACGTGCAGAACTCCGAAGCTAAGCTGAAAGAGTACTCCGACAGCGCCGCAGCGGTGGAGAAGTCGCTCGCGGAAGTAAGCGAGAATCGCTCCGCGACCTCCAACAAGCTGGCGGGGTATCAGCGCCTTAACGACGGCAAGGTACGCCGCATGAACGAGGCAAAGTCCGAGGCGGAAAAGGTCCGCAGCGAGCTTGACATGATGCAGAACCGCTACAAGGTGCTGGACGATGTCGAAAAGAGTATGGAGGGCTACAACCGAAGCGTCAAGGAGCTGATGAGGGCTTCCCAGCAGGGAAGAATGAGCGGGATCCACGGCACCGTAGCCGATGTAGTGAGCATTGACGAGCGGTACGTTCTTGCGATAGAGACCGCGCTCGGAGCGGCTATGCAGAACGTTATCGTTGATAACGAAGAAACTGCGAAGCGCTGCATCCGCTTCCTCAAGGAGACCAACTTTGGTCGCGCGACCATGCTCCCGATAACCACGATGAAAGGCCGTTTCCTGAACGAGCCGCGCCTGAGTTCGGAACAGGGCTTCGAGGGCATAGCCAGCGACCTCGTGGAATGCGACCAGGAGTACCGCAGCATCATCAGCTATCTGCTGGGGCTTACCGTTATCGTGGACGATATCGACACGGCGGCGTTCCTGAGCAAGAAGTACAATTTCAGATTCCGCGTAGTTACGCTGGACGGACAGGTAGTCAACGCCGGAGGTTCCTTTACGGGCGGCAGCCGTGCGAGCGGTACCGGTATTATTTCCAGAAAGCAGCAGAAAGATCAGCTGTACACCTCCATAATCGCAATGAAAAAGACCCTCGTCGAAAAGACCGAGGCTTTCCAGCAGTATCAGGCGGAAGCTGCGAAATTCGCAGTGGAGATGGACGGAATGCAGGATGAGCTGCGTGCGTTTGACTCGCAGGAGGTAAACCTCCGCGCGGAGCTGTCAAAGTTCACCACGCTTGCTCAGCAGCTTACCGAGCAGGGAGCGCACTCCAGGCAGGCTCTGGAGCGGTTCGACCTGCAAATAAAGAACTACACCGCGCAGCTTTCCGAGCTGCGTAAGGTCGTTGAGAGCTGCGACAAAAAGGCAGAGACCCTTGAAGAACAGCTCAAACAGTCCGGCAGCGAGCGTGATTCTGCGGCTTCGCAGAGTAAGCGGCTTTCCGATGAGATATCCCGGATAAATCTAGAGCAGATGTCGGCAAAAAAGGACATCGACGCGTTCAACGTTGAGATACGGAATCGCGAGGAGAATCGCCGCGCGCTGTTCCAGAGCAGCGACAGCTTCAAGGAGAAGATGGCGGAGCTGGACCGCAGCGACGAGGCTATCCGTATAGAGATCGAAAAGCTCCGCATGGAACTCGAACAGCACAGCGGAGAGCTTTCCGGCAAGGACGAGGACATCTCCCGCAGCATGTCGGAGATAGACCAGCTCGACCTTGCGATAGGTCAGATGAACCGCGACATAACCGAGGCTATCCGCGACAAGGAGCGTTTCGCCCGGGAGGTCGCAAGGCTCGAGGAGCGCCGCAAGAGCGAGGAGCGCGAGAAAGAGCGCATAGTAACTATGCTGCTCGAAAGCTACGATATGACCGTGTCAATGGCGATAGAGCAGGCGAAGCCGCTGGAGAACCTGCTCGCAGCGGAAAACGACCTTGAAGAACTGCGCAAGCAGATAACCAAGCTCGGAAACGTCAACATGGAATCCATCGAGGAATACCGCACGGTATCCGAGCGCTACAAATTCCAGACCGCGCAGCTTGACGACATCGAAAAGAGCAAGCGAGAGCTGGAAAGGCTCATCGCCGACCTCACCGAGGATATCAAGACAAGATTTCTCAACAGCTTTGAGGAGATAAACAAGAGCTTCAAGGAGATATTCGTCAGCATTTTCGGCGACGGAGCGCATGGCGAACTCAAGCTCACCGACCCGGAGGACGTACTGAATTCCGGCATCGAGATACTCGCAGCGCCGCCCGGAAAGGTCATCAAGAACTTGATCTCGCTGTCCGGCGGAGAGCAGACGATGGTCGCCATCACTATCTACTTCGCGATACTGAAGCACCGTCCCACTCCGTTCTGTATGCTGGACGAGGTGGACGCGGCGCTGGACGACGTGAACGTCGATAAGTACATAACCTACCTCAACCAGTTCAGCAGCCAGACGCAGCTCATGGTAATTACCCACCGCCGCGGCACCATCGAGGGCTGCAAAGTGCTTTACGGCGTGTTCATGCAGGAAAAGGGCGTTTCCCGCCTGCTGCGCCGGGAGCTTGCCGACGAGCTGGATGTGGAGCTTAAATAAACGCATAACCAACGCGGCTTTGAGCATACTTTTACGGTATGCCGGAATGGAGGTCACATGGGATTTTTTGACAGATTCAAGAAGAAAAAACAGCAGGAAGAAGAGCTGAACGAACAGGAGGCTGCGCTTAATGAAAACTCCGGCGAAACCAGTAGTGAAAGCGACTCCGCCGAAAGCGGAGCTGCCGGATATCCCGAAGCTGAAGCGCCTGTTCAGCCTGACGGTGGAGTTCCCGCAGCCGAACAGGAATCCTCCGGTGACTCTCCGTTCGAGGCTCCCGAAGCCGAAGCGGAAGAGCCGCTGACCGAGCCGGGGGAACCGTCCGGACCAAGCGAAACTGAGGAAATTCCCCAGGCAGAGGAGGCTCAGGAGCCTGAGTACGCCGAAGAAACCGTGGAATCATCAGAACCCTCAGAAACCGATGAAACCCCGAAAAAGCAGGGCTTCTTCGAGAAGCTGAAAAACGGTCTGAAAAAGACGAAGGACGGCTTCATGAGCAAGCTTGAGCTGCTGATGAACAGTTTCACGAAGATAGACGAGGATTTCTTTGAGGAGCTGGAGGAAACGCTGATACTTTCAGACATCGGCGCGGAAACCTCCATGCAGATATGCGATAAGCTGCGCCAGGCGGTAAAGCGCACCGGCGCGACCGACCCGGCGGACGTCAAGCAGCTGCTCCGCGATATCATCGCGGAAATGCTCACCGGCGACAACGAGCTGAAGCTCGACACCAAACCGTCCGTCATCATGGTTATAGGCGTCAACGGCGCAGGCAAGACCACCACGATAGGAAAGCTTGCGGCAAACCTAAGGGCGCAGGGCAAAAAGGTGATAGTTGCGGCGGCGGACACGTTCCGTGCGGCGGCTATCGACCAGCTCAACGTCTGGACTGACCGCGCCGGGGTGGACATAGTTAAGCACAACGAGGGCAGCGACCCCGCCGCAGTAGTATTCGACGCGCTCACCGCCGCAAAGGCACGCGGCGCTGACGTAGTCCTGTGCGACACCGCCGGACGTCTCCACAATAAGAAGAACCTCATGGAGGAGCTGAAAAAGATAGCCCGGGTCATCGACCGTGAGGTACCCGACGCGTCGGTTGAAACTTTATTGGTTCTTGACGCGACTACTGGACAGAATGCAGTCAATCAGGCTAAACTTTTCAGTGAAAGTGCTGAAATTACAGGAATTGTTCTCACAAAGCTTGACGGAACGGCAAAAGGTGGTATAATAATACCTATAAAGAATGAGCTGGGCATTTCCGTAAAGCTGGTCGGCGTTGGAGAGAAAATTGACGATCTCCAGCCGTTCGTTCCTGCGGATTACGTCAAGGCTCTGTTCGAGTAAGAAAATATCCCCATAAAGGGTATAATAAAGCACCTCAGTGGTGCAGCAAAATGGAAAGGATTTTTTATGAAACATCTTCACAAATCGGGCGAAGAAAAACCTGCCGCCTCGTCGCCTGTCCGACAGAAATTGATAATCGCGTCCAACAACCAGGGCAAGATAAAGGAGTTCAGAAAGCTCCTTGAGCCGTTCGGTTTCGACGTTGTATCAATGCGGGAGGCAGGCTTCACAGACGAGATCGTAGAGGACGGCGATACCTTCGAGGAGAACGCGCACATCAAAGCGCGCGCAGTTTTCGAGGCAACAAAGCTCCCTACCATCGCAGACGACAGCGGACTTGAGATAGACTTCCTCAACGGCGCACCGGGTATCTATTCCGCGCGCTATGCCGGCGAGGGCGCTACCGACAAGGAGCTTTGCGAAAAGGTACTTGAGGAGATGCACGGCGTGTCCAGACCGCTCAGGGAGGCGCGCTTCGTATGCTCGATCTATTTCATCTACGCCGAGGACGATGAGTACTCCGTAAACGGTACCGTTGAGGGGTACATAGGCGATGAGATGGTCGGCGAAAAGGGCTTCGGCTACGATCCCATCTTCATGGTTGACGAGGATCACAGCATGGCGGAGCTCGACCAGGACGAGAAAAACAGGATAAGCCACCGCGCCAAGGCGTTCGAGGAGCTTGCAAAGATATTAAAGGAGAAATTCAGTTAATGCTGACAAGTAAACAGAGAGCACATCTGCGTTCCATCGCGCAGAGCTACAATACTATATTTTTCGTTGGAAAGCTGGGAATAGGCGACGAGCTTGTGAAGCAGCTTGACGACGTTCTCAACTGCCGCGAGCTCATCAAGGTGGGCGTGCAGGAGAACTGCGAGTTCACCGCCCGTGAAGCCGCAGACCAGATTGCGGAGCTCACAAAGTCCGAGGTGGTGCAGGTCATCGGCAGGAAGTTCGTGCTTTACCGCCGCAACAAGGATCCCAAGAAGCGGGTGATCGAGCTTGAGTGACAACGTTAAAAAGACCGGCATTTTCGGCGGAGCGTTCAACCCCGTACACAACGGGCATGTCCGCCTTGCCGAGGAGGCTGTAAAGCAGCTCAAGCTGCGCCGTCTGCTGATAATCCCGACGTTCGTTTCGCCGCACAAGCACACCGACCTCGCTCCGTATGAGGACAGGGCGGAGATGTGCCGCCGCGCGTTCGGTCACATCCCCGGCGCGGAGGTGAGCGACATCGAGGTAAGGCTGGGCGGGACGAGCTATTCGATAAACACCGTCCGCGCGCTGAAGGAGCTGTACCCGGACGAGCAGTTCTTCCTGCTCATCGGCGGGGATATGCTGTTCAGCTTTGACAAGTGGTACAAGTACGAGTCGCTGCTCAAGGAAACTAAGGTCTGCGCGGCAGCCCGTGACGGCGACAGCCTTGCAGACATGATGGAGTACGCCAACGAGCTTGGGCGCATAAAGGTGCTCCCTACCCAGGCGATAGAGATGTCCTCCACCGAGGTCAGGAACGCCGCGGCGCAGGGCGCGGATATTTCCGGTATGGTCCCGCAGGGCGTTGCGGATTACATCAGCGAAAAGGGACTTTACAGGTGACTTGACATGAAGAAGTGGTACGATGAGGAGTACGAATTCCAGGTGGAGGTAGTGGGATATCTCCGCGGCGACCATACCGAGCACCTCTGCCGCAACGGCGAGGAGGTCGGCGATACCTACCGCTGCACCTACGGCTGTCCGGTCAACGCCGACGGATACGGCATTTGCAGCAAGACTATGATGCTGCTGTATCCGCTGATGGAGGCGGTCCGCAGCGGCGGCGACCTCGAAAACCTCGGCGGCGACAGCAGGTACGGCAAGACCATCGTATGCCCGGACGGCTGCGTGATGTTCCGGCTGACCGCAAAGCCGCTTGGCAATGAGAACTTCTTCAGAGGCGGCTTCTGGAAAGAACCATAATTATACTTCGGAGGGAACCCGGTTTGAGCAGATATAAGGAATTTGACGAGTACGAGGAGCTGATAAGGGGACGCCTTTCGAAGAAGCGTTTCACCCACAGCATGAACGTAGCCGAGGCGTGCTATGACCTCGCGGAGAGATTCGGCGCGGACAAGAAGCGCTGCTACCTCGCGGGACTGCTGCATGACGTCATGAAGGAGGACCTTCCCGACCGCCAGCGGCAGATGACCATCGACAGCGGAATGTCCCCCGACCCGGCGGAGATAGACACTCCGGCGCTGTGGCACGCGGTCGCGGGCGCGGCGTACGTCCGGGACAGGCTGGGGATAACCGACGAGGAGATCCTTGCCGGGATACGCTTCCACACGATAGGCTGCGCGAAGATGACGAAGCTGGAGAAGATAGTCTACCTCGGGGACATGATATCCGAGGAGCGCAGCTATAAGGACGTGGACAAGTTCCGGAAGATATGCCGCGACGACCTCGACAAGGCGATGTCCGTGGCGCTCATCTACAACATACAGGACGTCTGCAAGAAGTGCGGACACCTCCCGAGATATACCTTTGAAGCTTACAATTATTACCTGAAATACAACAAGAACAAGGAGAGTTTATGACAGACAGAGAAGAACTGGAAATAGCAGTAAAGGCGCTTGATTCCAAGAAGGCAAAGAACATCACCGCGCTGAAGGTCGAGGATCTCACTATCCTTGCGAACTATTTCGTTATAGCGTCCGCGTCCAGCACCACGCAGGTAAAGGCGCTCGCAGACGAGGTCGAATACCAGCTCGGCGAAAAGGGCGTGAAGCCCAAGGGAATCGAGGGCTACCAGAGCAAGGAGTGGATTGTGCTGGACTACTACGACATCATCGTCCACGTTTTCCTCGAGGAAACCCGCGATTTCTACCAGCTCGAGCGCCTCTGGGCGGACGGCACGCCGGTGGATATCTCCGGTATCGTCAAGGAATGATTTACCGCAAAACGCCCAAAATTTGTTCTCGCATTTGTCAGAAATGACGAAAATGAAATTTTCTAAGAAAATTTCTGATAACTGCTTGACAAAACGAGGTCTTTGCGATATAATTATTTATATACTTTTTGTATAACTACTATAAAATGTAGATAACCTATGCCTTGTGGCAAAGGGAGGGAAATATAGATGGCAGAAATTCGTCTTGGCAAAAATGAATCTCTTGATACCGCGCTCAAGCGTTTCAAGCGTTCATGCGCAAGGGACGGCGTTCTTGCTGAAGTTCGTAAAAGAGAGCATTACGAAAAGCCTTCGGTAAAACGTAAAAAGAAGTCCGAAGCTGCTCGCAAGCGTAAGTTCTGATTTTACGGAGCTTGATTGCTACTTAAAAATCAACGGTTAGACCGGGCAGTTTCTGTCCGGTTTAATTGTTATCCAGGGTGACATCGCTCGATTATTGCCGGACGGTGTTTCCTGTAACCAGAACGGAGGAAGCCGATGCTGTTTAAGCCGACATTCTGGCTGAAAAGCGTACTACAGATAGACGAGACGTTCCTGACCGAGCACGGCGTTAAGGCGCTCGTTCTCGACATGGACAACACTCTGTCCATGCACGGAAACCCCGCCGCCGAGGCAGGCGTCGATGAGTGGCTGGACAAGATGCGCGCACTGGGCGTCAAAATGCGCGTGGTGTCAAACAACACCAACAAGCGCGTAGCGCCGCTCGCCGCGATACTGGGTCTGGAGTTCACCGCCAACGGTGCAAAGCCGTTGACATTCGGCGTGAACCGCGCAGTAAAGGCGATGGGCGTCACAAAAAAGGAAACGCTGGTCGTCGGCGACCAGATATTCACCGACGTGATGGCGGGCAACCTCGCGGGGATACGCACCGTGCTTGTGGAGCCGTTCCACCTTGAAAAGACCTGGACTTTCAGGCTCAAGCGCAGGGTGGAGAGCATGGTGTTCCACAGGGATTATTCTAAGCTGGAGGAAAAATAATGGAGATCACATTCGGACCGGGCGGAAACGGCGAGAGCTGGAGCAAGCGCAAGTTCCCCGAGCAGCTCCCTGAGTACCTTGCGGGACTGGGGCTGAACGGCTACGAGATAGAGTGCGGCAGGGGAGTCCGCCTAGCGGAAAAGACCCCGGCGCTGCTTCCCGGGCTTGCAAAGGAGCACGGGATCTACGTCACGCTGCACGCGCCGTATTTCATCTCGCTGTCCTCGGTGGAGGAGGAAACGCGGCTCAAGAGCGTGGAGTACATCCTCCAGTCGGCGCAGGCGGCGCATTCCGTTGGCGCGAGGAAGATCGTAGTCCATAGCGGAAGCTGCTCCAAAATGACCCGAGAGCAGGCGACCGAGCTTGCAAAGGACACGCTGAAAAGAGCGCAGGAGCGCCTTGACTCCGAGGGACTGTCCGAAATAATCATCTGCCCGGAAACCATGGGCAAGGTGAACCAGCTGGGCACGCTTGAGGAGGTGCTCGAACTGTGCGGAGTTGACGAGCGATTCCTGCCGACGGTGGATTTCGGGCACCTCTACGCCCGGACCCACGGCGGGATAACCTGCCGCGAGGATTACGCGAAGATGCTCGACCTCATCGCGGATAAGCTGGGAACAGAGCGCCTTAACGGCATGCATATCCACTTCAGCCGTATCGAGTTCACAGCCGGCGGCGAGAAACGACACCTGACGTTCCAGGACACCCAGTTCGGTCCGGAGTACCAGCCCCTCATGCAGGAGATAAAGCAGCGCGGCATGACTCCGTCGATAATCTGCGAATCCGCCGGGACACAGGCGGAGGACGCTGCGGAGATGAAGCGCTACTACGAGAGCCTTTGAGCTGACAGGAGGTTTACAATGAAGAAAATACTTATCATGAACGGTCCCAATCTCAACCTGCTGGGCGAGCGTGAACCGAACATCTACGGAAACGAAACTCTCAACACGATAAACGACGACCTCGATGAAAAGGCGTGCAAGCTGGGCTACGAGCCGGTTTTCTTCCAGAGCAATTCCGAGGGCGGGCTCATTGACCGCCTGCACGAATCCCGCCTGGACTGCGCGGGAGTCATCCTCAACGCGGGAGCCTACACGCATTACAGCTACGCCATCCGCGACGCTATCGTGGCTATCCGTATCCCGGTCATCGAGGTGCACCTCTCCAACGTGAACAGCCGCGACGAATTCCGCAAGAATTCCGTTATTGCGCCCGTATGCAAGGGTACTATCGCGGGCTTCGGCAGCTACAGCTACACGCTGGGACTTTACGCTCTCGACCACATATTAGGAGGCGGCAATGACTAACATCGAAACGCTCCAGGCAAAGCTTGCGGGCAGCGAGTGCGGCGCTCTCATCACATCGGACGTCAGCAGGCGTTATTTCTGCGGGTTCAAATCTTCCGCGGGGGTTATCCTCGTGACTAAGGAGCAGAGCTACCTCATCATAGATTCCCGCTATTTCGACAAGGCGAAGCAGCGCGTTACTGACTGCCGCGTGATACTGCTGGAGGACATGCGCACTCAGCTTTCCGAGCTGCTGTTAAAGCACAATATCCGCCGCCTGAGCCTTGAGAGCGACTACATGACGCTCAGCCAGTACGCTGCCTACAAGGAGCAGCTGCACTTCGTGGAGCTTGACGCGACTGCGTGGCTTTCCGACTTCATCTGGGACATGCGTATCATCAAGACCGACGAGGAGGTACAGCTCATCGTTAAGGCGCAGCGCATTGCCGAAAAGGCTTTCGAGCGCCTTGTGGACAACATCCGCCGCGACATGACGGAAAAGCAGGTCGCAGCGCTGCTGAATTACTACATGATGGACCTCGGCGCGGACGACCTTTCGTTTGAAACCATCGCCGCCTCCGGCGTGAATTCCGCGTCGCCGCACGCAGTACCCACCGACAAGAAACTAGAGGAGGGCGACTTCCTGACGCTGGATTTTGGCGCGGTCGTTGACAGCTACCACAGCGACATGACCCGCACACTCGCAGTCGGGACGGTATCCCCGGAGCAGGAAAAGCTGTACAACGCGGTCTATTATGCGAACCTTGACGGCATCAAGGCGGTCAAGCCCGGCATCAACGGAAAGGTCGTTGACAGCGTTGCGCGCGCGACCCTCGCGGCTTGGGGAGGCTACGACAAGTATTTCGGGCACGGTCTGGGTCACGGAGTCGGGCTTGAGATACACGAGCAGCCTACTCTTTCGCAGCGCAGCCGTTCTATGCTGAAACCCGGAATGATAGTCACGGTCGAACCCGGCGCGTATATCTCCGGAAAATTCGGTGTGCGCATAGAAGATATGGTAGTTGTTACAGAAAATGGCTGTGACAACCTTACGAAATCCACAAAAAACCTGATTCACATATAATTTTTCTATTTTTTTCGAAAAAGGGCTTGAAAAATCGCGTGAAATAGGGTAAAATAATAGAGATAGAATTATACGGACGGGCTTTACAGAAACTGGGTCCTCCGGATAACCGGCGCAGGTAACTAGAAAGCGCCGTAATAATTAATAAAATTTGGAGGTTCCCTACTATGATCACAGCAGGAGATTTCAGAAATGGCATGACATTCGAGGAAGACGGCAACGTAATGCAGATCATCGAGTTCCAGCACGTTAAGCCCGGTAAGGGTGCGGCGTTCGTAAGAACAAAGGTGAGAAACGTTATCACCGGCTCCGTTGTAGAAAAGACCTACAATCCTACCGCAAAGTTCCCCACCGCTTACGTTGAGAGAAAGGATATGGAATACACCTACTCCGACGGCGAGCTCTATCACTTCATGGATTCCGAGACCTACGAGGATATCCCCGTAAACGCTTCCGACGTTGGCGACAACTTCAAGTTCGTTAAGGAGAACATGGTATGTAAGGTACTGTCCTACAAGGGCAAGGTATTCGGCGTAGAGCCTCCGAACTTCGTTGAGCTCCAAATCACCCAGACCGACCCTGGTTTCGCAGGCAACACAGCTACTAACGCTACCAAGCCCGCTACACTGGAAACCGGCGCTGAGATCCGTGTTCCGCTGTTCATCAACGAGGGCGAAGTTATCCGTATCGACACCAGAACTGGTGAGTACATGGAGCGTGTAAAGTAATACGTTTCAGTGCCATATAGTTTCTTTGGAGCGACAAGGTGCAGGAGTACCCGGACGGCGTGCGCCGGGAGGTGCGAAAGCGCCCGAATGACGAAAGGAATGATAATTATGACGATCGGTGAAAAGGTTTCCTATATCAAGGGTCTGGCTGAGGGTCTCAAGGTTGACGACTCCACCAACGAGGGCAAGGTAATCACTGCTATCCTCGACGTTCTCGGCGAAATGGCTGAGAACCTCGCTGAGGTCGATGAGGAGCTGGACGATGTTGCAGACGTAATGACCGACCTTGAGGAGAGCGTATCCGACCTTGAGGACGACGTTTACGGCTACGACGAGGACGAAGATGAGGACGAGATGGACGACGATTTCGACGAGGACCTCGACGAAATGTACGAAACCACCTGCCCCACCTGCGGCAACACTATCCGTTTTGACTACGACCAGGCTGCAAAGGGCGAGATCGACTGCCCGAACTGCGGCGCAGGACTCAAGTTCTCCCTCGATGACGAGGACGACGCTGAGTGATCAGTAATTAGCTGAATATCAGGCGGGGGACCTCTGGTCGTTCGCCTGATTTTGTTTAAGGAGATAACTATGAGCTGGAGAGATAACCTGATAAAGATAGAACCCTACGTTGCGGGCGAGCAGCCGAACAAGACGGATTTCATCAAGCTCAACGCGAACGAGAATCCGTACCCTCCCGCTCCGGGAGTTATCCGCGCGATAGAGCAGTTCCGCGGAGGCAGCCTGAAGAAGTACCCTGACGCCAACGCGAAGCCGCTTGCAGACGCGCTCGCCAAGCGATTCGGGCTGAAACGCGAGAATATGTTCATCGGCAACGGTTCCGACGACGTACTGGCGCTGTGCTTCCGGGCGTTCTTCAACTCGGACAAGCCGGTGATCTATCCGGATATTACATACTCGTTCTATCCTGTGTGGTGCGAAATGCTGCGTATCCCGTTCGAGACTATCCCGGTGGACGCTGATTTCAACATCAACGAGGAGGATTACAAGCGTCCCAACGGCGGCGTTGTTATCGCAAATCCGAATGCACCTACAAGCATCGGTAGGGGACTGGATTTCATGCGGGAGATACTTGACGCGAATCCGGACAGCGTGGTGATATCCGACGAGGCGTATGTTGATTTCGGCGGGACTTCCTCAGTGCCGCTGCTAAAGGAGTACGAAAACCTTGTCGTGGTGCAGACTTTCTCCAAGTCGCGCTCCATGGCGGGAATGCGTATCGGCTACGCTCTGGGAAACAAGGATATAATTGCGGCGCTGTTCGCCGCAAAGGACAGCTACAATTCCTATCCGCTGGACAGCGTTGCCATCGCGGCGGGAGTTGCCTCCGTCGAGGACGAGGATTATTTCAGGGCGACGGTGCAGAAAGTCGTTGCGACCCGCGAGCGCCTGACTGCGGAGCTGCGAGGAATGGGTTTTGAGGTTGCGGACAGCAGCACGAACTTCCTGTTCGCGGAGCACCCGAAATATCGCGCAAAGGAAATCCAGGAGTACCTCAAGACGAGGGATATCTACGTTCGCTATTTTTCCAAGAAGCGTATCGACAACCGCCTGCGTATAACGATAGGAACCGACGAGGAAATTGACGCGCTCATCTCCGCGCTCAAGGACTACATAAAATAAAAAAAGGGCGGAGATGATTCTTCGCCCTTTTAGTTGCTGAAAATAAGCCGGGAGGTGCTGCAATGAATAACATGAAACTGAGCTATTTCACGAATGACGAAAGTTTTCCGCTGTTCGTGCAGTTCGGAGAGCACGATGTTCCGCTGTTCGTACATGGGCACGATGATTTCTACGAGCTTGTTACAGTGCTCAACGGCAGTGCGGAGCACATAGTGGACGGGGAGCGCAGCGTTATCAGCAAGGGCGACGTGTTCGTTATAGGCAACGGCATAAGTCACGGATTTGACAACACCCACGGGCTGCGGATATGCAACATAATGTACCGTCCGGAAATGCTGTTTTCCGGCGACATGGATATCCGCAAGATACCGGGATTCCACGCGCTGTTCCTGCTGGAACCGTACTTCAACAGCACACAGCACTTCCAGAGCCGCCTGAAGCTCACGCCCGCCGACCTTGCGGTGGTAATGCCGCTGATAGAGCGTGCGGAGTCGGAATACACATCCGATCTGCCCGGTCGCAACACGATTGTGCTTGCTTGCGTGCGGCAGCTAGCTGTGATTCTTTCGCGGCTGTATGATTGCCCGACAAAGCCCAGGGAGATAGCCGGTATGGCTGACGCGGCGGCTTATATGGAAACGAATTACGCTGAGCCGTTGTCCATCAGCGAGGTGATAGAGCGGTCGCACTATTCCCAGCGGCACTTTATCCGGTTGTTCTCGGCGGCGTACGGAATGACCCCACAGCGGTACCTGCTGGATGTGAGGATACGTCATGCGTCGGCTATGCTACGGGAAAGCGGGCTTTCCGTTACTGAAATAGCAATGCGGTGCGGCTTCGGAGATCCCAACTACTTCAGCCGTATTTTCCGGAAGTATTCAGGAAGTTCACCTAGTGAGTACCGTGGCACATATTGAAAAGGGACTGCAATGCAGCCCCTTTTGTGTTATCAGTCGTTGTGTTCTTCGCATTCGCCCTCGATCACGTCCGGGCGCTGGTGCTTGATTATCTTTATGGCGGTTATCGCGGTGATGAGATTCAATATACCCTCGGAAAGTATCGAGATACCAAGCAGTATCATCAGCAGATTGCTGCCCGCGCCGGGTCTTAACATCAGAGCAAGCCCCATCAGACCGGTGAGCACAGCCATTGCGAAAATGAGCCACCATGTACCCAGCCCGAATTTCTTAGCCTCGAAAGCAGTCTGAATTTTCAGAACGCCGTCCAGCAGCATGAACAATCCCATAGCGCTGCACACGAAGATCATCAGACTTGCCGGATTGATCAGAATGATAACGCCCATGGCGATGAGGATGATGCCGGAAGTAAGGTCGTGCTGAAACGCAAGCCGATAAAGATCCTTAGAGAAATACCCAGCCATCCTCACGGCGCCGAATACTATCAGGACGATGCCGATAAGCACGCCGAGAAGACCGGAGAAGAACTCCGGTATACAGATCAGAAGAATGCCGAGCACGCACAGTGCCGCGGACATTACGATATATCCTATCTTTGCGGCTCTCATTGGTAAAACAGAACGCATAGAAATCCCTCCATTGCTGCGCACCGGATAGACGGTGGCTTCTTGATAATAATACCCTGTGCTTTTATTATAGCACAACAACGCTGGCATTAAAACGGTCAATTTTGCATGAATGGGGGGAAAATCCCGGAATTATTTACGTGGTTGATTCTCCGCGCACAAAATCAGACTTTCTCAAGTTCATCCTCGGTGCAGTAGAACACGGAATACATCCCGCCGAATCCTCCGTCCTCGTCATTGCCCGTGTCGGTGTCTATCACATACATCGCGTTGCCGCCTGCATAGCTTATATCGGATATTGAGCCGATAACTCCGGTTTTCTTTATCCTTACTGTATCGTCCATTTTAAACATAGTCAACCCTCCAATGGCGCCGGATTAGTGCATTCTATCGTATGTGCTCCGGGCTCCGGCTCTGCCCAGTGCACTGCATTGCTGATTATAGTCAGGACGTTCTTATTGCGGAAAGTCGGGTACTCCTCATGACCGGGCTGGAAATAGAATATCTTTCCCGCGCCGCGGCGGTAGGTAACTCCGCTGCGGAACACCTCGCCCCCGGCGAACCACCCCATGAATACCACCTCGTCCGGCGTAGGGATATCGAAAGGCTCGCCGTACATCTCCTCCATCGGCAGCTCGAACTGCTCCGGGATACCCCGGGCTATCGGGTGGGACGGGATAACCGTCCAGACGCGCTCACGGTCGCCGTGCCGCCACTTCAGGTTGCAGGACGTTCCGGTCAGCCGCTTGAACACTTTGCTGTGGTGGGCTGAATGAAGCCCTATGAATCCCATCCCCTCGTTGACACGGTGGCAGACCCGTTCCACGGATTGTTCCGTTACCTCGTCGTGCGCCATGTGTCCCCACAAGATGAGGACGTCCGTTTGGGAAAGCGCTTCTTCGCTAAGTCCCTGTTCCGGGTCGTCAAGGCAGGCAAGCCGTACAACGATATCCTCGTCCTGCATGAGATACTCGCCGATGGCGGCATGCATTCCCTGGGGATATATCTTCGCCACCTCCGGCTGGCATTTCTCGTGGCGGTATTCGTTCCAGATAAGTACTCGTATCATTGATTCACCTCTGATATCCAGCGGCGGACATTCTCTGCCGAACGCCGCATATATTCAAGCTGGTCGGCTGCACCGAAGTGCTCCACCGAAAAATCCCCGGCGTAGCCGTCCGCAAGCAGCTGCCGCACCAGCTCCTCCATTCCGACGTAGCCCCCGCCGCACTCAGCAGGGTACATCTCCATGCCGGAAAGGTCAGCCTTAGCGTTGGAGCCATCGGCATTGCTGCGGGAAACGTCCCGGCTGCGGTCTTTCAGATGAACGTGCGCGATGTACGGCTTCAGCCGGGCGTAGGCATGCGCGGGGTCCTTCAGGACGTACGCGAAGTTCCCGGTGTCGAACGTGAAGCGCAGCCCCGGGACCGCAGTCAGCAGCCGCTCCAGCCCGTCCGTGTCGCAGCAGGGAGAGCTGTTGTCGTCAAAATTCTCCAGCGTGACGGTTATGCCGTACTGCGCCGCAAGTTCGCACATCACCGCAAGCTGCTCCGCAAATTTCCTGTATCCGGCTTCCCGGTCGTCGTCCGGCTGAAAGAACCCAGGGATAGCAAGCACCTTGTCTGCTCCGAAATACGCTGTCGTTTCCAGATGGCGGCGCATTTTTTCTTTTGAAATAACCGGTTCATCCCGGAGGAAGTCGTACATATTATATACCGAGGAAACGGACAACCCGCAGCTGTCGAACTGCCGCTTCACCTCCGCGCGGTCGTCAAGTCGCCAGAGGTCGCATTCCAGCCCGGAATAACCCATTTTCTGAGCCTGTATCAGCGTGCTCTCGAGGGACGTGCCTTGCTGCTGCGCTCCCTCAAATATGTGCTCAAGGAATATGTTAAGTCTGTTCATTTTTAGCTCCTGTCTGTATTCTTATAGAATTATACCACTTTCGGCGGATTATTTCAAGTGCGGTTTCACAACATGTTCTTATCGGTATATGTATTATTTTCTTGACTTACAGGGATGTTTGTGCTATAATGTTAACTTAGGATAACTTCGATGATTCGACAAACTTTTCAAAAACCGGGTACTTGAAAAGTACTGGAGGTATATAGTATGACCATGGACGAATTAAAGCCGGGACAGAGCGCGTACATAAGCGAGGTCGGCGGCAGCGGTGCGCTAAGGCACCATCTTCTTGACATGGGGCTGACTCCCCAGACCGAAATAACCCTGCAAAAGGTCGCGCCGATGGGCGACCCGGTGCAGTTCCAGCTGCGCGGGTACGAACTGACCCTCCGGCTGGAGGAAGCGCGGAAAGTGACCGTCGAGCAGGTACATACAAAGCCGGTAAAGGCAGTGGTTTCCGGAGCGCGCAGGGCTAGCAGCACTCCGCACCCGGGCGTAGGCGAGCTTGCCAGGGCGGACGGCGTGAGCTACCACATGGAGCATTCCGGCGCGGCTATCCCGAAGGGCGCTCCGCTGACGTTCGCCCTCGCCGGGAACCAGAACTGCGGAAAGACAACGCTGTTCAATCAGCTGACAGGTTCCAACCAGCATGTCGGGAACTTCCCGGGAGTTACCGTAGACCGCAAGGATGGAACGATACGCAGCCATCCGGAGGCAGTCGTGACCGACCTGCCGGGAATATATTCCCTGTCTCCCTATTCCAGCGAGGAGATAGTCACCCGCGACTTCCTGCTGAACACCCACCCCAGCGGGATAATCAACATCGTTGACGCTTCCAACATCGAGCGCAACCTCTACCTCACCATGCAGCTGATGGAGCTGGGTATCCCGATGGTGCTCGCGCTGAACATGATGGACGAGGTACGGGCTAACGGCGGCTCTATCCTGGTGAACGAGCTGGAGCAGATACTTGGTATCCCGGTCGTGCCGGTTTCAGCCGCGAAAAACGAGGGTATCGACGAGCTCATCGACCACGCGATACATGTCGCGCGCTACCGCGAGATACCCGTCAAGATGGATTTCTGCCCGGAAAGCAGGGATTCAAAGGATAAGGTAGGAGCGGTGCACCGCTGCATTCACGCGGCTTCGCTGCTGCTTGCGCCGGATATCCAGGCGGCGGGGCTTCCGGTGAGATTTTCCACGACGAAGCTTGTGGAAAACGACGAGCTCATCGGCGAGAAGGTCAGCATTCCCGAGGAGAAGAAGCACGCGTTCGACCACCTGGTAAGCATCATGGAGCAGGAAAGCGGAATGGACCGCGAGGCGGCGCTCGCGAACATGCGCTTTTCATTCCTCGAAAACCTCTGCGAAAAGACGGTCGTCCGTCCGCGGGAGAGCCGCGAGCACCGTCGCAGCATGCAGATAGACCGCCTGCTGACCGGAAAATACACGGCTATCCCGTGCTTTATCGGGATAATGGCTCTGGTTTTCACGATGACGTTCAGCCTTATCGGCGCCTGGCTGTCCGACCTGATGAGCGTCGGCGTGGATTTCGTTATCGAATGGATAGCAAAGGGACTGGAATACCTGGAGGTAAATCCCGTGGTGCAGTCGCTTGTGGTTGACGGAGTGTGCGCCGGCGTCGGGAGCGTGCTGAGCTTTCTGCCGACTATCGTGACGCTGTTCTTCTTTCTGTCTATCCTGGAGGACACCGGATACATGGCGAGAGTTGCGTTCGTGATGGACAGACCCCTGCGTAAGCTGGGACTTTCCGGGCGGAGCTTCGTTCCAATGCTGGTGGGATTCGGCTGCTCCGTCCCCGCGATAATGGCTACGCGGACGCTCTCCAGTGAGCGCGACCGCAAAATGACGATACTGTTGACCCCGTTCATGAGCTGCTCCGCAAAGCTGCCTATCTACACGATGATGATAGGGGCGTTCTTCCCGCAGCAGTACCGCGTTCTCGCGATGGTCGGGCTGTACGTTTTCGGCATTCTCTGTGGCATGCTCTACGCAATCATTCTGAAGCTCACGAAGTTCCGCGGAGAGCCTGTGCCGTTCGTCATGGAGCTCCCGAATTACCGCCTTCCGAGCGCCAGGAGCGTTGGTCAGCTCATATGGGAGAAAGCCAAGGATTTCATCCAGAAAGCGTTCACGGTGATTTTTGCTGCGTCGATCATCATCTGGATACTTCAGAATTTCGACGTCCGGCTGAACATCGTTGATTCCCCGGAAAACAGCCTGCTGGCGCTGATCGGAGGTTTCGTAGCGCCGATATTCGCTCCGCTGGGATTCGGCGACTGGAGAGCTTCCACCGCGCTCATCACAGGCTTTACCGCAAAGGAGAGCGTAGTTTCGACGCTGACGCTGCTCCTCGGCGGGGACACCTCGCAGATAACCACGCTGTTCACTCCGTTCACTGCGGTGGTGTTCCTGGTATTCACGCTGCTCTACACGCCATGCGTTGCGGCTATCGCCACGGTAAAGCGCGAGCTGGGGAGCGTGAGAGCCGCTGCGGCTACGGTGCTGATACAGTGCGCTATTGCGTGGGTCATGGCGTTCCTGGTGCGCTGCGTAGGAATGGCGTTCGGTCTTGCCTGACTTGAAAGGAGCGGCTCATGAATCTGGTAAGTATCCTGCTCATCGTCCTGGTCGCGGTCGGATTCGTTGCGGCGGTCAGGGCGGCGCACAAGGGAGGCTGCTGCGGAAACGGAAGTCATTGCAGTGGTCACTGTAGTCACTGCGGTCACTGCGGCGAATGCAGCGGGAAAAAAGACGACTTAAAATAACACTAGCCCCCGCAATAATGTGGGAGCGTCTGAGAGATATATAATCCCGCCAAAGTCCGAAACGACCGTTCACTCGGTTGTTTCGGGCTTTTTTTCTGCGTCGGACGAAATC
>CAKSEO010000027.1 GCA_934446565.1 uncultured Oscillospiraceae bacterium | reverse complement strand
TCATATTCCTCACTGCTTAATATTCAAAAAGCCCTCTTTCTTTTTTCTACGAAAGATGGCTTTTTCGACAAGCTGAGACCTCCGGGACACTCGGAGGTCTTTATGATGATGGATCACTTCTTGAAAAGGGTCTTGAATCTTTCCATTGCCTCGGTGGTCAGCTCGTGAGTGCTGAATGCGGTCAGTCTGAACCAGCCGTCGCCGTTTGCGCCAAAGCCGGCGCCGGGAGTACCAACTACCTGGATCTCGTTGAGCAGGTAATCGAAGAATTCCCAGCTGCCCATGCCGTTCGGGCTCTTGAGCCAGATGTACGGGGAGTTGATACCGCCAGTGTACTTGATCCCAAGTTCGTCGCAGGTCTTTGCGATGATACGCGCGTTCTCCTGGTAGTACGCGATGGTAGCCTTGGTCTGCTTCTGTCCCTCGGGGGTGAACACAGCCTCGGCTGCGCGCTGTACGGGGTAGGATACGCCGTTGAACTTGCTGCCCTGGCGTCTGTTCCAGAGGTCTGCGATCTTCACGTCGTTGCCCTTGCTGTCCTTCTGGATAAGCTCCTCGGGGACGATTGTGTAGCCGCAGCGTGTGCCGGTGAAGCCTGCGGTCTTGGACAGGGAGCATATCTCGATGGCGCACTTCTTAGCGCCCTCTACCAGATAAATACTTCTGGGGAGGTCAGCCTCGGTGATGAACGCCTCGTAGGCTGCGTCGAAGATGATAACTGCATTGTTTGCCAGCGCGTAGTCCACCCATTCCTTGAGCTGCGCCTTGGTGTAGACGGAGCCGGTGGGGTTGTTCGGTGAGCAGAGGTAGATTATGTCAGCCTTGACGTCCTTGGGAGGCATTGCGGCGAAGCCGTTTTCCTCAGTGGAGTTGGCGTAGACCACGTTATTGCCGCTCATGATGTTGCTGTCAACGTAAACGGGGTAAGCCGGGTCGGTAACGACAACGGTGTTGCCCTCGCCGAAGATGTCGATGATGTTGCCGCAGTCGCTCTTTGCGCCGTCGCTGATGTGGATAACGGCGGGGTCAACGTCCGCGCCGAAGCTCTTGTAGTAGTCGGAAACAGCCTCGCGGAGGAAGTCGTAGCCTGCGCCGCTGTCCTCGTAGCCGCGGAAGGTCTCCTTCACGCCCATCTCCCTGGAAGCCTTGACCATTGCGTCAACGACTACCGGAGCGAGCGGCTGTGTTACGTCGCCGATGCCCATTCTGATGAGCTTTGCCTCGGGGTGAGCGGCGGTGTACGCCTTGACGCGCTTGCCGATATCAATAAAGAGGTAGTTCTTCTTGAGGTTGAAGAAATTTTCATTCAGCTTTGCCATATGTTCAGTTCCTTTCTGTCTGTTCATTTATCCCTTTATTACGGGATTAGTCCAAACTATATTTTACTATATTTCAGGCGGTTTGTCAACGGCTTTTTTCGCGGGGCGAAAAAATCGCTTGATTTATCCGGGGAAATGGTGTATAATGTATCATGTACTATTATGTGCGTAAGAAAATACTATAGGAGATACAGAATATGGATAATTTTATACAGGCTGACATCTACACCGCGTCCCAGGCAATTGACGGAATAACCGGAGCGCTGACCGACTACGGCATCACCGGCTTTATAATAAGCGACAGCGCGGATTTCGAGAGCTTCCTCGCCGACAAGAATTCCAACTGGGACTACGTTGACGACGAACTGATGGGGCTCAGCAAGGTCGAGCCGCACATCACGCTGTACGTCCACGACAACGCCCAGGGCGCGGAAACGCTCGCGGCGATACGCTCCCTCATAGAGACATGGAAGCAGAACAACTCCGACGGCTATTACGGCAACCTCCGCATGGAGCTCGCAAACGTAAAGGAGGAGGACTGGGCTAACAACTGGAAGAAGTACTACAAGCCGTTCCGCGTAGGAAAAACGCTGGTAGTAAAGCCCTCCTGGGAGGACGTCACCCCCGGCGCCGGCGACCGTATCCTTGAGATAGACCCGGCTTCCACATTCGGCACCGGTCAGCACCACACCACAAAGCTGGTGATGGAGGCGCTGGAGGACATCGTGAAGCCCGGCGCAAAGGTGCTGGACCTCGGCTGCGGAAGCGGCATTCTTTCCATTGCGTCGCTGCTTTTCGGCGCTGAAAAGGTGACCATGTGCGACATTTTCGAGAACGCAGTAAAGACTGCCTCCGAGAACGTTGAGAAGAACAGCTTCACCCACGAGCACTACACCGCGTACTGCGGCAACATCATCGACGACGAGGACCTCCGCGGAAAGCTGGGAACGGGCTACGACGTAGTATGCGCGAACATCGTCGCAGATGTCATAATCGGCATGAGTCCGCTGTTCGCGGGGTTCATGAAGCCGGAGGCTACGCTCATCGTTTCCGGAATAATCGACGAGCGCCTTGACGAGGTGAACGCAGCGCTGACCGAGAACGGCTTCGTTATCGCGGACAGCCGCAACGAAGAGGGCTGGAACTGCATTATCCTCCACAGATAACAAATTATTTCAGGGCTGCATATACTGCCGCAGGAGGCGGTGTATATGGAGTTCCTGTACGTTTTTTCGATAATGTTCCTGATGATATTCGGGCTTGCCGTGCTGGTCAAGCTCATCGCCTGGGCTGTGCTTGCCCGGGGAGCCGTGAAGCACGACGTGTTCGTGCGCAGCGGCGAGGACATCGACGGTTTTGTGGAATCCGCGAGGAGGAACCCGCACGTCCGGCGGGTGGTGATACTTTCAGCAGGAAACGAATGGGACGAGGACGCGCGGCGGCTTGCCGGGAAGTACGGCAACGTCAGCTTTTACAACACAACGGAGCGGTGATCGGATTTGGATAAGGAATCGGCAGTAACTCTTACCGGAACGGTGGAGGACGTGGTATTCTATAACGAGGACAACGGCTACATCGTCATCGACCTCGACTGCGAGGGCGAGCTTGTGACCGTCGTCGGGAATCTCGGCGACGTCCGGGAGGGCGAGAGCCTTACCCTGTTGGGGGAGTACATCAACTCCCCGAAGTACGGCAGGCAGTTCAAGGCGGAGGTCTGCGAGCGCAGCCTGCCCAATACGGAAAGCGCTGTGCGCAAGTTCCTGGGCTCGGGAGTTATCTCCGGGATAGGTCCGGCGATGGCGAAGCGCATCGTCACCGCATTCGGCAGCAAGACGCTGGAGATGATAGAGAACGACCCCGGGCAGCTTTCCTCAATAAAGGGGATAAGCCCCGAGAGCGCGAAGAAAATAGGCGAGGATTTCCGCAGGATAGCCGGGCTGCGCAAGGCAGTGACCTATTTCGCGAGGTACGGGCTGACGCCGGCGGTGGTCGCGCTCGCCTGGAAGAAATTCGAGCTCAATACCGTCCAGGCAGTGGAGGATAATCCCTGGTGCCTCTGCGGGACGGGGATAGAGCTGCCGTTCCGGGAGGCTGACCGCGTTGCGCGGGACATGGATTTCCCGATGGACAGCGAGGAGCGGATACTTGCCGGGATACTCTGGTGTCTGCGTGAGAACGCCAACAACGGCCACACCTGCATCACCGAAAACGACCTTTCCGACCGGGTGACTTTCGAGCTGAACGTCAACGAGAAGCAGTTCTGGAACGGTCTGCTGATGGCGGAGGAGCGTGGCGAGATAATCCGCTGCGACAAGTACGACGACAAGTTCGTTTTCCTGACGGAGTACTACCGCGCGGAATGTAGCATCGCCGAAAAGCTCGCCGAGATGATAAAGCGAAGCGACGGCGGCGACGTGGATTTCTCCCAGGAGATAGCCGGGATAGAGCTTGAGCAGGGCATAAGGTACGAGGAACTTCAGCGTGAGGCGATAAACGGCTGCATGAACAACCATGTTTTCATACTGACCGGAGGTCCCGGTACAGGTAAGACGACTACGCTCAACGCAGTCATCTCCCTGTGCAGAAAGCGCGGTCTGAAAATGAAACTCGCCGCTCCCACCGGGCGCGCGGCAAAGCGCATGGCGGACCTCACCGGAGCGCCCGCGCAGACGATACACCGTCTGCTGGAGGTGGATTTCGGCTCGAAAAGCCACGCGTTCAAGCGCCGCGAGGATAATCCGCTGACCTGCGACGTGCTGATAATCGACGAGATGTCGATGGTGGACACGCTGCTGATGGATTCGCTGTTAAGGGCGGTCCGCACGCGGACGCGGCTCATCATGGTCGGGGACAGCAATCAGCTTCCGTCCGTTGGCGCGGGAAATATCCTGCGCGACCTTATTTCCAGCGGCAGGGTCCCGGCAGTGGAGCTGAAGGAGATATTCCGCCAGGCGGCGCAGAGCCTTATCGTCACGAACGCCCACCGCATAGTAGATGGCGAAATGCCGATACTGAACGACCGCCGTAACGACTTCTTCTTCATGGAATCGGCGAACGAGGAGGACACGCTGCGCCTGGTGGTGGACCTGTGCAGGCGCAGGCTCCCGGCAAGCTACGGCTACTCCCCGCTGGAGGACATCCAGGTGCTGTGCCCGTCCAGGATAGGCGTGGTCGGCACGCAGAACCTCAACAAGGAGCTCCAGCTCGCGCTGAATCCGCCGGGCAAGGGGCGTTCCGAGGTTAAATTCGGCAACACGCTGTTCCGCACCGGCGACAAGATAATGCAGACCCGCAACGACTACGACGTGGAGTGGCGCAGGGGCGCGGAGTTATCCCACGGCATTTTCAACGGGGATATCGGGCTGATACGCACCGCCGATAAGGTGAACAACCGTCTGGAGATAGATTTCGACGGGCGAAAAGCGACCTACGACGCGGAGATGATGAAGAAGATCGAGCACGCCTACGCCGTGACGATACATAAGAGCCAGGGCAGCGAGTACCCGGCGGTGATAATCCCGCTGCCGAACGGCATGGACAAGCTGACCTACCGCAATCTGCTCTACACCGCAGTCACCCGCGCCAAGAGCACGCTGATAATCATCGGCACCGTCCGCAAGGTGCAGAGCATGGTCGCGAACGACCGCCGGATGATGCGGTATTCCTGCCTGAAACCCATGCTCGAGGATATGTTCGTATGAGAGCGTGGGAACTCCGCAGGAGAGCGGCGGCGATGATTTTTCCGAATCGGTGTCCGTTCTGCGACAGCGTTGTCGGGATAAAGGAGCTTTGGTGTCCCGGCTGTTTCGGGCGGCTGAGATTCATTGACTACGCGGAGGATGTCCCGGTGGGCGTGGACGGCTTCTCGGCGGTCTGCGAGTATACCGGCAGAGCCAGGAGCGCAGTGCTGCGAATGAAAGACGGCTGGTACCGCTATTCGATAGACGCGTTCGCCGTGCTCATCGCGGAGCATGCCCAGGAGCTGATAAGCGCCGCGGACCTGATAACCTCCGTTCCGTCCGGAAGAAAGCGCGTCCGGGAGCTCGGCTACGCCCATAGCAGGATGATAGCAAAACTGTGCGCGGAAATATCCCGAAAGCCGTACCGCGACCTGCTGTATGTCACCGACGACAAGATCGAACAGAAGCGCCTGAATGCGGAGGAACGCATCAAGAACGCTGAGCGCGCCTATCGCGTCTCCGACCCGGAGGGCGCCGCCGGAAAGCGTATACTGCTCATCGACGACGTGTGCACCACCGGCGCGACTATAAACAGCATTTCGGACAAGCTGCGCAGAGCCGGCGCGGTTTCGGTCACGGCGGCGGTGTTTGCAAAAACTGTCAGAAACGGCTGACTTGATTTTTTAAACGATTCGTGTTAAAATAAAACCTTACGATGATAATATAAAGGAACTGAAACATGACGACAAAAGTAACTGCCGCAGAGACTGCGGCGCAGAAAGAATACGCCGAAAAGGTGCGGGAGCTGAACGCCGCGCGGGAGGAACCTCCGATAGCGCACGTACACAGCTTCGGCTGCCAGCAGAACGTCAGCGACGGCGAGAAGATAAAGGGAATGCTCGCGATGATGGGCTACGGCTTCTCGGATTCTGCGGACGGAGCCGACCTTGTGCTGTTCAACACCTGCGCGGTGCGCGAAAACGCGGAGGACAGGGTGTTCGGAAATCTCGGCGCGCTCAAGCACAATAAAAAGCAGAAACCGGACATGCTCATCGGAGTGTGCGGATGCATGGTTCAGCAGGAGCACATCACGGAGCGCATAAAAAAAAGCTTTCCGTATGTTGACATGGTGTTCGGAACGCACGTTCTGCACACCCTGCCGCAGCTCATATACGAAGCGCTGACTACGCACAAACGGCAGATCTCCATCCCGCAGATGGACGGCGTTATCGCCGAGGGTATCCCGCTGCGCCGCGAGAGCAAATTAAAGGCGAGCATCCCGATAATGTACGGCTGCAACAATTTCTGCACCTACTGCATAGTGCCTTATGTCCGCGGACGTGAGCGCTCCCGCGACCCGGAGGAGATAGTCCGCGAAGCGGAGCAGCTGGTCGCCGACGGCTACAAGGAACTTCTGCTGCTGGGACAGAACGTAAACAGCTACGGCAGGGGCACGGACGTTGACTTCCCTGAGCTACTGCGGCGTATCAACGCTATCCCCGGGGAATTCAAGATAAGCTACATGTCAAGCCACCCCAAGGACGCCACGCATGAGCTCATCGACACCATCGCCGAGTGCGAAAAAGTCACGCGGCACTTCCATCTTCCGGTGCAGTCCGGAAGCAGCCGTATCCTGAAGCTGATGAACCGCAGCTACACCCGGGAGCACTATCTGGAGCTCATCAACTACGCCAAGGAGCATATCCCGGACGTTGCGCTGACCTCCGACATCATCGTGGGATTCCCCGGCGAGACCTACGAGGACTTCCAGGAGACTCTCAGCCTTATCCGCGAGGTGAAGTACGATTCGCTGTTCACGTTCATCTACAGCCCCCGCAAGGGCACAAAGGCGGCGGAAATGCCTGACCCCATCTCCCAGGAGGAAAAGGGAAAGTGGTTCCGCGAGCTGCTGGAGGTACAGGGCGAGATAGGCTGCTCGTCCTATCACAACTACGTCGGCAGGACCATGCGGGTGCTGTGCGAGGGACCGGGCAGGACCCGGGACGGCTGTCTCACCGGAAAGAGCATACAAAATATAATCGTTGACTTCGACGGGGACAAGTCGCTCATCGGCAGCTTCGTCGATGTGAAGATAACCGACGCGCTCAACTGGGCGCTCATCGGTGAACTAGTGTAAAGGAGAACAACTATGGACGCAATACAGGCAGTAAGAGAACTCGGCAAGGCTATCCAGGAGGACGAGCGCTATATTCAGTACGCAAAGGCAAAGAAGGCGAACGACGAGGACGTTGAGCTTCAGAACCTCATCGGCGAATTCAACCTTATCCGCCAGAACGCCGCAATGGAGTACAACAAGCCCGAGGAGGAGCAGGACAAGGAAAAGCTCCAGAAGCTGAACGCAGACATGCAGGAGGCTTACGAAAAGGTGATGTCCAACGAGAATATGGCGCTTTTCACCGTATCCAAGCAGGGAATGGACGACCTGATGAGCCAGGTGAACACCGTACTCACGCTGACATTACAGGGCGCAGACCCCATGACCTGCCCGACCACGCAGTCCAGCGGCTGCACAGGCAGCTGCGCTACCTGCGGCGGCTGCGGCTGATTTTAAGGAGAAATTCACAGGGAGGTGCTATAAATGGCGCAGGAATCGGAAAAGCTGTCCCCGATGCTGAAACAGTATCTTGACATCAAGGAGAAGTACAGCGATTATATTCTGTTCTTCCGTCTGGGGGACTTCTATGAGATGTTCTTCGAGGACGCGGAGAACGTTTCGAGGGAGCTGGAGCTTGCGCTGACCTCCCGGGCGGGTTCGCCGATGTGCGGCGTGCCCTACCACAGCTGCGAGATATACATAAAGAAGCTCATCGACAAGGGCTACAAGGTGGCTATCTGCGAGCAGCTGACCGACCCCGCCGCCTCCAAGGGGCTGGTGGAGCGCGACGTTATCCGCCTGGTGACGGCGGGCACGGTCATTGAGTCCAGCATGCTGAGCGAGGACTCCAACAACTACATCGCCTGCATCTGCCCTGACAGGGAGCAGAAAGCCGCAGCGCTGGTGTTCGCTGATATCTCCACCGGAGAGGTTCACGTTTTCAGCAAGAGCGGCAAGGATATCGAGCAGGATATCATCTCCGAGCTGTCAAGATTCAGCCCGGTAGAGATACTGATAAATCAGGATTTTCTTGACTACAAGGAGGTCCACGAGTTCGTCCGGGACAGGCTCAAGCGCTGCCTGTGCGAAATGCTGGACGACAGCAGCTTTGACGGCTCGGACATGTCGGTAATAACCGACCAGTTCGAGAGCGGCGCGGAGCTTGGCGTTGCTGAAATGCCGCTAGTCCGGAAAGCGCTCTGCGCGATGTTCCGCTACTTCGGGGAAACGCAGAAAGCCACCGTAAAGCGATTTGTGTCGCTGACCATCCATGCTGACGGGGAGTTCATGGGGCTGAACCTCACCACGAGAAGAAATCTCGAGCTGACCGAAACCATGCGTACCAAGGAAAAGCGCGGCTCGCTGATGTGGGTGCTGGATAAGACCGTGACTTCCATGGGCAGGCGAAAGCTGAAAACCTGGCTTGAGCAGCCGCTGATAAATCCCTCGGAGATACTAAAGCGCCACGACGCGGTGGAGGCGCTGACAAAGGACTCCACGCAGCTCTACGACATCTGCGACGCGCTGAACGGTATCTACGACCTCGAGCGGCTCATGACGCGCATTATGTACAAATCCGCGTCGCCAAAGGACATCTACGCGCTGGGGCAGACCTGCGCGCGGCTCCCGGGGCTGAAGCAGTGCATTTCTAAGGTGGATTCCGCATTGTTCCGGAAGCTCAACAGCGAGATAGACGAGTTGAACGACGTTTCGTCCCTGGTCGAAAACGCGATAGTTGACGACCCGCCGCTGACCCTCAAGGACGGCGGCGTCATCAAGGACGGCTTCAATGAGGAGATCGACCGCCTGCGTAAAATCACCGGCGGCGGCAAGGATATCCTCACCGAAATTGAGGAGCGCGAGCGCGCAGCCACCGGAATACGCACGCTGAAAGTCGGCTACAACCGCGTTTTCGGCTACTACATCGAGGTCTCCAAGGGGCAGCTCGACCAGGTCCCGGCGCACTACATACGCAAGCAGACCCTCACCACCGGCGAGCGATACATCACCGAGGAACTGAAAAAGGTAGAATCCGACATACTCGGCGCGAACGACAAGATACTCGCGCTGGAGCAGGCTATTTTCGGCGAGGTGCGGGACTTCATCGGAACGCGCCTGGAGGCTGTGCAGGCTGCGGCTGCGGCTGTCGCGGCGGTGGACGTGCTGTGCAGCTACGCGCAGGCTTCCATTGAAAACGGCTACGTCAAACCGGAAATGACCCTCGACAGCGTTATCGAGATACGCGGCGGCAGACACCCGGTGATCGAGAAAATGCTTACCGACCACCCGTTCACGCCGAACGACACCTATCTCGATACGAACTCCAACCGCCTGATGATAATCACCGGACCGAACATGTCGGGTAAGTCCACGTTCATGCGGCAGACCGCGATAATCGTGCTGATGGCGCAGATAGGCTGTTTCGTCCCGGCGGAGTACGCTAAGATCGGCGTCGTGGACAAGATATTCACCCGCGTTGGCGCTTCCGACGACCTGACTTCGGGGCAGTCAACGTTCATGGTCGAGATGAACGAGGTCGCGGAGATACTAAAGAACGCGACTAAAAAGAGCCTGGTTATCCTCGACGAGATAGGCAGGGGCACTTCCACGTTCGATGGAATTTCCATAGCGAAAGCAGTCGCGGAGTACATCAGCGGAAAGGCGATAGGCTGCAAAACGCTGTTCGCAACGCATTATCACGAGCTTATCTCGATGGAAAAGGAGTACGACGGGATACGCAATTTCAGCGTTGCGGCGGTCAAGCGCGGCGACGAGCTGAGGTTCCTGCACAAGATATGCGAGGGCGGCACTGACGACAGCTACGGCATCGAGGTGGCGAAGCTCGCGGGACTTCCGCAGAAGGTCATCAACCGCGCCAAGGAGGAGCTGGTGGAGCTCGAAAAGCTCGGCAGAACGAAACTCTCCGAAACCATCGAAAAGACCGCCGACCACCAGTTCAGTTTCACCGCGATAAACGAGCAGAATGCCATCGCAAAGCTGCGCGCCGCGGATATAAACACCATGTCCCCGATGGACGCGCTGATGTTCCTCAAGGACATAAAGGACACGCTGTGAAAAATTCGGAATGCGGAATTCGTAATTTCGGTATCGCTTCGCGATGGATTTAAATTATCAGGAAGCGGGTCTGTGATTTTATATTTGATTCAGCGATTTTGTATTGCCCGGAACGGGCTTAGAACGGAGCAATAATGCCAAAGATAAACCTGCTCGACAAGAGCGTATACGAGCTTATCGCCGCCGGAGAGGTCATCGAGCGCCCCTCCTCGGTGATAAAGGAGCTTGCAGAAAATTCTATCGACGCTGGGGCGACCTCGATAACCGTGGAGATAAAGCGCGGCGGCATATCCTATCTGCGGGTGACGGACGACGGCTGCGGAATTTCCTACGAGGATATCCCCACCGCGTTCATGCGGCACGCGACAAGCAAGGTCTACACCCAGGACGACCTCGACAGTATCAATACGCTGGGATTCCGCGGTGAGGCGCTCGCTTCCGTCTGCGCGGTGAGCCGGGTGGAGCTGCTCACAAAGCAGCGTGAGGACCAGTTAGGCAGCATTTACCGCATAGAGGCGGGCGAGCCGACGGAGTACGACCGCGCGGGCTGCGCCGACGGCACGACCATAATCATCCGCGACCTGTTCTACAACACTCCGGCGCGGCTGAAATTCCTGAAAAAGGACGTCACCGAGGGGAATTACTGCGCTTCCGTGGTGGAAAAGCTCGCGCTTAGCCACCCGGGGATATCGTTCCGCTTCATCAGGGACGGCAGGCAGACAATGCTCTCCAGCGGCGACGGCGAGTATTACAGCGCGGTCTACGCGGTATTCGGCAAGCAGTTCGCGGCGGGGCTTATCCCGGTGGAGAACGTCTACCAGAACACTGCGGTGACCGGCTACGTTTCCTCGCCGCTGTTCACCCGCGCCAACCGCTCCATGCAGAACTTCTTCGTGAACGGCAGGAGCGTGAAAAGCCCGCTGTGCTGCGCGGCGCTGGAGGAAGCGTTCCGCAACACGATAATGGTAGGGAAGTTCCCGTCCTGCGTGCTGTGCGTGAACACTGACCCGTCCCAGGTGGACGCCAACATCCACCCGACCAAGACCGAGGTGCGGTTCACAAACGAGAAAATAGTTTTCGACGCGGTTTACTTCGCGGTGAAGAACGCGCTGATGGGCTACGACGAGAGCCGCGAGATAAAGCTGAACGCCGCTCCCGCCCGTACGGAAAATATCCCGCAGCCGGAGCGCGCCAGGGCTTCCGAACCGCTCCGCACCGCTTCCGCGCAGGTCATAGAGGAACCGCCGAGGACCATGCCGATACCCTCCGGCAGGGACGCGGTGATATACCCGCAGGAAAAGCGCGAACCTCCGAGATTCACGCTCCGCCAGGAAGCGCAGTTTACCCAGTTTACCCAGCCGCTTCCCGCCGCCGAGCAGACCTACATGCCGGAGCTTGTCCCGGCGAAGAAGCCGGAGCCGAAGGAAACTCCGCTGACCGAGCTGCCGGGATTCGCGTTCCTGTCGGAAAAGTCGTTCGAGAAGAAACCGGAGCCTGCTCCGGAGCCGTCCGCCCCGGTACTCCATGAGGAACAGCCGAAGGAGCAGATACGCGTAGTCGGCGAGCTTTTCAAGACCTACATCGTGTGCGAATCCAGCGAGGGAATGATACTCATCGACAAGCACGCGGCGCATGAGCGCGTTAATTTCGAGCGGCTGAAAAAGGGCTTCAACAGCTCCGCGCAGCTGCTCATGCAGCCGGAGGAGGTCTACCTCACCCCGGAGGAGTTCAACGGAATGTCAGAATACGCAGACAAGCTCGCGAACGTCGGGATAATCATGGAATTCGCCGACGGAAAGGCGCGGGTGACCGGGCTTCCGCAGATGCTGGACAAGGTCCCGCCGACGGAGATAGTGGAGTGTATCGCGAAAATAGTCGCTAAGGGCAACACCAATGTCGAGGGCGAGCTTTTTGACGATATGCTGCATACCGTCGCCTGCAAGGCTTCCATACGCGGCAACGAGGATAACGACATCCTGGAGCTCCAGGTGCTGGCGCAGGAGGTTTTCAACAACCCGGACATCCGCTACTGCCCGCACGGCAGACCGGTCATGACCCAGATATCCCGCAAGCAGATAGAGCGCTATTTCGGCAGAGTTACATAACGGAAACGGAGGCAGTATGAACAAGATAATAGTAGTCAGCGGACCGACTGCCTCGGGCAAGACCGCGCTTGCCGTGGAGCTTGCCAAGCTGTATGACGGCGAGGTCATCTCCGCTGACAGCATGCAGATATACACCGATATGGATGTAGCCAGCGCCAAGGCGACCCCGGAGGAGCAGCAGGGGATACCGCACCACCTGATGGATTTCCTAGACCCCTCGCAGAGCTTTTCAGTCGCGGAGTGGGTGGCTATGGCGGGGAAGTGCGCCGACGATATCCTCAGCCGTGGGAAAACCCCGGTGATATGCGGCGGGACGGGGCTTTACATCTCGTCGTTCGTGGATAATCTCCGGTTCGACGATTCCGAGTGCGACTACGCCTACCGCGAGGAGCTGCGAAAGTTCGCGGAGGAAAACGGCGCGGCTGCGCTGCTGGAAAAGCTCCGCGAGGTGGACCCGGAAACTGCCGCGGAGCTGCATGAAAACAACGTTTCCCGGGTGATTCGCGCGCTGGAGGTCTACAAGACTACCGGTCACACGATAGCCCAGGCGAAGCGGGAGTCAAGGCGCGCTCCGTCGCCGTATGAGTTCATTCTGCTGACGCTGGATTTCGAGCCGAGGGAGCTGCTCCATGAGCGTATCAACCGCCGCGTTGATATAATGTTGAAAAACGGACTGGAACAGGAGGCGCGCCGCTGCTTTGAGCAGCCGGAGCGTCCGACCGCGGCTCAGGCGATAGGCTGCAAGGAGCTCTACCCCTACTTCCGGGGCGAGAGGTCGCTCCAGGACTGCGTTGAGGAGCTGAAGCTCCGTACCCGGCAGTACGCCAAGCGGCAGCTCACCTGGTTCCGCAGGGACAGCAGATTCCAGCGCATCGTGATACGTCCAGGGGAGGGGCTTTCCGAGGTCGTCAGGGCGGCAAGGGAGATAATCGAAAGGGAAAAATGAGCCGGAAATATACAGTATATGGTATACGATAGGGCATTATTCCGGTTTTTTGTGGATTTGACCGAAGTTTTTCTATATTTTTTTGAAAAAAGTTAAAAAAGTTATAGCTTTTTTTGAAAAAGTATGATATACTAGTCTATATAGGAATATCTATGCGCATTTATGCCACGTTTGTGGCGTAAATCGTTCCTATCGCAGCATGGGGAATGCTGCTTGTGTTGACTACAGAGAAAGAATAGGTGGTTGATTATGGCAAAAGACATTAACTTACAGGACGTTTTCCTGAATCAGGCTAGAAAAGACAGGATCCCGGTAACTATCTACATTACCAACGGATTCCAGTTCAAGGGCGTGGTCAAGGGATTCGATAACTATACAGTCATTCTTGACACCGACGGAAAGCAGAATCTTATTTATAAGCACGCTATTTCCACGATAACCCCGCTCAAGCCCATTTCTATCCTCGACGCCTACGAAAAGGCTGAAGAAGAGTAATGGAATCCGCGTGGACCTCGATAATCGTCTTTATTCTGGCAATGTTTGTGGTCGTGTACTTCGTCGGGCAGGCGTTTTTTGCCCGCGGCGAAAAGGTGGTCACTGAAACCGCTTTCACTTACAGCATGACCGAGGATATCCCGTTCGAGGGCGTGTTCCTGCGCGATGAAACGGTGGTCTATAACAGCGGGACAGGCGTTATCGACTACGAGCACGCCGACGGCTCAAAGGTCGGAAAGAGCTCGGTCATCGCAAGGCGCTACCGCAGTGAAGCCGACATCGAGCGTCGCCGCGAGATAGAGAAGATAAACGAACAGATAACGGTGCTGACAGACGCACAGCGCCTTGCCGGCACGGACAATAACCAGCTTGAAACTATATCGAACCAGATAAACGAGCGCCACTCGCTGATACTCGGGAGCCTTATAAGCGGCGATTACGCTGCTGCTCAGGAGCAGGAGAACTCCATGCTCGGAGTGCTGTCGAAGCGGGAGATATCCCGTGGCGACGTTTCGAGCTACGAATCCAAGATAAACTCGCTGCGCAGCCGCGTTTCGGAGCTGGAGGCGATGCTTTCCGGCGACGTGCAGGATATCCAGGCGGGCGGTGCGGGCTATTTCGTCAGCAGCGTTGATGGCTATGAGGACAGGCTGAGCCTGGACGATTCCACCACGATAACCGCAGAGCAGATAGAGCAGATACTCAATAAACCGGATCTAGGAGCAAAATCGAGCCAGGTCGGGAAGCTCATCGCGGATTACCGCTGGCGCGTCGCTGCGGTGATGGATTCCAGCCAGCTTTTCGGCTGCAACGAGGGCGGAGAGGTCACGCTGAGAGTTTCCAGCGACCCTACGCCGATCTCTGCCGAGGTGGTGTCGATAACCGACACCGGGCGCGGCGACGGTACTGCGGTGTACGTTTTCGAATGCGATACGCTGACCGCTTCGGTGGCCTCCGGGCGCACGGCGCAGTTCAAGTATATTGTCAACAGCTACGGCGGACTGCGCATTTCCAAGAGCGCGCTGCGCTACACGGACGACGATGTGCGCGGGGTCTACATCCTCCAGGGCGGAAAGCTCGTTTTCAGAAAGGTCAACGTTGAGTACTGGGGCGAAGATTACATAATCTGCACCCAGGAGGCGGACGACGGCTATCTGAAGCTTTATGATAAAATAGTAACAGAAGGCAAGGATCTGTATGATGGAAAAGTTGTTGAGTAATACGCAGACAAGCTTTGACGACATCAGGGAAAGCTATGCCCGGATCTGCGAAAACATAGACAAGGCGATGTCCGCAGCAGGGCGCACTGACAAGGTGCGGCTGATGGCGGTGACAAAGACGGTCGATCCGGAGCGCATCAATTATGCGGTCGGACTTGGGATAGACCTGCTGGGCGAGAACCGCGTGCAGGAGTTTCTTGACAAGCGGGAGCAGTACGTGCCGGCTGAGGTGCACTTCATCGGCGGGCTCCAGACCAACAAGGTAAAGTACATCATAGACAAGGTTTCGATGATCCATTCCGTGGACAGCGTTCATCTCGCTGAGGAGATCAGCCGCAGGGCTGGTCAGCACGGTCTGGACATGGATATACTCGCCGAGATAAACATCGGCGGGGAAGAAACAAAGGGAGGCATCACCCCTGAAAGCGCAGCGGAATTCTGCGCGCAGGTCAGGGAGCTTCCGCACATCAGGCTGCGCGGCCTGATGACGATACCGCCGCCCGGCTGCGGCGAGGACGTGTTTGCGGCTATGCAGCGCCTTTTCAGCGATCTGCAGGCAGACAAGTCGGTAAACAGCGCCGGCGCTTTCGATACTCTCTCCATGGGGATGTCAGGGGATTACGAAACGGCGGTAAAGCACGGGTCCACGATTGTCCGGATAGGGTCAGGTCTGTTCGGATACAGAAAATATTTATAATTGGGAGGAAAATATCATGGCATTAAGCGACATCTTTTCGAGGTTCAGACAGAGCGACGAGGAGTACGATGAGGAGACCGCATACGAGGACGAGGGCTACGACACATCCAGCTCCGCTGTAACACAGGCAGAGGCTGAGGCTCCCCGTTTTTCTGCGACCAGAACCACCGATAAGGTCATCAATATGAAGCCCGCTTCCTTACAGAATGCTTCTGTAAAGATCGTTCAGCCCACAAAGTATGAGGAGATCATGAAGGAACCGGTACGCTTCCTCAGAGAGAACAAGAGCGTTATCCTCAACCTTGAGAAAGTAACGAGCGTTGATTCCAGAAAGAGGATCGTTGACTTCATGGCAGGCGTATGTGCGGCTATCGACGGCAGGATCGTCAGAGTTGCAGAGTGCACCTATTCCATCACCCCCAGAACCGTTGATATCAGCGGCGATATGCTGGACAACGAGGAGTTCTGATGAACCCCGGTACGCTCAGCGAGGAGGAACGCTACCTTTCCGCTCACATCGCCGATATTCAGCGTCTTGCGATAAAGTCGGGAGTTCCGCGGTTTTCCGCGTTCCTGAATGAACGCGAGGCTGTTGTTGCAAGGTTCGCAGTAAAGGGCGGGCTTGTGTTCTACGGCGGGTACGACGGCGCGGCGAGGACCGTCTGCGGAGTGCTCGATGGCACTTACGCGGAGGAGCTTGCCCCGGAGGACGTTTTTCCGGTGAGGGCTGTCACGTTCAGCTTTCGCAGGAGCGACAAACTAACACACAGAGAGTTTCTCGGAGCGCTGCTCTCGCTTGAAATAAAGCGGGAGCTGCTCGGGGATATTCTTGTTGCGGAGGGATACGCGGTGGTCTTCGTCCACGAGAACGCACTGGAGCTCGTTTCCCACGTCGATAAGATCGGCAGGGTAGGCGTCAGCGCGGAGGTCGGAGTGACCAGACCGCTCCCGGAGCAGAAAATGCAGCGCATGGATGTCAGCGTTTCGTCATTGAGACTTGACTGCATCGTGGCTGCCGCAGCTAATACATCAAGAGAGAAATCCGCGGCGCTGATAAGATCAGGCATGGTGAGCGCGGATCATACCCCCTGCACGAATGTAAGCGCAGAGGTGAGGGAAAACACCATCATATCCATCCGGGGAAGCGGCAGATACCGCCTGTCCGGAATAAACGGAGAGACCCGCAAAGGGAAGCTCCGCATTGTTATCGAAAAATACGTCTGAATTGGCGAGAACATATTACGGCGGCTGACGCCGACCCGCTGAATGCGGAATTGAGAAGGGAAGTATCAGCATGAATGCAAAGGATATTCTGTCCAGGCGCTTTGAAAAGGCGACTTTCAACGGCTATAAGACTGATGACGTGGACGAGTTCCTCCGCGAGCTCTCCAGCGAGTTCGCACAGCTCCAGAAAGACAAGAATGAGCTCGAAAGGAAGCTCGAGGTGCTTGCGGATAAGATACGCGAGTACCGCGACGACGAGGACGCCCTGAAAGACGCTCTGCTGCTCGCGCAGAAGCAGGGCAACCAGATAGTCAGCGAATCCAAGGCTGCCGCTGAAAAGCTCCGCGAGGAGACCAATGCGGCTGTCGAGAAGCAGCTCAAGGAAGCGCAGGAAAAGGCGGACAAGACGACTTCGGACGCCGATGAATACGCCAAGCGCATGACCAAGGAAGCGAACGAGCGCGCAGATAAGCTGGTAAAGGACGCCCGCGCAAAGGCGGACGAGATCGACCAGATGATGAAAAAGCAGACGGAGATCCAGCAGAACATTCTGCAAAAGACCCGCAAGGAAGCGGACGAATACAGAAATCGTCTGCTCACAGCATACAAGTCCCACATGGACCTCATCGCAAAGCTGCCCGAGATGTGCGAGAACGAGTACGTAAGGCAGACCGCCGCCGAAGTCGAGAAGCGCGAGGCTGAAAGAGCGAAAGCTGCCGCTGCAAAGCAGGCTGCGGCAAAGGCTGCTAAGCCCACCGAAACTGCGGCACCCGCAGACAAGCCCGCTGAAAAACAGCCGGAGCCGGTGACTGCCGGCGCTGCTGAGGAGCCGTTCCGTTCAATGCCGGAAAAAACTCCGCTGGACGATTCGCCGTTCTTCAATGTCAATTCCATGAAGAAGACCCGCAGGACGACAGACATTCCGTTCGACGGCGAAAATACAAATAAGTAAATCACCGCTCCGGTCCGCCGGTGCAGATATAAAAACAATAAAGCAAGGAGACACATCAGATGTCAGAGGATTTCAACAACACACTAAATCTTCCCAAGACCGACTTCCCGATGAGGGGCAACCTCCCTCAGAGAGAGCCGGAAATGCTGGATAAGTGGGAGCAGGATCGCCTTTATTACGCCCTTTCCGAGAAGAACAAGGGCAAGCCCTCCTATACTCTCCACGACGGCCCTCCCTATGCAAACGGCAATATCCACATGGGTACCGCGATGAACAAGGTGCTCAAGGATATCATTGTTAAGTACAAGAGCATGACCGGCTACAACGCTAACTACGTTCCCGGCTGGGACTGCCATGGCCTGCCCATCGAGCTGAAGGCTATCAAGCAGATCGGTATCGACAGCGGCAAGATCGACCCTGTGACCCTCCGCAAGAGCTGCCGCGAGTTCGCGCTGTCCTGCCTGGACGGTCAGAAGGCGCAGTTCAAGCGCCTGGGCGTATGGGGCGACTTCGACGACCCGTACCTCACCATCAAGCCCGAGTTCGAGGCTAAGCAGGTCGAGGTATTCGGCAAGATGATGCAGAAAGGCTACATCTACAAGGGCCTGAAGCCGGTTTACTGGTGCGCAGACTGCAACACCGCCCTCGCAGAAGCTGAAATCGAGTATCAGGACGATCCCTGCTACTCCATCTATGTAAAGTTCCCGATAAGCGATTCCAAGGGCAAGTTCGATGACCTCGGAATCGACCTTGCCAAGGCGTACGTTGTTATCTGGACGACCACCACATGGACTCTGCCGGGCAACCTCGCTATCTGCCTCGGTCCGAACTACGAGTACACATTCGTTAAGGTCGAGGACGAGGAGAGCAAGTCCTACGGTCAGTACCTGCTGATGGCTACCGAGCTGGTTTCCACAGTTATGGACGCTGTCGGTATCAAGAAGTACTCCACCATCGGAAATTTCCTCGGCTCTGACCTGGAGCTCATCGAGACCGACCACCCGTTCATGGGCAGAAAGTCCCCTGTTATCGTGGGCGACCATGTAACTCTTGACAGCGGTACAGGCTGCGTTCATACAGCTCCCGGCTTCGGTCTGGAGGACTTCGAGGTATGCAATAAGTACAAGGGAATGTTCAAGATAATCGTTCCCGTTGACGCAAAGGGCGTGCTGACCGAGGAAGCAGGCGACTTCGCAGGCTTAAAGACCGCAGACGCAAACAAGGCTATTGCAAAGCGCCTTGAGGACGACAACACCCTGCTCGCGATGCAGAAGATCGTCCACCCCTATCCGCACTGCTGGCGCTGCCACGAGCCTATCATCTACCGCGCAACAGACCAGTGGTTCTGCAACGTGGATATGTTCAAGCCTGAAACCATCAAGGCTATCGAGGAAGTAAAGTGGATCCCCGAGTGGGGCGAGGAGCGCATCAAGAACATGGTAAACATGCGCAGCGACTGGTGCATTTCCCGTCAGCGCCGCTGGGGCGTGCCGATCCCGATCCTCTACTGTGAGGACTGCGGAAAGGTCATCGTAAACGACAAGACCATCAAGGCTATTTCCGATATGTTCCGCAAGGAGAGCTCCGATTCCTGGTACTCCAAGGATCCGTCCGAGTTCATCCCCGCTGACGTTAAGTGCGAGTGCGGCTGCGGCAAGTTCCGCAAGGAAATGGACATCTTCGACGTGTGGTTCGATTCCGGCTGCACACACGCTGCGGTACTCCAGGAGCGCCCCGAGCTTTCCTGGCCGGCTGACCTCTACCTCGAGGGCTGCGACCAGTACAGAGGCTGGTTCCAGAGCTCCCTGCTGACCTCCGTTGCGACCACAGGCAAGGCTCCCTACAAGGCAGTCTGCACACACGGCTGGGTAGTTGACGGCAAGGGCGAGGTAATGCACAAGTCCAAGGGCAACGTTGTCCTCCCCGAGGAAGTTATCAGCAAGTACGGCGCTGACGTGCTCCGTCTGTGGGTGGCTTCCCTTGACTTCCACAATGACGTAAGAGTATCTCCGGAAATGCTCAAGCAGCTCTCCGAAGCTTACAGAAAGATAAGAAACACCGCGCGCTTCATCCTGGGCAACCTGGGCAACGGCAGCGGATTTGATCCTGATACAGAAATAGTATCGCTCGACAAGATCAGCGATATCGACAAGTGGGCGCTCACAAGACTCGACGCAGTCATCGAAAAGGTAAAGGCTTCCTACGAGAGCTTTGATTTCTACCTTGCATACCACGCTATCCACAGCTTCTGCGTTGTAGACATGTCCAACTTCTACCTCGACGTAGTAAAGGATACGCTGTACTGCTCCGCAGAGAAGTCCGAGGAGAGAAAGGCAGTCCAGACCACAATGTACATCATCCTGGATTCCCTTGTAAAGCTCATCGCGCCTATCCTGACATTCACTTCCGACGAGATCTGGAAGTACATGCCGCACAAGTCCACCGACGACCTCCGCGGTGTTCCGTTCAACCAGATGCCCGAAAAGACCGGCGTTGTTCTCGGCGCAGAGTTCGAGGCAAAGTGGAACAAGATCCACGCAGTGCGCGACGACGTGCTCAAGGCACTCGAAGCAAAGCGTACCGCAGGCGTTATCGGCAAGCCCATCGACGCCGACGTTACACTTTACGCTGACGACGCAAACTTCAGCGAGCTTTCCGCTTATCCGGAGCTTGCACAGGCGTTCTCCGTATCCAACGTTACCGTTAAGAATGGCGCTGACGGCGAGTTCAAGGGCACTGTCGAGGGCGTTTCCGTGACCGTTGAGAAGGCTGCAAGCGAGATGTGCGAGCGCTGCTGGAGCCACGACAAGTCCGTAGGCTCTGACGAGAAGTTCCCGCACCTGTGCGCACGCTGCGCGGCAGTTATGAAGCTCGATCTGGGCTGATAAGCTATTCCGGCAGGGGAGGGGGAGCGTTCCCTTCTCCTGCCTTTTTGTGGTAAAGTTCAGAGAGGATTTATGAGAGCTTTTTTGAGTAAATACAGGCAGTACGCCGCGCTTGTGCTGGCGGCTCTGCTGGTGGGTATAGACCAGCTCACAAAATGGCTGGTCGTATCGAATCTTGAGATGTACAACGTGGTCCCGCTGATAAAAATAGACGGGGTAGAGGTACTGAATCTGTTCTACTGCACCAACAACGGCTCCGCATTCAGCATGATGGAGGGCAAGACAGCGTTCCTCATCGGTATCACCTCGCTGGTGATCGTTGCGCTGATAGTGGGACTGGTGACGAAGCGTATCCGGCGTGGAACCTACGTTGTCGCGACGGCGCTGATAATCGGCGGCGGTATCGGGAATCTGGTTGACCGACTGTTCAATGGCGGCAGCGTCGTGGATTTCATCGACGTCAGAATAATCGACTTCCCGATATTCAATTTCGCGGATATCTGCGCGGTGGTCGGAGGGATTTTGCTCTGTCTCGCCGTGGTTATCGACGAAATAAAGGAAAACCGCGCAAAAAAGGCGCAGAAAACGCAGTCTGCCAATACCGAGGAGCCCAAGAGCAATGGAAACGATTGAGCTTTCCGCGCCCGGAGGAGTACGGCTGGATAAGCTCATCGCCGACGGAACGGAGCTTTCCCGGAGCGCGGCGGTGCGGCTCATCGAGCAGGGGAACGTCCTGGTGAACGGCTCGGCCGCAGGGAAAAAGGACATTCCGGCGGCGGGCGCAGCGGTAGAGATAACGCTGCCGGAGCCGCAGAGCACGGATATCCTCCCGGAGAACATCCCGCTGGAAATCGTCTACGAGGACGACGATCTGCTGGTCGTCAACAAACCGAAAGGGATGGTAGTCCACCCGGCGGCGGGGCATTATTCCGGAACGCTGGTTAACGCGCTGATGTACCACTGCGGCGACAGCCTTTCCGGGATAAACGGCGAGATACGACCGGGGATAGTCCACCGTATCGACAAGGACACCAGCGGGCTGCTGATGGTCGCGAAGAACGACATGGCTCACCTGGGGCTGTCCGAGCAGATAAAGGAGCACAGCTTCACCCGGGAGTACGAAACGGTGGTCTGCGGCGGGATCAAGGAGGACGGCACGGTCAGCGCCCCGATAGGGCGTCACAAGACCGACCGCAAGAAGATGTGCGTCACCCTGGAGAATTCCCGGGAGGCGGTCACGCATTACTTCGTGCTGGAGCGATTCCCGGGGTACACCCACCTGCGGGTAAGGCTTGAAACCGGAAGAACGCACCAGATACGCGTTCACATGGCGTACCTGGGGCACCCTGTAGCCGGGGACCCGGTCTACGGGAACGGCAAGCCCGCCTGGCTGGAGGGGCAGTGCCTCCACGCGAAGAAGATCGGGTTCGTACACCCGCGCACCGGGGAATACATGGAGTTCGACAGCGAGCTTCCGGAGTATTTCCAGAAATTTTTGAAAAGCATAGAGGGCTGATAATGGATTTCAGCAAGGTCATACTAATGACAGATCTTGACGGGACGCTGCTTACCGACGACAAGCAGATATTACCCGTCGATCTGGAAGCAATAGAGCGCTTCCGGGCAGGCGGCGGACTTTTCACCATCGCCACCGGGCGCGGTTATTCAATGGCGAAGCACATCGCAGACAAGCTGCGGCTGGACTGCCCGGCGGTGGTCTACAACGGCGCGGCGGTGTACGATTTTCAGCAGGAGAAATTCCTGTGGCAGTGCGAAATAGGCGACAAAGCCGAGGGGATAATAGAGCGCGTAGCCGAGCGGTATCCCGACATCGGCGTGGAGGTGCTGCGCGGCGACATCGTGCATGTTCCGTTCCTCAACGACACGGAGCAGTGGCACCTGAACCTTGAGAACGTCCAGGCTGACTGGAGCAAACTCGAGGATATCCCGCGCAGTGGCTGGCTGAAGGTGCTGTTCTCTTATCCGCCGGAAAAAATGGACGGGCTTCAGAGCTTTATTGAGAATACGCCGGAGTTCCAGACGGTACACTGGGTGCGGTCGGCTCCGATGTTCTTCGAGTGTCTGCCGGAAGGTATCGACAAGGCGGCTGGCTACAGGCAGCTTATCCGCACGATAGGCGCTGAGGACAGATTCACAGTCGGGGTCGGGGATTTCATGAACGACCTCGCGATGATACAGTCCGCCGACCTGGGCGCGGCGGTGGCTTCGGCCCAGCCCTGCGTGAGGGAAGCTGCGGACGTCGTGCTGTGCGACAATAATTCCGGGGCGATGGCGCAGCTTATCGACTATATCGAAAAAATGTAAACCTGCGGGAAACCGCTTGTATAAAGTTAAACAGGGCGAAAGCCCATAATTCACAGGAGGTCTATATGGACGCACTACTGAAAAAGCAGCTTGAGATCGCTGCAACAAAGGTCAGAATGGGAGTGATCGAGGGCGTACACGCCGCCAAGGCTGGACACCCCGGCGGATCCCTTTCCGTTGCTGACACGCTCACCTATCTTTACATGCACCGCATGAACGTTGACCCGAAGAACCCCACAATGCCCGACAGGGACAGACTGGTTCTTTCCAAGGGACACACCGCTCCTGCGCTTTACGCTGCCCTCGCTGAAAGAGGATTCTTCCCCGCCGAGGAGCTCAAGACCCTTCGTAAGATCGGCTCCAGACTCCAGGGACACCCCTCCATGGGCAAGCTCCCGGGCATCGACATGAGCACCGGCTCCCTCGGACAGGGTATTTCCACTGCCTGTGGCATGGCTCTTTCCGGTAAGATCTCCAGCGACACCTACAAGGTATACGCAGTCCTCGGCGACGGCGAGATCGAGGAGGGTCAGGTATGGGAGGCTGCTATGTTCGCGGCTCACTACAAGCTCGACAACCTGGTAGCAGTCGTTGATAACAACGGGCTCCAGATCGACGGCAAGATCTCCGAGGTAATGTCCCCGTATCCCATCGACGAGAAGTTCAAGGCTTTCGGCTGGCACGTTATCTGCATCGACGGTCACGATTTCGACCAGATCGAAGCTGCGTTCAACGAGGCTGAGACTGTTCTCAACCAGCCCACAGTCATCATTCAGAAGTCCGTAAAGGGCAAGGGCGTTTCCTTCATGGAGAACCAGGTAGGCTGGCACGGCAAGGCTCCCAACGACGAGGAGTACGCTATCGCAATGAAGGAACTGGGCGATCACCTCGCACAGCTTGAAAAGTAATTACAGCTCGAAAGGATATACAGATATGGAAAAGAAAGCAACCCGTGACAGCTACGGTGAAGCGCTTGTAATGCTCGCAGAGAAGCGCCCCGATTTAGTAGTACTCGACGCTGACCTCGCGGCAGCGACCAAGACCGGCACATTCAAGAAGGCACACCCCGACAGATTCTTCGACTGCGGTATCGCAGAGGCTAACATGATGGGCGTTGCAGCTGGTATCGCAAGCACCGGCAAGCTCGTATTCGCAAGCTCTTTCGCGATGTTCGCGGCAGGCAGAGCGTTCGAGATCGTCCGCAACAGCATAGGCTATCCCCACCTGAACGTCAAGATCGGCGCTACCCACGCTGGTATTTCCGTCGGCGAGGACGGCGCTTCCCACCAGTGCAACGAGGATATCGCGTTGATGAGATCCATCCCCGGCATGACCGTCATCAACCCCGCAGACGACGTTGAGGCTAAGGCAGCTGTGCTCGCAATGGCTGACTACGTAGGTCCGACCTACATGAGATTCGGCAGACTCGCTGCTCCGATATTCAACGACGCAGCGACCTACAAGTTCGAGCTCGGTAAGGGCGTACAGCTCAAGGACGGCAAGGACGTCACCATCATCGCTACAGGTCTGATGGTAGCTGAAGCCATCGAAGCCGGCAAGGCTCTCGCAGAGCAGGGTATCGACGCACGAATCATCAACATCCACACCATCAAGCCCATCGACCGCGACATCATCGTTAAGGCTGCCAAGGAGACCGGCAAGCTCATCACCGTTGAGGAGCACAGCGTTATCGGCGGTCTCGGTTCCGCAGTTGCAGACGTTGTTACCGAGGAATGCCCCGTTCCGGTCATCAAGATCGGCGTAAAGGACGAGTTCGGTCACTCCGGTCCCGCAGTAGACCTGCTCAAGGAGTTCGGTCTGTGCGCTGAGAACATCGTTGCAGTTACCAAGGCAGCGCTCGGCAAGTAAGTCACTTATATTGCGTATTCGAATTGCGGGCTGGCGTGCCGGTCCGCAATTTTTTCTGCTTGTGATGTAACCTTTAGCGCAGTCCGTCTGTCTTAATTAGAAAAGGGAAACATCTGCCGAAAGAGGGTACATTATGGATACAAATTCCTGGAAAAAAGTAATAGACGGTTTGGATGACGATATAGTTGACTCTGCCGCTGAAAGGTTCAGCTCGGAGCATTCCGGCAATGCCGCCGGGGATTATCCGGACGGGGGAAAGCCGGTTGAATACAAATATCCCGCCAGGAAGAAACACTGGGGGCTGTATATCGGCGGGGGCTCTGCGGCTGTCGCTGCGGTGGTCGCCGGAGTTATCATGCTGAGTAATTCCAGGCTCACTCTGTCGTCGCAGCCGATGGTAATTGCTGACAGCTACGCAGACGAGACTGCGTCACCCGTGTCAGCCTCGTCAACGTCGTCAACTACGCCGTTCGTGGCGTTCATGGAAAAATCCCCATCCGATATCCAGAAAGAGCTGGTTTCTATCGAAACCGACGGGATAGATTTCGACCTGTTCGAGGAGTATTTCTACGGCGTGTGGGAAATGACGTTTGAAGACTCCGACGCAGTAGTACAGGTAGAACTCGGCTACGGCGACAACAGCATTTTCGGAGTGCATTATGGTTCCACCTGTCTCGGGACTGTCCTGACCGACGAAGGCTGCTATATGATCGCCGCCGGAGGTGGTCAGTACGACCTGTGGTTCGTACCGGAGAACGATCGGAACAGCCTGATCATCTATTGTGACGCTCAGATAACGGACGGACAGGTTGTTTATGTGGATTCCGTGCCTCAATGTGCTGGCACCGAAATATTATCCGTCAGCGAAACCAGAAAGCCGCAGGAGGACGGCACCCTCGGCTACTTCGGGCAGGAGAAGCTCGCGCAGAAGATGGGACTTACGACCGAATACCTGTTCGAGGAACCCGCTATGAGCGAGAGCACCTCCACCTATCCTGAGGACAGCTCGACAGCCAAAAACTGGGTACGCACCTATGAATTGCGCGGCACTAACATACGGCTTGTGAGCCAGTCCAGCGACAAGGTAGTTGTCAACGAGCTGATGGAGGATTCCAACTCCGGAGCAGGGGAGTGGTTTGACATCACCTGGACAAATTCCGGCGGCGAATGGCTGACAACAGGGTATGCGGTTTCAGAAATAATGCCGTTCAGCGACACATACGAATACTGGGATAAAAACGATTTCCAGACCTTTGAGGACATGTTCGCCGGGACATGGCTGGAGAATTCCACCGGAGCAGAGCTGACGATGGACTATACCGAGGATCCGTTCGAACCCGGAGACCACATTTTTATATACTACATATATCACGGAATGGCGCTGTTCTGCGTGGGCGCACAGGGAAATACCGCGTACTATATCCCGGACGATGAGCCGGACGTGATGTATCAGTATGCGGCTACCGAAAAAAGCGGCAATGTCGTAAAGCGCAGCGATTACACAGGGGTCTACACCCGGAGCGACGGCGGATTTACGCCCATTGATGAAGCGGCAGGTTCAGGGCTCGGTGTGATAGGCTTTGAAAAATACGTCAACACGTATTCCGAGCTTGGCGATGTTATGAATGACCTGCTTTTGGAAAAATACGACAGCATTTGGAGCCACGCGTTCTACATGCCCGGTGTGAGCAGCTTTTGCGGCTATACGGTATTCCAGACCGATGACGGCTCATACCTCTTTACATATCAGGAATACAACAGGGACACCGGCGCTGACAGATGGGTAACGTACACCATAACGAATACCGTAAAGGGCTGGTTCACGGAGCGCGCGGCTTCAGACAGCGGAAATTACTTAATAGAACTGGAGGTATCAGATGGAGGACAGTCTGATAATTGACCTGTATTTCGAGCGTAACGAGCAGGCGATAGCGGAAACGCAGAGCAAGTACGGCAGGCTGTGCGCCAAGATAGCAGGAGGTATCCTCAAGCGCTACGAGGACGCGGAGGAGGCGGTGAGCACCAGCTATGTCAAGCTGTGGAACGCTATACCGCCCCGGCGTCCGGAGTCGCTGTGCGGCTACCTCTGCCGGATAGTCCGGAATACCGCGCTGAACCTCTACGACAGCCTGAAACGCCGCTCCTGCGAGGAGCTTTACGGCGAGCTAGCGGAGGTGCTGCCGGATTCCGCTGCGGTGGAGGATACCGCAGACTGCCGCGAGATAACGCGGCTGCTGAACGATTTTCTGCACTCCAGCAAGGCGAAGAACCGCGATATCTTCACGGCGCGGTACTATTTCAACATGTCGGTAAGGGATATCGCGGAGGGCATGGGAATGACCGAAACAGCGGTCAAGACCCGGCTTTCCCGTATCCGCGCCGACCTGCGGGATTATCTTGCGAAGCATGACGTGAACGTTGACGATTAGATCCCCCGGGAGGTTTCCCGGGGGATTTTTTAGTTTTGCGCGGGAAAGTAGTTGACAAAATCCGCTGAAAGCGTTATAATTAATGTGTATTTTTGGGGTCGGGGGAATACTCCGGCTGACATCATTTGGAGGGTCAGGTTATGGCTATTCTGGTAACAGGCGGAGCAGGGTTCATCGGCTCCCACACCTGCGTTGAGCTGCTTAACGCGGGCGAAGACATCGTCGTGATGGACAACTTCTATAATTCAAATGCACGCGCCCTTGACGGTATCCGGAAGATCACCGGCAAGGACTTCAAGTTCTACGAAGCGGACATGCTCGACATCGCCGCAGTAGATCAGATATTCGCTGAAAACGACATCGAGCAGGTGATCCATTTCGCAGGCTACAAGTGCGTTCCCGAGAGCGTAAAGAAGCCGCTGATGTACTATTCCAACAACCTGCGCGGTACGTTCAACATTCTCGAAACGATGAAGAAGTACGGCTGCACGAAGTTCGTGTTCAGCTCCTCCGCTACAGTTTACGGTATCCCCGCGAGCGTCCCTGTCAAGGAGGACTTCCCGCTGTCCGCGATAAATCCCTACGGCAGCACCAAGCTCATCATCGAGAACCTCTGCCGCGAGATGTACGCCGCTGACGATTCCTGGACTATGATACTCCTGCGCTACTTCAACCCGGTCGGCGCCCACGAGAGCGGACTCATCGGCGAAGACCCCAACGGAATCCCGAACAACCTCATGCCTATCGTGCTTGACAAGGCTACCGGCAAGCGCGACGTGCTCGCAGTCGCAGGCAACGACTATCCCACTCCGGACGGCACCTGCGTGCGCGACTATATCCACGTCGTAGACCTCGCGAAGGGTCACGTTGCCGCAGTTAGAAAGGCGCGCCAGATAACCGGCGTTCCCGCCTACAACCTCGGAACAGGTCACGGCTATTCCGTCCTGGATATCCTCAACACATTCCAGCGCGTTAATAATATCGACCTGGGCTACACCATCGGACCGCGCCGTCCCGGCGACGCTGCGACCACATACGCAGACCCCTCCCTCGCAGAAAAGGAGCTCGGCTGGAAGGCTGAAAAGACCCTCGAGGAGATGTGCCGCGACGCGTGGAACTTCCGCAAGCTCCGCGAAGCAGAAAAATAATCGCACTTTTTTCGAAAAAATCGTAAAAACCACTTTACAAAGCTGAAAAAGTGTGATATAATATGTGTGTTGTGCGCGGGCAATGCGCACGACCATACCGGATTCCCGGCGAGCGGATAATGCTCCGAACGGAGATACACCCTAGTCCCTCTGCTGCGATACCGGAATAAATTTAATGAGGTGTTATCATGTTAAGAAAAGAAGAAAAGACTTCCGTAATCGAGGCTAACCGCCTGCACGATCACGACACTGGTTCTCCTGAGGTACAGATCGCTATTCTCACCCAGAGAATCAACGAGCTCACTGAGCACATCAAGGTTCACCAGAAGGATCACCACTCCCGTCGTGGTCTTCTGAAGATGGTAGGTCACAGAAGAAACCTTCTGAACTACCTCCAGAAGAAGGATATCGAACGCTACCGTGCGATCATCGCTAAGCTGGGTATCCGTAAGTAATCTATGGAGTAAAGGGCAGCGCTGCGCACGAAACAGTGCTGCCTTTTTTACTAAGGCGCAGGTCTTAGCATTAAATTGAGTATCCGGGCAGCCGGATATTGACTTTAATTGCTATCACTGTGCCTTCAGTAAATTTGATTTTTATTGAAAGGAATAAATGCAATGTTCGAAAATTACAGAGTTTTCAAGACGATGTTCGCTGGCAGAGAGCTGACCGTTGAGACCGGCAAGGTATGCGGTCTTGCTAACGGCTCCTGCTGGGTAAGATACGGCGAAACCGTAGTCATGGTAAACGTAGCGGCAAGCGCTAAGCCCCGCGACGGCGTGGATTTCTTCCCGCTTTCCGTTGACTACGAGGAGAAGCTCTACGCTGTGGGCAAGATCCCTGGCGGCTTCCTCAAGAGAGAGGGCAGACCCTCCGAGAAGGCTATCCTGACCTCCCGAGTTGTGGACCGTCCTATGCGCCCGCTGTTCCCGAAGGACATGCGCAACGACGTTGCCATCACTATGACAGTTCTCGCAGTTGATCCCGACTGCTCCCCTGAAATCCTCGGCATGATCGGCGCTTCCATCGCGGTTTCCATTTCCGATATCCCGTGGAACGGCCCGATCGGCGGTATCTCCGTAGGTCTGGTAGACGGCGAGATAGTTCTCATGCCGAACCTCGAGCAGAGAGGCAAGTCCGACCTGAACCTGACCGTTGCTTCCTCCGAGAAGAAGGTAGTAATGATCGAGGCCGGCGCGAACGAAGTCCCCGACGACGTTATGTTCGACGCTATCATGGCTGGTCACAACGAGATCGTTAAGTCCCTCATTCCGTTCATCAAGGACATTCAGGCGCAGATCGGCAAGCCGAAGTTCGCGTTTGAGTCCCAGGAAGTTGACCACGACATGTTCGACGCTATCTCTGATTTCGCTATCGAGCGCATCAGATACGCCCTCGACACCGATGACAAGAATATCCGCGAGGAGCGCCTGAAGCCCATCGTTGACGATATCCACGCTAAGTTCGACGAAGTTTACCCCGAGAAGATCGCAATGATCGACGAGGCTATATACAAGCTCCAGAAGTTCGTGGTACGCCGCTGGCTGCTCGATGACAACAAGCGCGTTGACGGCAGAAAGATGGACGAGATCCGTCCGCTGGCTGCTGAAGTCGGCATGCTGCCCAGAGTACACGGCTCCGGTCTGTTCACAAGAGGTCAGACCCAGGTAATGACTATCTGCACACTCGGTCCCGTTTCCGACAGCCAGAAGCTGGAGGGTCTTGACGAAGAAGAGGGCAAGCGTTACATGCACCACTACAACTTCCCGGCTTACTCCGTTGGCGAAACCAAGGCAAGCAGAGGCCCCGGCAGACGTGAGATAGGTCACGGCGCGCTTGCAGAGAGAGCGCTGCTCCCCGTTATCCCGAGCGTTGAGGAGTTCCCCTACGCTATCCGTCTGGTATCCGAGGTGCTTTCTTCCAACGGTTCTACCTCCCAGGGTTCCGTTTGCGGTTCCACACTGGCTCTGATGGACGCCGGCGTTCCGATAAAGAAGCCGGTTGCAGGTATCTCCTGCGGTCTTATCACCGAGGGCGACAGATGGGATACAATGGTAGATATCCAGGGCGTTGAGGACTTCTTCGGCGACATGGACTTCAAGGTAGCTGGTACTCACGACGGTATCACCGCTATCCAGATGGACCTCAAGATCGACGGTCTGACTCCGGAGATAATCAAGGCTGCATTCGCAAAGACCCACAAGGCACGCGACTATATCCTTGACGAAGTAATGCTCAAGGCTATCCCCGAGCCGAGAAAGACAGTCGGCAAGTACGCTCCGAAGATGATCCACACCAAGGTACCGGTTGACAAGATCAGCGAAGTTATCGGCAAGGGCGGCAAGGTCATCCAGAAGCTCTGCGCTGACTTCGACGTTAAGATCGACATCGACGACGACGGCAACGTATTCATCTGCGGTCTTGACCTTGACAAGGCTAACGCTTGCGTTCAGGTCATCTCCACCATCGTTAACCCGCCGGAGATCGGCGCTATCTACAAGGGCAAGGTCGTTCGTATCATGAACTTCGGCGCGTTCGTAGAGATTGCTCCCGGCAAGGACGGCATGGTACACATCTCCAAGCTGGACAACCACCGCGTTGAAAAGGTAGAGGACGTAGTTTCCGTAGGCGACGAGATAATCGTTAAGGTTATGGAGATCGACAATCAGGGAAGAATCAACCTGTCCAGAAAGGACGCTCTTGCTGATATCGAGGCAAAGAGAAAGGCTCAGGCACAGGGCTGATAATAACAGCATACAAGAGGGAAGCGAAAGTTTCCCTCTTTTTGGTTGACTTCAATTCAAATATAATATATGGTATAATAATAGCGCAGAAAACTTAAGTAAAACGTAATTTGTGGAGGTACTGGCTATGAAAAAATCAGATTGCTGATATTGCCGATTATTACAATTATTTTGGAGATTTTGCCTTACGGTGCGGTGATGGTATTTGCGCCTTCGCCAACAGACAGGGTGAGGGAGACGTTTTCATATTTCAGCCTGACGCCGTTTGGGTATGCAAATTTTGCGCCGTTTATAACTGCAATGCTCACCTGCGTAGTTTTATTGCTTGCGTTGAAAAAGGTTTGCAAGGCTCTGTTTATCGTTTCGTTGGTCGCTGCGGTCATTTCGCTGCTGCCTTTGGCGTTTGGGTTTAGTTACTTCTCGATAGTGGGAGTGATCATCACATTAATGCTAGCTGCTGAAAGCGTTCTGGCAAAAATAGCCAACGAATAAAAAGATATATTTTCCGCTCCGCCAGGGGCGGATTTTTCTTGCATTCAAGAAAAAATTCTCAAAAGACCTTGAATTCAGAATTGGTATGTGATATAATATTAATATGTGGGGGTATGTTTAAATCTCCCGACTACTCTATTTTCAGAAATGAGGATCATATAATGTCATCAAGTGTTATTGTCGGCACCCAGTGGGGCGACGAGGGCAAGGGAAAGATCATCGACATCATGGCTGCAAAGGCTGATGTCGTAGTACGTTCCAGCGGCGGAAACAACGCTGGTCACACCGTGGTTCACGGCGACCAGGTATACAAGCTCCACCTGCTCCCCTCCGGTATCCTGTACCCCGAGACCCTCTGCCTTATCGGCAGCGGCGTTGTAGTTGACCCCGCAGTGCTGCTTGAGGAAATAAAGAACATGAACGAGCGCGGTGTTACCTGCGACAATCTCCGCATCGATGCCCGCGCAGACATCATCATGCCGTGGCACAGACTGCTCGACAAGCTGTCCGAGGAGTTCAAGGCTAAGCAGACTGGCGTGAATATCGGCACCACCGGCAGAGGTATCGGTCCGTGCTACACCGACAAGGATGAGCGTATCGGTATCCGCATGTACGACCTGGTACACCCCGAGGCTCTCAAGAAGAAGATACAGGAAACCGGCGAACTGAAGAACCTTGTAATTACAAAGGTCTACGGCGGTGAAGCCTGCGACCTCGACGCTATCTATGAGGAATACAAGGGCTACGGCGAGAAGCTTGCCAAGTACATGGCGGACGCGTCCGTTATCACTTTCGAGGCTTACCAGGCAGGTAAGAACGTGCTGTTCGAGGGTGCGCAGGCTACACTGCTCGACATCGACTTCGGTACTTACCCGTTCGTTACTTCCTCCCACCCCATCGCAGGCGGCGCGTGCGTAGGCACAGGCGTTGGTCCTAAGATGATCGACGAGGTAATAGGCGTAGGCAAGAGCTATACTACCCGTGTAGGCAACGGTCCGTTCCCGACCGAGCTGTTTGATGAAACCGGCAACTATATCCGCGAAAAGGGCGGCGAGTACGGCACCACCACAGGACGTCCCAGACGTACCGGCTGGTTCGACGCGGTCATCATGCGCCACGCAGTACGCGTAAACGGTCTGACCTCCCTCGCCATCAACAAGTTCGATACCCTTGCAGGACTCCCCGTGCTGAAAGTCTGCGTAGCTTACAAGACCACCGACGGACAGACCCTGAAGGATTTCCCTGTAACTCTTGAGGAGCTTGCAAAGTGCAGCCCTGTTTACGAGGAGATAGAGGGTTACGAGGGCGATCTCTCCGCATGCAAGAGCTTTGAGGAGCTCCCCGAAAAGGCTCAGGCTTATGTAAAGCGTCTTGAGGAACTGTGCGGCTGCCCGATCAAGTTCCTGGGAATAGGCCCCGGCAGAGATCAGATAATCTACAGATAATGAAGATACTTTTCATCGGCGACGTGGTGGGAATGAGGAGCTGCGAAGCGCTCAAAAAAGCGCTCCGCGGCGCCAAGCAGAAGCTCGGAGCGGAGATCGTCATCGTCAACGGCGAGAATTCCGCAGAGGGCAACGGCATAAATCCCGCCTCCGCCGAGGCTATATTTGAGGCTGGCGCGGACGTTATAACCACCGGCAACCACTGCTTCCGTCAGAAAACCATGGAGGCGGAGTGGGAGCGCTCCAGCACGATAATCCGTCCCGCGAACTACGGGGACGACGTTATCGGCCGGGGAGTCTGCGAACTGGATCGCGGAGCGTACTCCATCGCAGTGATAAACCTGATGGGTACGACGTTCATGCAGCCGCTTGAGAATCCGTTCCACTGCGTTGACCGTATCCTGGAGAGCGTTGACGCGCGGATAAAGATCGTGGATTTCCATGCGGAGGCTACCTCGGAAAAGCGCGCGATGGGCTACTACCTCGCGGGCAGGGTGTCCGCCGTGCTGGGAACTCACACGCATGTCCAGACCGCCGACGAGCAGATGATCGACGGCACCGGGTACATCACCGACGCCGGCATGACCGGTCCAAAGGAGTCCATACTCGGCGTTGAAAAGGACATCATAATCGAGCGTTTCCTGACTTATTACCCGAGGCGGCACAGATTCGCCGAGGGAGAGATAGAGATGAACGGCGTGCTGCTGGACATAGACACAAAGACTGGCAGGTGCACGTCGATAGAGAGATACAGACAGCTTATAGGCTGAGTCGGTCGAGCGGGAAACATGCAGAACGAAAGGCACCCAAGGGGTGAAAGGTGACAATATGGAGATCGTAAAGGTATCGGCGCATTCCGTGCCGAAATCAGTTGCGGGCGCTATCGCGGCGGTCATTCGCGAGAATGGCGAGGTCGAGGTACAGGCGGTAGGCGCCGGCGCTGCGAATCAGGCAGTGAAGTCCATCGCGATCGCGCGCAGTTACATGGCGCTGGTCGGAGTTGACCTGATCTGCATTCCGGCGTTCACCACCGTTGAGATAGACGGCGACGAGCGCACAGCTATGAAATTTATTGTTGAGCCGAGATGAGATAGTCCCGGTGAATATGTCAGCACTGGATCATCACGCATTCAACGGCGAATGGCGTAGTTTAGCATTAACTGCGCTTCCTCCGTGCGCGGTTTTTCAGTGCTTTTTTGCAGATACTATATGGTAATTTGAGGCAATTTGCGCATGATTTATGTATTATGTTGACCGAAGTGATCGGAGGTTTCGTTGAAAGTTAAATTCTACAACATTGCGGACGACGAGAAGCTGAAATTCGCGGTGATAATTGCGCGGAGCGGGGGAAAGTGGGTGTTCTGCCGTCATAAGGATCGCAGCACACTGGAGATACCGGGCGGTCGCCGCGAGCCGGGCGAAACCATCGCGCAGACAGCCGGACGTGAGCTACGCGAGGAAACCGGCGCGGAGGAATTCACGCTGAAGCGCGTCTGCATTTACTCCGTGACCGGACGAAACCGCGTGAACTCCACCGGGAGGGAAAGCTTCGGAGCGCTGTACTGCGCCGAAATAACGCGTTTCGGCAAGCTAGACAGCGAAATAGAGGAAATAGTACTGCTCGAGGAGCTGCCTGAGCGCTGGACATACCCGGAGATACAGCCGGCGCTCATCGCAGAAGCGCAGAGGAGGGGAGCGTTACAATGAAGAAACTGATGTTTATTGCCACTGGAGGTACGATAGCAAGCGGCGACAGCGGAAACGGGCTAACGCCGGAGATAACCGCCGAGGAGCTGCTTGGCGGGGTCAGCGTCGCTGACGCGGAGGTACACGCGGTGCAGCCGTTCGCGCTGGACAGTACCGACCTCACGCCGCAGCACTGGACGGAGCTCGCGAAGCTTATCCGCGACGGCTGGCAGGACTACGACGGGTTCGTGATAGCGCACGGCACCGACACGATGGCGTACGGCGCGGCGGCGCTCTCCTGCCTTATCCAGGGCGCTGGGAAGCCGATAATACTGACCGGCTCGCAGCTTCCGATGAGCGACCCCGATACCGACGCAAGGCGAAATCTTTCCGACGCGTTACTGTGCGCTAAGCGCGGCAGGGCGGGAGTGTGGGTGAGCTTCTGCGGTAGGGTCATCGCCGGGAATGCTACGCGGAAAGTCCACACCCGGGATTTTGACGCGTTCCGTGGATTCACGCCGGAGGACGAATTCACGGTGGAGGGATCCCTGACCGACGGTATGGACGACGATACCTGCACTGTGTTCTACAACCGGCTGGATCCCAGCGTTGCGGTGTTGAAGTTGACGCCGGGAATTTCCGCGGAAATGGTGCGGGAAATGGGAACGCACGTCAGGGCGCTGATAATCGAGGGATTCGGCATGGGCGGAGTTCCCGATTACGGCAGCGGGGAGCTGGCGCAGGCTCTGCTGGAGCTTGCGGCGTGCGGCGTGCGCGTTATAATGACTACGCAGGTGTTCCAGGGAGGGTGCGACCTTTCGGTCTACGCAGTGGGGAAGGCGGCGACCCGCGCGGGCGTTATCCCCGCGGAGGGCATGACTACGGAATACGCGGTAATGCGCGCGATGTGGGCGCTGGCGAATTCCTACGACCTTGATAACTTCAAACATCTTTTCCTCGGAAAGAAACGCTGAAGAACTACAGACAGGAGACCAGCTATGAAAAGTCAATAGACAAAAGCGCCAAAAATTAAGCGACAAGTTTGGCAGGAATGAAAGGTGTATCAGAAGTCAAGAGCTTAAAAATAACTCTGGTGAGCTTATGAGCGACATGACCAAGAGCGCCGTAATGGTTAAGCCCCTGAGAGCGTTTAAGGTCGTAGTAGGCTTTGAAAGTAGTGTCGTTAAGGGTGAGCTGCCAGGCAGAATTGATAAGTGCAAATCGAAGCAAGGCAGAACCACGCTTGGACATACGGGTAGATTTAGCGGTAAACAGCCCGGATTGGCGAACAGTCGGGTCAAGACCGGCATAGGCGAGAAGCTTGCAGGGCTTTGAGAAGCGCTTAATATCACCGATTTCACCAAGAATGCAGGCGGCATTGACCGCACCGATACCGGGAACTGTCATAAGGACGGAATTTATGGATTCCATTGCTTCCTCAATGGCAGAATTCAGGTCTTTAATTTGCTGTTCCAATAGCTCGATCAGTGCAATGGTTTGGGCTATTTGAATGGATATATAAGGGTTCTTCACCCCGACTGAGGAGAGAGCCAGACTTTTTAGAGCTTCGGCTGTATCTTTTCCAAAGCGCCCATGCGAGGCTTTTGAGAGAAGAGTGCACAAAGTTGATGTGCGTAAGGCGGCGATCTCCTTGGGTGAAGAATACTTCTTAAGCAAAGCGTAGGAAGCAGCGATATGTATTCCTGATTTGAAAAACTTACCGAATTCCGGGAACACAAGATTGACATATCCTGCAAGCTGAATTTCAGTCGCGCTTTGGATTTTTTGAGGTTCTGACGAAAACGGCAAAGCGTTCTCAGTTTCAGGGAATCAGCGTCACGCTGAGAATACAGTCGATAAGAATTGACCATGAGCGATTTGATAATCAGCATGGTATCGACCTTGTCTGTTTTGGTTTTGCGAATTGCAGTTTTGCGCAGAGTTGCTGTCTGAATAGGATTGATGACAGCGAGCCTGAAACCGGATTCGTAAAGAAAGCAGATGAGGTTTTCGGAATAAATTCCGGTTGATTCCAGACCGATGAGCAGTTTGCTGCGGTCAAATTCCGACAGCTTTTTCAGCAGAAGGCAGAAGCCCTCGGCATTGTTCTGAAACGCAAACGGCTTTACCAGAACCGCTCCGGAATCGTCCGAAACGGCAGCATAATGCGTGTCTTTAGCAACATCAATTCCAACAAAAATCATAGTGATCACCTCGAAAAAAGTA
>CAKSEO010000026.1 GCA_934446565.1 uncultured Oscillospiraceae bacterium | reverse complement strand
TTTTGGAGGATATCGCGTTCTACGCCCAGCGGGGGAAAACTCTTGTTTTCCCCCTGCACCCCTTTAGCGCTTTTTTTTCGTTATTCCGTGCTTCGCACGGAGTTACTGCGCGCCAGCGCGCAGAGTAGCCGCACTTCGTGCGGAGTAACCGCGCTTCCGCGCGGAGGTTTCGCCTACGGCGACGAGGGCTCTGCCCTCGACCTGCAAGGGGGGCGCGCCCCCCTTGACTCCCAATTGGGGGTTGCAGTAAGACGAATTCTACCCGCCTAAATTATAGTTTTGCGTGGAGGAACGCTTTACTTCCTCATCAGAGTACGCAACTTCTCTTTATTCTGACGATGATTGATGAACGGCTTGGTAAACAATCGTACCAGCCAACATCCTGGCAGGAGTATCGGAGCTTTTCGCAGTACCGGGTAGTGTTCCTTCATTCGCTCAAATGTCGGGAATATCAGCCTTGCAAGATAACCAAGCTTTCCTGCATGTGCTATATGGTTTGCGGCGGCGTTTTCTACCGTGCCGTATGTACCGCTTCCGAGAATGTACCGCTCAAGATTCATCGTAGCTTCGCTGTGCGGAACTCCGCCAAACCATACATCGGACAGCTCCACCATCAGCCTTGCTGTATCCCTCTTTCCGGATGGCTCCAGAATTGCAAGGGCGCGTTTCAGCTCTATCCCCATATCCGAGTGCAGGCACACCCACAGGTCCATTATCGAGCGTATCCCAGTACCTCCCTCTTCGAGGTGCTTTACTGCGTGAGCCAGCACATACGCAAAAAATGCGTCAGGCGTAAATCTGAATTTCATTCCGTTGGAGGTGCAGCTGCTCCAGGGATCGGAAAATACCTCCTGGAATTCCCGACCGTCCTCGCCGAAAAGCGCTCGGTGAATTTCGACATTCATTACCGGCGACTTGTGGTAGATATCGTGAATATCATAACCGAAATGCTCGCAGGAATAACCGAGTTCGGTCATTATTTCCCTGGCTTTTTCAGCGTTTTCCGGGTCTATAAGTATATCTATATCTGACATTGAGCGCATATCGCTTTGCGGGTACAGCCCCTTGATGATGCTGCCCTTTAGCGGCAGGAACCTTATCCCGGCTTCGCTGAAAGATCTGCCGATGACTTCAAGATCCATCAGCTGTGTAAGGTCTTTTACAAGCGCCTTGTCGCGTATCTGCCGCCACTTGACATCTATCTCCAGGTCGGTCAGCGGCAGCTTTTCCAGCGCGTAGTAGGCCATTCCGGCGACGCTGTGGCGCTCAGCGAGCTCCATCAGCTCGCCCAGGGAGCAGTTTTCAGGCAGGGGAGGAGTCTGCGTATTTTCCAGCAGCGAGCGTAGCAGGCTGATCAGATATGCGGCGTTTTCAGCTTCGCTCATTGATTACACCGTCCTTCAGCGTGAATTTTCGGGAGCATATCTCCAGCGCGGCAGGCCGATGCGTGACTATCAGCACGGTTTTTCCGTCCAGCGCATAGATATTCTTTAATAATCTGGATTCTGTTTCGGCGTCCAGCGCGGATGTGGATTCGTCCAGCAGCAGGAATCCCGCGCCGCTGTACAGCGCTCTGGCGATCGCGATACGCTGCGCCTGCCCCTCCGAGATACCGGAGCCGTTTTCGCCTATCGTCGTATCAAGCCCGTCTGGAAGCTGCCGTATAAAATCTTCGGCGCATGCTGTACGGGCGGCGTTCATTATCCTTTTGTCGTCCGCCGGGAGGGCAAATGCGATGTTCTCGCGTATTGTCCCGGAGAACAGGCAGTTTCCCTGCGGGACATAGGCGAACAGATTCCGCGTGTCACAGCCGGGGGAGCGTTCCTCAGAGCCGGCGCAGACCGTTATACTGCCCGCCTGCGGCTTGTAGGCTCCCAGTATGAGTTTGAACAGCGTAGTTTTTCCGCCGCCGGAGATACCAGTCAGCGCGGCGATATCGCCTTTATTTATGGTCATGTCAGCCCTTTTGAGGATATTTGCGCCGCTGTAGGAAAATTCTACTCCGCTGATACGAAGTTCGGTAAAGTCCCCGCTTTTCAGGGGTGATACAGCGGGACGCTCCTGTGGAAGCTGCTGAAGTTCGATGAGGCGTTCTGCCGAAGCCGTCGCGGAATAATACTGCGGAAGAAGCGACGATAGCCCGGCAAACGGCGATTGTATCTGGTTCACAAGCTGTAGAACGGCTGTAAGAGTTCCGTAGCTCATCGTTCCGGAGAATATCCCGAAGCTTCCCCAGATCAGTGCGAGAACATATCCTGCCTGGAATATCAGACCGAACCCGGCTCCAGCCGTTATCCCAAGGGCGCGGCGTTTCATCCGCAGACGGTAGTGCTGGCGCTGATTCTGGTCGTTCTTTGCAAGTATCGACCGTTCAGCTCTGAATCCACGAACGACTAGCTGATTGGATAGAGTCTCCTGGATAAGGGCGCGCACCTTTCCCTCTTTTTCCTGTACCTGTTTGTGCAGCCCTTTCAGACGGCTGCGGAACAGGCTGAGCGCGGCGAACATCAGTATCCCGGCGGCAGCGAACACTGCGGCGAACCACGGCTGTAGGAATATCATCAGTGCGCCGGCGCACAGCAGCTGCGTAACCAGATTGACAGCCGATGGGATGATATCCGCGATACCCTCAGAGCAAATTCTTACATCTGAAAACAGCCGGTTGAGCAGCTCTGCGGTATGATAATGTGATAATTTGCCGATATCAGCCGAAATAAGTGAGCCAAAAAGCTCCTGGCGGAGCCTGCATTCTATATCGGCGCGTATTTTTTCGGAAAGCCAGTTGCAGACGAGTCTGAGTATCAGCTGTATCAGGACTGTTCCCGCAAGAAGAAGCGCATATTTATGTATGCCGTTTTTGTCGCCTGCGACCGCGCTGTCGATAACGCCGCGGCAGAACAGTGCGAAAAATGCTCCCGACGCGGCGAATACAGCGTTTCCGGCTATAATTGCAGCTAGTGCGGAGCGGTTTCCTCTGGTACGGCCGATCAGCCAGCGGAGCGCAGTGCGGTCAGATGTTTTAAGCCCCATGAAATATCCTCCGAAGCCTGAAATAAACTCTGCGAATAAAGAAGCTCCTCCACAGCAGCAGGTATACCCTGTATCCGAGGCAGCCGTTATCAACGCGCTTTCCGCGGCGGGTAACATATTTTACGGCGGCTATGATCTGCTGCGTTCGGATACCATACTCCGGGGAAAGCTGATTGTCGCCGCACATAGTGAACGTATCTCCGCATGCGCCTATCACCCGATGGAGTATGAACGAGCCGTCGCTCCGCTGATAGAAAGCGATGTCTCCGGGCTCGACCCGGCGTTTTTCCAGTGTAACGCTGTCGCGTCCCTCAACGATCAGCGGGAGCATGCTTGTTCCGCGCGGGAACAGTGTGAATTCTCCGCCGCTGTCAAGAACCGCGCGTATCGTGTCGGCGTAGTCCGCAAGGCGGAAGCGTTCCTCAGGCAAGGAGCGCCGCCTTCCTGAGCGTCTGCACGAATTCCGCGACGTCTGTACGCGCCTGCTCCGGTTTCACGTCGTATTCTGCGAGAAGCGCTTCGCAGAGCTGCTCCTCGGATCTGTCGGCGGAAAGCTGCTCCCACAGGAGCTTTCCCGTATCGTTGAGCCTGATTATCCCATTGAAGCTGCGGCTCGCCTCGCCAAGCGCCACCACGACGTACTGTCCTCCGACTTTTCGCAGCATGAATCCGTCCTTTATTTTCATAGCGTGACTCCTTTTCATAGAATACTACATTAATTATATATTATCTGGTATGAAAAGTCAATACAGGAAAGTTACACGGATGTGTGGATAAAATGAACAAATTATCCGGCGTTATTACGGGCTAATTGCTGATTTTTTCATGTAAAGAGATTACATGTTGACTTTTGGCTTGGCATATTTTATAATTAATATTAAAGTATTATTTTCCGTACTGAAAACTATGTAATAATGGGAGGTTTTTATGAGAATCAGACGTTTGATGGCGGCTTCGATGGCCGGCGTTATGGCTGTTAGCTCGGCTATCGTATGCCAGGTTACCGCGAGCGCGGCGGAGACTGTTATATATCAGTATAACAGCGAAGATGCAGGCAAGCTCACTTCTGCTTCGCTGACAGATGAAGCTATGGCTGCTGTGAACAGCGCCTCTGCTTCTGTCGCCGTAACTGTTGACGGTGAAGGAGACGGGGCCTATTTCTATCTTCAGGAGACAACGACATGGGATAGTACCCAAGGCAGCAACCCTACGGTAAGCATAGCAAAGGGCGACGCCCATTGGGACGCGTTTACTGCTGCCAGCGGTATAAAGCTCGTCATGAGCGGATACACCAAGGTAAATAAGATCACAGTTCTGGTCGATGACACCGATTCGTATACCATTTTCGATCTGGCTACCGCACCGAATGGAAAGTCCTTCCCGACAGGCGGCGAAAACTTCAATATTTCGGCTGACGACCTTGCAAATGCAGGCGTGACCTCCGATAACATATCCGACGCAAGACTCGTTATCAAATTCGAATCCACCGGAGCCGGCAAGCAGCTCGCGCTTCTCGCAAGCTCAGGAGACTGGGAAAATCAGTATTACTGGAGCAATTCGTTTTATGCCGGTGAAATGGAGTTCCCCCTGACCGGCTCCGCCGACGGGAACGACCTCGGCGATAAGGCGCTGACGACAGGTATCCTTTTGCATTGCAAGGACAGCGTTATTTCCAAGATCGCCATTTCTGTGACGGATTCTGACGCTGCTCCTGAGGACGCTGCGCTCCCCGCTTATGACGGCTCGCCCATCACAATGACCAGGCAGGCGGCGCAGACCTGGTGCCCCGACGGAACGGCGCAGGCCATGCTGCCCGTGTCGCTGAAGGGCGTTACAATAGGCAACACCACCTATGGCGACATGAAGAAAAAAATCAGCAATATCGTTTTCGACGGATTCGATTATATTAAGGACACCATTGGCGGTTCCGCAAGCGATTACTCGTACTGCATCTATACGCAGTGGGGCAGCGGCTGGACATGGAAGGCTTCCGGCGATACAGATTTTGATTCCGCAGCAAGTTGGTCTCTCAGCTCCATCACCGAAGTCAACGATTCAGATGTCCTTCAGGTTATCGGCATCCAGATAAATATCAAGGATACAAAAAATCTTCCCGCAAATGTAAAAGCGCTCAAGGTCGATGAGACCTTCACCATCAACCCCGAGAGTGTTGCAGTTGAAAGCGTAAAGATCACCGCTGACGACGGCTCCGCGGTAGATGCTGTATATACATACGGCGATACCCTTGCCCTGAAGGCTGTCGTAACTCCCGCTGACGCAGACGGCGCTGATTCGGTTGCATGGACCTCCAGCTCTCCCGAGATCGCTGAGGTCGCTGACGGCGCAGTCACTTTCAAAAAGGCGGGCGATGTCACCATTTCCGCTGAAGTTGGCGGCAAGTCCGATTCTGTGACATTCACCATAAGCAAGAAGAGCCTGACCACCTCCAACACCATTGACGTGATCGAGGTAGACGCCAAGAACACCCTGAGCGCGCAGCTTGAAGCGATCGCTGCGGCGTATGTTCCTGATTTCAGCAAAGGCGTGAAGCTTGTAAAGGGTACCGATTACACCGTTTCCGCTACGGCTTCGGCCGATGGAAAGACCTATTATGTTTCTGTAAATTTCATCGGCGACGCTGCCGACAGGTACGAGCTTGACGAGCCCCACAAGTCCGCCGCAGTCAAGTATTACCTCACCGGCGCAAAGCTTGAGAAGAACACACTCAACCTCGTTGCAGGCGATACCGGAGTAAAGCTCGCGGTTGCCACGACTCCGGATAACGTTACCGAGAAGTTCACGACCGCTTTTGAGTCATCTGACCCCAGCGTGGCTTCTGTAGCCTCTGACGGCACGGTAACTCCTGTGAAGCCCGGCTCGGCTGTTATTACGGTCACTGTGAAGGACGCTAAGGGCGAGTACACCGACATCTGCAATGTTACTGTAACTGACAAGAAGGTAGCGGCTACCGGCATCACGCTCGACGCTGAGACTAAGTCCATGACTGCGGGCGATAAGGTGAAGCTCACCGCCACTGTGACCCCTGAGGATTCCACCGACATCGTTGCATGGAAGTCCTCCGACGAGACTGTTGCCACCGTTGACGAGAACGGTAATGTGACTGCAAAGGCGGCAGGAACAGCGAAGATAACCGCTTCTATCGGCGAGTTCACAGCGACTTGCACCATAACCGTAAAGGCTAAGGAACCCGATATAGTTCCTGATGACAAGTATCATCCGGTCGCTCCCAAAACCATGACCAAGATAGATTCCGTAGCCACCACAGTTAACAGCGACGGCACAAAGAACATGTTTGCTGTATTCTACATTTCCGATGAGGACGCCAAGGCATGCGACCTGCTCGCTGTCACAATCGAAAGAGAGGACGGAAAGGTTTATTCCGATAAGCTGTATTTGGAGTATTACTACGACAGCATTTCCTACACCAGCGGCGACAAGACCTATCAGGGCTCGACAGACGGCTCCAAGCACTATATTGCAGTTAAGTTCCTGAACGTTGACCCTGAGTGGGGCGCAATATCCATTAAAGTAGAGCCGATCATTGCAAAGGGCTGACAGAGGAGGATACAGCTATGAAGAAAACATATACTAAGCCTGAGATAGATATCACAGCGTTCACCACTGAGGACATCATAACCTCCAGCGGACTTACCGCAGGCGGTATGAATAACGGCGGCTCCCTTAACGCGGATGTGTCTAATCCTAAGATTGAGATCGACCTTAGCAAGGGCAGCTGGAACTGATCCCAAGTGTAATCATTCTGCACCGGGCGTTAACAGCGTCCGGTGCATTACTTAGTGAAGATACCAGGCACAGGGAGAAAAATTATGATAAGGCAGTATAAAATATGCGGTATCGCAGTGGCGTGCGATTTCAGGTATCCTACCATGACGGCCAGGGCAGAGAAGTATCTTTCGATGGCTGATGAGCCGGAGATAGTCATTCCTTTCGATGAAGATGGGATACGCCGGCTAAGCTCCGAAGCAGGGCTTGACGAGGATAACTGCGAGATAGTGCTGACTGCGGAGCAGTTTTACCGCAGGCTCCCGGAGCGCAGCGGGTTCATGCTGCATTCCAGTGCAGTGATACTCGACGGAAAGGCGTATCTTTTTTCTGCGCCGAGCGGCACCGGGAAATCCACGCACACTGCGCTGTGGCGGGAAATTTTTGGTGAGCGAGCCGTGATACTCAACGACGACAAGCCTGCGATAATGCTGCGAAAGGATGGTATAACCGCCTGCGGAACTCCATGGAGCGGAAAGAGCGATCTGAACATCAATTCCGAAGTTCCTCTACAGGGGATATGTGTCCTGACAAGGAGCGGAGAAAACTATATCCGTCCGCTGGCGGCGAACAGGGCGGTTTATTCGCTGCTGGATCAGACGATCCGTCCGGAGGACGCCGACGCAATGGACGCGCTCCTATCGTGTATTGACAGAGTTGCTGCAAATATCCCGGTGTGGCAGATGGGATGCAATATCACACCAGAGGCGGCAAAGCTGGCTTATAAATACATGTCCGGGACGGCACGATAATATAGCTCCCTCGGTTTTGCGCCGGGGGAGCTTATTCGTAGGAATAGTGGACAAACATCCCTGCATCTCCTTTTACGGGGTGATGAAAATGGTATCGGGAAGGTCAGAATGCCTTGACGGGGCAGATATCGAAATAAACGAGAGCGGCTGGTCAGGCTGCACCGAAGATGAGCTATCCCGGAGAAGAAACGAATTCCTGCGGACAGCGGCGCGGCTGCTTTGGGAACAGCGGTCGGAAGAGCGGACCGCGGAGCGCCAGGGCAAGGCAGGGACAGCTTGAAAGCATATGCGATATATCTGCGGAAATCCCGTGCGGACCTCGACGCGGAGGCGCTCGGACAGGGCGAGACGCTTTCCAGACACCGGCGTCAGCTGCTGGAACTTGCGGAGCGCCGCGGATTAGTTATAGGCGAGGTCTACCAGGAGATACGCTCGGGGGACAGCATCGAGGCGCGCCCGGAAATGCTCAGGCTGCTTTCCGACGTTGAAAATCGGCGATGGAAAGGCGTTCTGTGTATGGATATCGACCGGCTCGCCAGGGGAGACAGCGCAGATCAGTCGAGGATAATCCGGACTTTCAGCCTTTCGGATACGCTTATAGTAACGCCGAACCGCGTCTATGACATGTCGGATGACGATGACGAGGATTATGCGGATTTCGGTCTGTTCATGGCACGAAAGGAATACAAGACCATCCGCCGGAGAATGCTGCGCGGACGTATCGCTTCAGCGAAAGAGGGGCATTTTATAGGCAGCGTTCCGCCTTTCGGATACGACAAGGTGCGTGTAGCGGGAGGCAGGGGCTGGACTCTTGCGCCGAATGACGAAAGTGCGGCTGTGAAGCTGATGTTTTCGATGTGCGTTTCCGGGGAGGGCTGTACAAGGATAGCCGAGCGGCTGGACGGACTTGGGGTGAATCCGCGCTCCGGCGGGAGGTGGAGCAGGGCTTCGGTCGCGGATATCCTGCGTAATCCGGTGTACTGCGGGAAGATACGATGGCGTTACCGCCGGGAGAAGAAAAACAGCACAGGCGGCATGATAACAAAGCGGCGTGCTGTTACCGGGGAATATATTCTTGCGCAGGGACTTCACCGTCCCATTGTAAGCGAGAAGGAATTTCAGACCGCGCAGGAACTGATGACCGGAAGAAAACGCAGCTCCGCTAATCTGAACAAGCCGCTGAAAAATCCGCTGGCTGGGCTGGTTTTCTGCGGGAAATGCGGAAGGCTCATGCAGCGCGTCTGCGATGGAAAAAAATCACGGATAGCCTGTATGAAATCGGGCTGTGATAATATTTCGGCGGAGCTTTCGCTTGTCGAGAGTGCTGTCGCTGCGGGTCTCTCGGGGTGGCTGGGGCGCAGCGTAGCACCGGAGCTTCCAGCTGTCACAGAATGCAGTCCGGATGTTAGCTGTGAGGAGATGCTCCGTGCAGGAATATCAAAAATGGTCAAGCAGCGTGAGAGAATATATACGTTGTTCGAACAGGGGACGTATTCCATCGCGGAATTCCGGGAGCGTACAGCCAGCGTTGCAAATCAGCTGGAAAAGGCGCAGGAGCAGCTCCGCAGTCTCCAGGAAAGCTCTGGGGAATCCGCTGAGACGGATGTATCTAATGGATACATAGGTGAAAACCAGCCTGCTGCTATAATGGAGGTCTATTTGCAGGCGTCTCCGGAGCAGAGAAATGCTCTGCTTAAAACAGTCGTTGAGCGAGTCGTCTACACCAAGGAGGAGCGATGTCCCAAGGGGGGCAGTTCGCCGCGGTTCAGCCTGGAGATAGTCCCGAGATTCCCGCCGTAAATAATATGTAAAGAGCCGCGCGGTCGATACCGTGCGGCTCTGCGTTATGCAAGAATATCAAGTATGGAGCGGTTGTTTTCTTTCTGGGTCGCGAGGATGTAACCCTGCGCCTGCATTATCATAGATTGCTTTGCGGCTGCGGAGACCTCCTTCGCGATGTCGGCGTCGCGGAGCTCGGAATCCGCGCTTTCCAGGTTTTCAATAGTGGTCGCATTGTTGTCGTAGGCGTGCTCAGAGCGATTTCGCTGCGCTCCGGAAACCGCCCGCCACTCTGAAAGGTAGCTGTTGGCGTAGTCAAGGCGGCTGATAGCCTTGAGGGCACGGTCAACCGTGGTCACGCCGGTGGTGTTTATCCGCATGAGGTGTTCATCCAGGCGGGTCTTGTTGTACCAGATGTAGCTGTTGGTGCGCCTGCCGTAATGAATCCCTATCTCATCATCGGTGTCGCGCTTGTCGGCGCCGTAAAACAGATCGTCGGAGGCGTTCCCGGTGAATTTCTCTATCTGGAACGCGCCGTTTTCAGTTGTGTAGAACATCAGGCGTCCGTTGTTGTCTACTGCCCTGACAAGGCAGGGAACAGCTTCAAGCTCTTTGCTGAGCGCTTCGGAGATGGAGCGGCTGTCGTAGGTCCCGGCGGGTATTGTAACGGATATAGTGTTTCCGTCCAGTTCGAACGACAGCGTATCGTTTTGTCCGGAGGTTATCCTGACTCCGCCGGAAAGGTCGGATTTTCCGATGATACGCGACGGACGCGGCGACTGAGTTGCATCATAGAACAGGCGGTATGCGGAGTTGCCGCGTATGCCGTCAATTATGGCGTCGGCGCTTTTTATCGTGCCGTTGTTCGGCGCGATATAGCTCAGCACCAGCTTGTTTCGGTTGTCGAATCCGGTGGAGTTTTCGCTTGCACCGATCGCCGCAACGCCGATGGTGGCGTGGAATCTGTCCGCAGGAAGCGGGTCGCCGTTAACGTCCACCATTTTGCTCATGGATTCACGGCCGGCTTTCTGTATCGCTTCTGCTATCTCCTGCGGGTCGTATGCGCCGCCGGGGATGGTCGTGTTTATCGTGTAGGTATTGCCCTGGTATGTGAAATCAAAGATAAGGCTGTCGTTCAGACCAGTGTATATCATCACGCTCTTGCCACATTCTATCTCGTCGGCGGTTTCGGGCTCGAGATTGTTTCTTCCCACGATGAACGACAGCGCGGAGCCTACCGTAGTGCCCAGCTTTTCGGTGTGTTTTTTCACACTGGTGTAGCTTGCGTCCTGGAATACACGGTCGAACAGCTTTCCGCTGAAATTGCTCATCATCTGGTCGCTGTCAACTCTTGCGGCGGTTATCGTCAGCTTTCCGGAGGAAACTCCGACAGTGAGCTGACCTGCGCCGACCTGTCCGTCAAGGCTTGCCTGGATGGCCGCAGCGAGGGTATCCGCCGTGTAATTCCCCTCGGGTACGGAAACCGTCAGGGTCTGACTGATACCGTTGTTGCTGAAATCAAATGTCATTTCGCTGTAGTAATCCCTGATCTCGATATTGCCGATGGAAACTTTTCCGGTGATGACGGCGGCGGTGTAATAGCGCCTATTCTGAGTAGGAGCATTGCAGCTGGTCGCGCGCTTAAAAAGCGGGGAGGTGTTGTCGGCGTTCAGCGATATCGACGCGCCGGCGCCGACAGTGGAAGTGGTCAGCTTTAGCGTTGAGCCGCTGTCCGACACGGTGACGCCGGAGCCGTTAAGTCCCGCGTTTATCTGGGATATAAGGCTGCTCCTGCCCGCAGTACCGGCGTAGGTGCCGTGGGTCAGCCTGAATTTGTATACAGTTCCGTTGACGGTGAATGAAGCCTGGTCGTTGGTGTCGTTTATTTCAATGCCGTCGTCGTTAAAAAGCGTGGAGAACTGTGTATTCTGGATATATGCGGGGAATTTCAGCTTGTTTTCCCCGGGGGAGGGTGTTCCTCCGGCGGTGGTGTTGGTCTTTTTGTATTTGTTTATGTTGGAGGTTGCGGTCAGATTGGTGAGGGAGCAGCCCTGCCCGCCCTGGCTGGATGTGAATGTAAGGCCCTTGTTGCTGCCGGAGGGGGAGTAGCTTGCGGTTATTTTTCCGTTGAGCGCCGGGTCAGCCGCGATCGCGGAGTTTATCGCGCTGGTAAGGTCGGCGCCGCTGTTGTAGGTGCCGTCCGGGATCGTTATGGTGAGCCTTTCAGTTTTGCTGCCGGAGGGAGAGGACGCGTCAGGGTAGGTGTAGTCCATCGAGATAGTATTGTTGGTGCCGTCGATGGTGAGCGGCATGTGGCTGTCCACCGAGGAGAGAGTTATGGACGCGGGAGTTTCCTCACAGCCGGTCGCTGGGTTGTAATAATTGGAGTTTTCAATATTGTGCGTGATTTTCTTCTTATCCAGCGGGCAGGTGCTGGCGCTGGAAATGCTGATGCCGCCGGTCTCTTTTGGCGGTCCGGAGAACTCCAGCGAGCCACCGTTTGCGGTCACTTTCGTTGCCGGGATGCCACTGTCAGCCTGGGATATCTTGGAGTTTATTTCCGCAGCGAGGTCGGCAAGGCTGCTGTAGGTCTTGTTTTCAAGCCGCAGGTCGTAGCTGTGCCCGCCGGCGGTGAACACGAACCGGTCGTTTGTGGGATCAACGGTGAGCGGGATATGAGTGGAAGCGTCCTTGACGGTCATTTTGGCGGGGATATACACATTATCTCCGTCGATAACTGCGTCCGACCGGTTCGCAAGGCTGCTTTTGGACTCAGTCTGCATCAGGTTACCAGAGAGGTTCGTGAACGTGGTGTTCTCGCCCTTTTTGGTGGTAACGAATTTCAGGTCGCTCCCATCGGCGGAAACAGTGATAGCCTCGCCGAGATCCTGACTCATTTTCTTGATCGCCTGGTTGGCGGTCGAGCCTTTCGGGATAGTGATGGAGTAGGACTTGCTGTATCCGGTTTTGTCAACTACATCAAAGCTGAACTGTATGTCCCGCTGCGACGTCCCCATCGTGTTGAACTGTGAAAGCACATTGCTGAGCTTGCATTCGGCAGGCTCAGGATGGGTATAATCCGGGTTACCCGGTTCGCTTTCGTGACCGGGGGTGACGATGGTAACACCAGGCTTGTTGCTGATGGATGCTGTCGAATATTTCAGCAGCTTGTCGGACTGCTGCTCTGATTTTGTGATGGACGCGTTTTCGTAGGTGACTTTGGGGGTGGTTTTCCCGGCGGTCGCCTGAGTGGAGCTCCTTCCGGTGGTTGGGTCGGTATCGCTCAGCGAAGTCAGCGCCTCCTCCTGACCGATGGCATGGGACGCGTCCAGATTATCGTAGAGGTTTGGTCCTTTGATAAGACGGCTGTAAGCAGTGTCGTCCTTGGCTGTGATGGAAACTATATCCCAGCCGTCTGCACGGTTTGCGCTGAGAGACAGAGTGTTTCCTATTGAAAACGTCAGCTTGTCCTTGAGGGCGGGGTGGTCTGCGGCGAGCATTTCGTTGAGTTTTGTCTGGAGCTGAGCCCGGGTGTACGTTCCCTTTGGGATATCGAAGCGCAGCGTAGTTTTGGATTCCACGCCGTTGTTTTCGGAGGTTATCTCGAACGTTAGCTGATTGTGATTTTCAGGAATAACGATGCTGGCGTCCAGCTCCTTATAGCAGGTGAGGGACGCGGGGGTGAATTTTGAGCGTGGTACGCCCGGAGTGAGCACGGATAACGCCGCGTCGTCGAACAGGTCGTAGACCATGTACTTGCTGGGTACGCTGGACGTATCCAGCTTTATCTTGCATTCCTTGCCGTATTGCAGAGTGGTGAACCGGAGAGCGCCGTTTTTCGTTTCAACGTTTATCGGGCAGTCGTATTTCGCAAGCTGCTCGCGTATACGGTCGGCTACGGAATCCGCGCTGGTGTAGGAGCGGAGGTTTTCCCCGGCGTCCAGCAGGTCGATACGCAGCTTTTCCTGGTGGGCGTTTCCATCGGAGTCGTACCAGCCGGCGTCCAGTATGAAGTAATCGTTTCTGCCGCGTTCTATCTCAATGCCCGCGGTGAGCCTGCGTGTGCCGAGCAGCTCAGCCTCGCTGTTGACAAGGTCGCTGTACTTTGCGATATCGTATATCGGCGAGCTTATTCCGTCTATTTTTAAGAAGTTGCCGGAAAGCCCCGTCATGGTCATATCGCTTTTGATGCCGATGACGTTTCTGCCATCCGGGGAGGTTTCCATAACTGCCTCGACATCGCAGGGAAGCCCCGCCTGCCGTATCTTTTCGTTTATATGCTCCACCAGCTTCGGGCGGGTGTAGCTGCCGGGATCCAGCCGGAGGGTATATTTGGTGTCGTCTGTGTTGCCCAGCCGGAATTCGATGACATCATTGGCGCCCGCGTTTATCGGAATTGTTATGGAATCGTTATAGAAATTGGTTATGCCGAGCAGATAGCCCTTGGAGTTGCCGATAATGGTATCGTAGAACAGGGAAGCGCCATTTCCTGAAATGTAGTTGATCTGTCCGCCCTCGCACTGCATGGTGAGCTGCTTGTCGGTGTTCACTCCTATTATGAGTGATTTGTCCTTGTCCCACAATGTTGTGTCTATCTGGTCGGCAAGCTCCTCGGCGGTGTATTTTCCGGCGGGTATATCGATGGTGCACTCGTAGTCTCTGCCGTTTTTGGTGTAGCCTATTGTGAGTGGAGAGTTGCTGCTGTCTATTGTGGTGTATTGGTCGTGGGTTATCGCCCCGCAGTCCTTTTCGTACTCCGGGAGGTGCTTTTCGAACAGAGGAAGTCCGTTGAACTCAGCGGAGTCAGTGACCTGACCTATCTCATCGATGAGCTGCTGATATTCGAGGTCCAGCGCTTCGCGGTCGATGCGGCTGTAGGTGCCGTTCACGGATTCTACAGCGAGTTCTTTCATGCGGTGGAGCATGCTGTGGAGTTCCTGTGCGCAGCCGTCTACTGTGTCAAGGTAGCTTATGCCATCGTTTATGTTGCGCTGACCCTGCCGTAGTCCACGGTCTATGGCGCGCAGCTTTTCAGATATCGCGAGCCCTGCAGCGTCGTCTGTCGCAGAATTTATGCGGTTTCCGGAACTGAGCTTTTTGTACGCTTTCGTCAGCTTGAAGCGCGATTGATTCATCTTATCGACGATAGTTGATCCGTCGTTTATCATTTTCAAAGCCTATACCTCCACCAAATACCATTTTATTACTTAATATTATACTATAAGAAAATGGACTTGTCAAGTACAGAATGCTATTTTGCATACACGATTGAATTGATCGACAGCGTGCCGGACGAATACATGATATCATATATCATTATAGCACACCAATACATATTTTGTTTCCAGAATATTTCGGTGCAACGGCAGACGCCGCCGTTCTTTGCAGCCTGCTGTTCCGTGTGCCTTCGTTCCTGACCGGCTCGCTCGATTTATTCATGTTTTCAGCGCCAGCTTTACCGTCGACTCCTTGTAGTTCCTGTCGCATTTCTTTTCTTCTGACATATCTTTATCAATTCAGATATTTTCCTCTTGACATTCCGGAAAAATAGTGATATAATCCAAAATGAACAATGTTCATTTTGGAGGTAACGCTGATGAATCCACCTAATACATCAAGAGAGGAAATTATGAGAGTCAGTCGGAAAATAGTCTCTGAAAAAGGACTTCCGGCACTGAATATGCGGGCTCTGGCGAAGGAGTGTGGAATTGCTCTGGGAACGCTGTACAATTACTATTCAGACAAGGACGAACTGGTCGTTGCCGCAATAGAAAGTGTGTGGCAGGACATTCTGGAAAAAAGCGCACCGGACAGCGGGGTCAGATTTTCGCAGTATGTAACGCAGACCTATGCGCATATCGTTGAGAAACTGAAAGACTATCCGGATTTTCTGGCGGCGCACGCTATATCGGTCGCCGGGTCGGCAAAGGGAAAGGCACGCGGCATGATGGAGCGCTGCTTCGGTAAAATCCGCAGTGAACTCCACGCAGCCCTGCGGGAAGACAAAAACGTTGACCGCAGCATCTTTTCAGAAACATTCCGCGAGGAAGACCTTATCGGGCACATACTCGACACCATCACGATTTCCATAATAAACGGCAAGCCGGACTGCACCGTCCTGACTGAAATCCTTGACCGTTTATTATACCGCTGAACAAAAGGAGAATTAATATGCAGGCTATATTTGAAACCACATTTGATGTAATATATCTTTTAACCGTGATAACCCTCGGAGTAATCATGATCTGCAAAAGCAAGGGGAGGAAACAGTATCTCCTATACGGAATTATGGCGGTGACGCTCGGCGCGGGGGACTCGTTCCACCTGGTGCCGAGGGCGGTTGCGCTCTGCACCACCGGTCTTGAAAGCTACACCGCCGCTCTTGGAATCGGCAAACTTATCACCTCCGTGACGATGACGGCATTCTATGTGCTTCTGTACTACGTCTGGCGCTGCCGATACAAAATCACTGGAAAGCGCGGAATAACAGCGGCAGTATGGGGACTTTCGGCTCTGCGGGTCATCCTCTGCCTTATGCCGCAGAACGAATGGACAAGCCCCGACGCCCCGCTTTCCTGGGGCATCTTCCGCAATATTCCATTTGCGCTGCTCGGATTGCTGATAATAATTCTGACATTCAGAAGCGCTAGGCAGAACGGCGACCGTGAATTCCGGTTTCTGTGGCTCACAATAGTGCTTAGTTTCGGCTTCTACATTCCAGTGGTGCTCTGGGCGGACGCAGTTCCGCTGATAGGTATGCTGATGATCCCCAAGACCTGCGCCTACGTCTGGACTGTACTGATAGGGTTCAATTCCATGCGGAATGCCGATAGAAACGAAAGCGAGGCAGCCGGATGAAACGTCCTTTCTACCATGTAAATAAACGCGCGCTGCTGGCGATTGCCGGGTCCGTATGGCTGGCGGCAGGATTCAATGTTGCACGCCTTGGGGTGTTGTCTTATATCAGGCTTGATGAGATCTCGGCAGTCCACATACTGCTGTCGATTGTGGTATTCTGTGTGTTCGGGTTTATGTTCTACCGAATGAGCGTCAGGCATACGAAAAGGATACGCTCTTATCCACAGGAAACAAGACCTGTCTGGAACTTTTTCGACCTGAAATCCTATCTCATTATGGCATTCATGATGAGCGGCGGTATATGGCTAAGAAATTCCGGACTTGCGCCTGAATTTTTTATTGCAGTGTTCTATACGGGGCTTGGCTGCGCCCTGGGTTCCGCTGGCATTTTGTTCTGGGTGAATTTTATCAAGGGTCTCGTTCCACAGGGGCATACTGAATAAAGGGCGTTCCTAATTACCGCGTGTATTCCCTTTATTATGGGAACCTCTGAAAAGCAAAAAACAATTTATCAGCAGGGATCGTCTCCGGCAGGCAACGTCACAATGAACACGGTGCCGACTTTATTTCCAGGCTCTGCGCGGACGGAGCCGCCGTGAAGCACCGCAATTTCATGCACGAGCGCAAGCCCGAGTCCAACGCCGCCCATCTGCCGGCTTCTCGACTTATCCACACGGAAAAAAGGCTGAAATATGCTTTCACGGTACTCCTCCGGTATCCCGCAGCCGGTATCGGAAACTCTGACGACCACAACGTTGTTCTCCTTATGCACCGAAACGCTGACAGAACCGCCACGCCGGTTATACTTGACTGCATTTTCAATAAGATTGAACACCAGCCGATATATCAGCGCGTCGCTGCCTGTTATGACGACGTTGTCGCAGTCCTGTTCCATTGTTATATCATTCTGGCTGGCAAGAGGAGTAAGGTCAGTGATGATCTCCTCTACGAGAGGCGCAAGTTCAATGCGTTCAGAGCGCGGCGCCGAACTGAGATTGCTCATTTCAAGAAGCGTATGCACCAGCCTGGAAAGCCTGTCAAGCTGCTCTGCCTGCGATCGGACAAGTTCAGCCGTATCGCCTTCCAAATTTTTATGCTCTGCGGCAAAAAGCTCCAGCTTTGTCTGCATTATTGCAAGAGGGGTGCGAAGTTCATGTGCGGCATTCCCGGAAAACTGGCGCTGCATTGCGAACGATTCCGAAAGCCGGTCGAGCATCAGGTTCACCGAAACACTGAGCTGCCGGAATTCCTTTACAGTGTCCTCATTGAGCCGTATGTCCGAGATGCTGTCCTGATCTATCTTTTCAGCCTGCCGTGAAAGCTCTCTCAGCGGTTTCAGCGCCTGTCCGCTGACGAAGTAGGCTATTGCGGCGCTGGCAATAGTCACTGCAACCGTTATCAGCCAGCCCTTCCGCCCGAAATCCGTCTTTACATCATATGCTTCATCTGAAAACCGGCTGATAAATTCCGCCATCTGACTGTCCGATATCTCAATCGCGAGACCGTCCGGATCTTCGGAGGATTCCGGCGTATATTCAAATACAAACCCATTGAGCGAATCAATGCTGACAGCTCCTGAATGATAAAGCAGAAGATTAAGGCATATACAGGTCCCTGCGATCAGCAGAGCTGTCAGCAGGGTTATCCGCCATTGCAGTGACAGTCTTTTCATTTGTTGTCTCCCCCTATCACATAGCCCTCTCCGACACGGTTCACGACCGGGTCGTACCCAAGCGCAGCGCGTAGTTTCCTGCGCAGAGCCGAAATGTGAACGCGTATCGAATTACTGAAGCTGTCCACACTTCCATCCCAGACGTGTTCAATAAGCTCCTCCTGGCTTACCGGGCGGCCCTCGTGCAGCATGAGATATTCAAGCACTCCGGTCTCCTTTCGTGTAAGTGCGACCGGTGCGCCGTCAACTGAAGCAATCCTTGTCCGGGTATCGTAAACAAGTTTTCCGCATTTCAGGCAGACATCGCGCTGAATGAACTGACGGCGCGTCAGGCTGCGTATGCGTGCCTCAAGCTCCGCCAGATGGAACGGTTTGGACAGGTAGTCGTTCGCACCTGCGTCCAGTCCCTCCACTTTGTCCGTTGTTTCGCTGCGTGCGGAAAGGATAAGCACGGGAGTTTCATAGTTCACTGCCCGAAATTCCCGCAGTATGGTCATTCCGTCCACGCCGGGCAGGTTGATATCAAGCAGGACCAGGTCGTAACGCTCGACTGCAAGCAGCTCGCGGGCCTCATTGCCATCGCCGCAGGAGTCTGCTTCATAGCCGTCCAGACGCAGCTTTTTCGTGATATCGTCCCGCAGGGATTTTTCATCTTCAACAACAAGTAAGCGCATTTTTACCCTCCATTATAATAGTATTTATGGTAGCCTCTAAAAACCGGGACACGAGCAGATTTCGTATATGACTTATATCAGATGCAAGGCACCAAACCGCAGTAATACTGTATGTATTTCAAGGTTTGGTAACGCAGCAGATGATATAAGTCATAGAAATCTGCCGTGAAGGAGGTTTTTAGAGGTTACCTTATATTATAGCACATTCAGATAAAATTTGTGTTAATTTCCGCTTAACAGAAAATTTATACTCCCTGTGATATAATCATATCATCAAAGAACGGAGGATAAAATCATGACAAGAAAAAAAGCGCTTGTACAGTCGCTTCTGCTGCTTGCCGGAATATTGATGATATGTTTCGGAATATGGCGCGGAGAGGCGGAAACTGTTCTGTCAAAGGCGATACGGCTGTGTATGGAGTGTGTAGGAATTGGATAAGAAGAAAAAAACGAAAAAGATATGTTTCCTTGCCCGTTTCCGTTGGCTGATACAAGCGGCAGCCGCAATACTGACAAATATCCACCTGCCGAATTTCTTTAAGGGAACGTTATATCAGGGAAAAGGGAAATACGCCTGCGTTCCGGGACTTAACTGCTATTCCTGCCCCGGAGCCGCCGGAGCGTGTCCCATCGGCGCATTTCAGGCGGTCATAGGCTCGTCGAAATTCAAATTTTCCTATTACATCACAGGTTCGCTCATTCTTATGGGAGTACTTCTGGGACGATTCATCTGCGGCTTTCTGTGCCCTTTCGGCTGGCTTCAGGAGCTTCTGCATAAGATCCCGGTGCCGAAGCTGTCCACCAGAAAGCTGAAGCCGCTGAGGTATTTGAAATATGTAATACTGGCAGTTTTTGTTATAATGCTACCGCTGATCGTTGTAAACGAGCTTGGAATGGGCGACCCGTTCTTCTGCAAGTATATATGCCCGCAGGGAGTTGTGGAGGGCGCTATTCCGCTGGCGATAGCAAACGAGGGCATACGCAGCGCTCTCGGAGCGCTGTTCTCCTGGAAAACCGGCGTTCTGCTGGCGGTTGTCACGGCAAGTATGTTTATTTACCGGCCGTTCTGCAAATGGATCTGCCCCCTGGGAGCAGTTTATGCGCTGCTGAACCATGTTTCGCTTTTCCAGATGAAAGTTGACAAGAGCAAGTGCGTTTCCTGCGGCGCCTGCGCAAAAGCCTGCAAGATGGACGTTGACATCACCAAAAGCCCCAACCATTCCGAGTGTATCCGCTGCGGAATGTGCATGAAATCCTGCCCGACCGGAGCAATATGCTACAAATACGGGTTCGGAAATAAATCCGGAGATAAAGCCGGCAATTCAGATGAAACAAAGGAGATAACCAAATGAACAGAAAAAAGATAACAGCAATCGCAGCCTGCCTTATTATGGCGATTTCTCTCACTGCCTGCGGCAGCCAGACTTCACAGGCGGGGCAGGAGGGTCAGTCCTCACAGCCGGCGCAGAATACCCAGACTGCGGACAGCGGCTCTGTAACTGAACAGGATCTGCTTGACGAAGAAAACAAGATACTCTCCGAAAACCAGGAGCTGTGGGAAAAGGTGTTCGGCGCGATGGACAAAAACGTCACGGACAGCGACCTGAGCAAGAACTACGGCGAGTTCCTGCTTGACACCATTGAAAAGGCAAAGGATCAGTTCACTGACGAGGAATACAAAACTCTGCGCGCAGGAGCGGAAAAAATACGCGATATTGAAAACCAGATAGCGCAGCTTCCGCAGGGCGATACAGCGTCGGATACAGCTTCGGCGAACTCTTTCCCGCAGTTTGACGGATACGATCTTGACGGAAACAAGGTCGACAGCAGCCTGTTTTCCAACAATGAATTTACGGTCGTGAACTTCTGGTTCAGCGGCTGCAAGCCCTGCGTTGCGGAACTTGGCGAGCTTGACAAGCTGAACAAGAGAATAAGCGAACAGGGCGGCGAGGTTATCGGAATAAACGTTGAAACCCTGGACGGCAACGAACAGAACATCGAAACCGCTAAGCAGATACTTGAAACAAAGGGTGCTTCATACCGCAATATCTATTTTGATTCCGCAAGCGACGCAGGCAAGTTCTCGCTTGGAATAATGGCGTTCCCGACCACATATGTGATCGATAAAAACGGAAACATAGTCGGCGAGCCGCTTCTCGGCGGCATAGACAGCGAGGAAAACCTCAACAAGCTTCTTGATACCATAAGTAAAGCAAATTCGGACAATTGACACGATAATGCAGTCGTGGAAGACGATGTTATTAAAGCGTGAAATATTCAGCCCCGATAAATAACGCTTGCCAAGCGCCGCCTTATATTCCATGCACACAGAAAAGAGAGCTGACTTACAATGTCCGCTCTCTTTTGTATTATGCCTGCTTTGTGAATCTTACTGTGCCATCAAAGATGTGTTTTCCGTATGTGCTGAAAGCAGCCAGTCTGGGCGCTGTGAGCACACCTCTGATAACGGTCTGTCTGAACCAGATCCGTCTTACACACGCTCAAGGATCATCGTGCCGAATGCGATGGTCAGATATCCGTTCTCATCCACCGGTATTTCGGCGAACGGGTCTACAGTCTCTCCCAGAACTTCACCCTCGACCTTGGTGTCATAGAAGAACTTTCCGTTCTCCTCTTTCCACGTGGTCTGTTCAATCGGTGCGAATCCGTCCTCGTCGATCACGGCGCCCTGCGACTTTGCCAATTCGAGCTTATCCTCAGGAACGCGCATAAGCGTGTTCATTAAGCCGTCTTCGGTAAATTCGATCCTGTTCGTGAGCATCATGATGATCTCGTCAGCGCAATCTCCCTCAGGAAGATTGTCCGGCGTGTAGGACACCGTACCGTCGTCAGCTGGGAACAGTAATTCCCTGACTTTCCATTTCCCGATAATGTTCATTGTGACGCCTCCTTTGTCAATTAGTATATAGCTCATTGATCCATCAAACGAGTTATGCCCATGGGTCCTCAGATTTCGGCGTGCGGACGCCTGTCAGCAGATACTGTTCCCACAGGAACCATTTACCATCAGAACCACGCTGACGCAGTTTTATCGGCCGTGGGGAATCCGCCCCTCCGCAGGGAATAAAGAGCTTCATGTAGCCAGGCTCCTGACCGGATACGTGATTCGATTCTATAACGATCGAATATGGCTGTGCAGGAGTATAGTTGTTCTCAGGCGTCGAGCCGGCGAAGTAAGTGAATGGCAGATACGTCTTTCCATCGCGGAACCGGTCATTCAGGAAAGATATCTCCTGTCCGTTCAGGGGGCGCGGTCCGCGCAGGAAATTCAGCATCTCAGTGCCGATATTCTTGTCAGCCGCATAAGCGCAAAGTGCGAGGACAGTCAGGGCTGCCGTCTTGAACGGCGAATCCATGCAAGCCTCCGGAAGCGCCTGCATCTCCGCCAGGCTTTCGGGAAGCGCGGTGAAGGTGAAAGTCTCACGTTTTGAGCCTATTGCAGACGCTGCCGAGTTTGCGGCTGTGTTGATCGCCTGATTGGCCGTGCTTTTAAGTTTGTCGAAGATTCCCATTGTTAAACTCCTTTCAGAATGAATTATGACTTCAGCCTGCGCCTTCGCAGACATAAAGTGTGTAGTTTATCCCGTTCCCAGGATATTTATACGGTTTGGTGCAGCCTTTATCCATGTACACCGTGCCCCACCGGCAGTATTCAGCCGCATCAAACTCCCAGTCCGAGGGAATCCGGAAAGATTGTCTTACCGTTCTGCCATCAGAGTAGAGCAGGTTGAGCGTCACGGTGCGCAGCGGCTTTTTCCACGCTGCGATCGTATCCGGCTCGGTAACTTTCTTGCCATAGTCAAATCTTGCCGTGTAGTATGACACGTCATTTTCATCGAACGACTCGACCTTCTTCAGTGCGAGAGTTCCGCGGTCAACAGTATATACGGTGCTTGAAGAACCATAATCTATGAAGAATATTTCTTCTTCCTGAGTGCAGGTGAGGCGGATAAAGTCCGCTCCATCGCCCGGAAGCATCATGTTGGCGACATAATCATCGAGCCATTCGGGCGAAGTGTCGGCAGGCATTACGCTGACCTTGCCGTTGTCGTTGGTGTAAAAGCTGTACTCATCATAGTGTCCAACTGACCCTCCATCAATCCAGAAAGCATATCCGTTGTCAGTTTTGACTGCATGGGAGATCGCCCCGAATCCGTTTGAATAATCCTCGGTAATGGTGAGATTCTCATATATCGGGAGCAGGTTTGAAAGAAGATTTGCGTCATGAAGAAGTTCCGGCGTAAAATCAAGGTCGTAAAACTCGCTGCGGCTGAACTCGGAGAGTGAATAGCCGTCGTTTTCCTTATTGAACCCGATGCTGAATACGATCTCCTCGACTGCGTTGAAGCGCAGATGCTCGCGTATCGTGACTACGAATGTGCTGTCTCCGGTTTTCTCACAGTTCACCTCAGAGGAAACTCCGAGATACGAACGAAAATATTCGTTGATTTCGGGGAATTCCCAGCAGGTTTTGCCGTCTTTGACCACGCGTTTTGTGCTGACTGTATCCGGAGGAGCAGCGGCAGCCTCACCGCTCAGTATGACATTCTGAATTTCCTTCAGCTGGTCCCCGGACAGCACGGCGTCGTCTGAAAATTCGAGATTCGCCTTGTATGCCGCATACCAGCCCGCCGTGCTCCATGCGAACTCCGGCGTGTCCGTGTCAATGCTGCCGTTCCATGCCAGTGTGCGGTAGGAAAGGGCGGCGGATATTGCGAGAGCTTCCAGGTCGTCAAATTCAGCGTTTTCGATTCTGTATCCGGCAATGCAGGAAATAAAGATAGATATCGCCGAGATGAGAGAAGTAATTCTGTTCATGATCTTTACCATAGCTTCGACGGGCGAAAGCTTTCCTTTCTCCCCGTTTCGGGGCGGTTCTCAGAGCGGATTCGTTTTCTTGATCCAAAGAGTTACATGCGGGTCTTTTCTGCATAATAAGGATTATCAGCCTTGATGTATATTTTCTGCTGCAAGTGCATAGAAAGCGCTGATGAGTTCTTCTCCTGCTTCTATCGGTGCGGATTTTGATGTACCGTCCGTAAAGTCAAACGAGAGTCTGTATGTGGTTTCATCAAGAGCAATCAAGCCATCGTCGTCCGGCTCCTCATACTGTCTGACCATTGTTATGAGCTGCGTCTCTTTTATGATCCGGAGTATTTCCTCTGCGTCGTTTTCACTTATCTTTTGTCTTTCAACTTCTGTATGTGCGCCGCTGCCGTCGATCACCGCGTCGAACGAAAAATACCAGGTGTTTTCATCCTTTTCAAGCGTATATGAGTATGAAGAGGAATGATCCATGCTGCTGCAGCTCACAAAGACAGACGTTATTTCAACGTTTTCTGCCGTCTCATAGTGCTTTTCTGCAAGAGAATAGAGATATCTGAGCGCCTTGTCGCAGAAAGCGGTTTCCTTTTCTATGCTGTTTCCATCGGAAAAAGTCATTACGGAGCTGTTTGACGGTGCGTCGGCTGCATGGAGAATACTCAGTGGTCGGTATTTGCTGAGCCGGCTGATCTCGTCTTCCTCTCTGATGATCTCAAGAAATCCCTCCGCGTCTTCAGCCGGAATAGGGAATGAATCGAAAGATGTATACCGACCTTCCTTACTCTGCACATAGCAGCTAGCGGAAAAAAGCCAGTTTTCGTCCTGCTTTTGCAGGGAGAATGCATACACCGGATTGCACTCCGTGCCGTAATATGAGGTACTGGTACCGACAATGTCACCGGCATTGTATTTTTTATTTCCGCTGCATCCGAAAAGGAGTGATAGAATCGTCATAATTATTGTCACCCTGCATTTATAGTTCTTTTTCATGCTTGGTCACCTCCTGAAATTCTCATGTTAGCAAATGGCGGGCAGGTGGAACGGATTTATCTTCCCAAGTAATAGTGCACGGTTTCTGAGCGTCTGCTGAATCAATACGCTGCCCAGTGCTATTACTCCTAATAAATAGACATTGCTTATTGTAAACACGCACTGCAAATCTTGCGGCGATATATTTAATGCCTGAAAATTACAGAAAGAAATTAATTTGTATAAAGTATAACATAAATTACAAAAAAAATCAAGAGGTAAAACCAAAACAGACTGATATGCGTCAAGTTTTTAGAGGTGACCTTATACATCATCGTTTATTAAGTGCCCAGGAAAGGAGATACTGTACAGCCAATACGCCATATAATCAAGCGAGGTGATGAATATGGGCATGATATTATCCTGCACTTCTTCATGCGATGCCGCTGTGAATTTCAGCGACGATGGGTATATAAACTCCAGCGATCAGGAGCTTGCCGTTCGTCGTGAGAACATGAGGAGCACTGCCGAGCAGATAGCGCAGGAATTGCAGCTCCGACAACTCCGTGGAGATCTGCGGAGCAGTCGTGAAATGCCTGTGTGCCAGCAATGTACGCTGTTTACCTGCGAAAATTCCGGGCAGACCTTGACGCAGAAGCCATGGGACAGGGCGAAACACTGGCAAGGCACCGGGCGGCGCTTATCGACTATGCGGCTCGGCACGGACTGGAAATAGGCGCTGTTTACGAAGAGATCATATCCGGCGAAAGCATTGATGCACGTCCGAAAATGAAGCAGCTTCTGCGGGAGGTGGAGCAGGGGCGCTGGACGGGAGTACTCTGCATGGAAATAGACCGCCTGGCAAGAGGAAACAGCGCAGACCAGGCGATGGTGTCGAACACATTCCGTATCTCCGGGACGCTGATAATCACGCCGTCAAAGGTGTACGACCAGAGCCGTGAAAGCGATGAGGAATACGTTGATTTTGAGCTGTTCATGGCACGACGGGAATACAAGGCGATTTCCCGGCGAATAAAGCGAGGGCGTATCGCTTCCGTAAAGGAGGGACATTTTATCGGAAGCACGCCACCCTACGGTTATGATAAAGTCAAAGTCGAAAGGGGACGAGGATTTACACTGTCGCCGAATTCCGAAAGCGACATTGTGAAACAGATATACTCCATGTGCATCAGCGGAATGGGCTGCAACGCCATCGCAAGACGGCTCGATATGATGGGTGTGACCCCGCGAAAGGGAAAATCATGGAGCAGCGCTTCGATCAGGGATATTCTACGGTATCGTTACGACACGTCGGCGTGAAGATCCCGACTGTATAATCGCACAGGGACTGCACCCGGCGCTGATAAGCGAGGAGGAATTCGACCGGGCGCAGCAATTTCTGAACAGCCGGCGGATACCGCACAAAAAGGAAAACACAGAGCTGCGAAATCCGTTGTCCGGGCTGGTGTACTGCGGTATTTGCGGCAGGCTGAGCAGGCAGTCAGCGAGGCTGATGGCGATCGGCAGCTTTATGCGCAGATAATCCCCAGGACGGAGCGTGTGATGGATATTTACGCGCAGTCCACACCGGAGGAGAAAAACCACCTGCTAAAGACGATAATCAGCCGGGTTGAATACATAAAAACGGAACGCAACACCAGGGGAAACGCTGACAGGTGTAATTTCACGCTTAACGTGACGCCGCTTTTTCGGGAAATAAATTAAAAGAGATCGGAAGGCTGTATTCCCCGAAGCCCCTGCGGGGATTTATCTCCGACCGGGTAATGTGCTGTATACTTACAAGGAAGAAGTTCCTGTAAACCGATCTCCGAATGACTATAATGACGCCGGACGTATACATGATACCATACATCATTATAGTAAACAAAAGACCGAGTATAAAAAAGGAAACCTCTGAAAACCGGTGCGAAAAGCAAAAATGGGCAGGGCGGAACGTCGCTGTTCAGCCTGGAGATAACGCCTGGATTCCCGATGATTTCATAGCCAAAAAGGCGGCTTCAGGAAAACCAAAGCCGCCTTTTTATGACATAAGTTAAATTACTCAGCCACTATCGCCCTGAGTATCGTGGAAGCGTCCAGCGCGTTCATCACGCCGTCGCCGTTGAAGTCCGCCATGCGTGGATTCTCGCCCCTGGATAATCCCACGATATCCTTTAATATCATAGCTGCGTCCAGCGCGTTCGTTATGCCGTCGTTGTTGAAATCCCCGGGCAGGTCGCTGTATTCGCACACCATAACGACATACTCGCCGCCAGTGTACGCACCGGGTATCGCCGCTGTTCCGTCCACGGCTATCCGCGTGCAGCTACTGAATTCCAGACCGCCGTCCGTCAGACGGTACACGTTCGCGAACTGACCCGCAAACTCCCTGCGGAACGTCAGCTTTAGTTCAGCCGGGATACCCGTGCCGCTTATTTTCAGGTCAGCGCCGAAAACTCCGCGCAGCCCGCTCCTGTCGGAGTTTCCGGGGAGCACGGTAAAATCTGCGGCAGAAGCAGACTTTATCGCCGCGCCGTCAATGATCCAGCTCTTTATACTGTCGATAATGAATTCCGCCTTTATCCTGCTGTTGGCTATCGCCTTTATCACGTCCGCAGGGACGGTGGTTTCGCCGTTGAGCGAGATCACCGCGCTTCCGCCGCCCTGCTTCATGAGGTCAGCCGCGATGTCCGCCCAGGACTTCTGAACGCCGTTTATGCCGGGCTGCGTTTCCGTGGCTGCCGCAGGTCTGGAGGGCCTTGCGGTTCCACCGGAGGAGTTACCGCCTGTGGAGGTTTTCCTCGGAGACATTTCGTAGCCGCAGATTGTGCACAGCTCTGGCTTTGCATATGTCGCCGCGCCGCCGGAAACGTGGTCTTCAATGTCGGATACCGCACCGCACACCTCGCAGATATGCCAGTGACCCGATTTGTCTGCCCCATATTTTTCAGACCATTTGTGTCCCGCCGCCGGAACAGTGCGGCGCTCTGTTGAGAGCTTTTCACTGCAAACCGTGCAGTAAGTCACTTCGTCATAGGAGCCGTCCGCGGTGCAGGACGCGGGGATTTCGTTCTCCCTGACCGCTTCGCCGGGAGTGTGCCCGGTCTTTGCAAGAACAACGTTTTGCAGCGCAGTTTCCTGGGTTCCGGCTTCGTCAAGGAAATACCTTGTGCAGAGCCCGCATTCCCAGTACTCGGCGTTGCCGTCGGAAATGCAGCCCGGCTCTGAGCGGCCGTGGCGCGTGAGCTCGCCGTGACCGCTTTTCAGCGTGAGCGAAACCGCCTGGCTCGGATTCAGGCTGTCGGTTTCGGCAAACCTGATATACCCCGTCACAAGCTCGTCATGCCCGACAGGAGCGGCGTTTTCCGAGCCCCAGTCTGAGCCGTCAAAGCTGAACTCCACGCCGGAAAGCCCGGTCACTATTTCAGCGGTGATATCGCTTCCGGAGCTTGTCAGCTCAATCCTGAAATCAGACTGTAAGGGAGCCTGCTGGTCGCCCTTTGCGGCGAGGGTCACCGTGATTCTGAACGTGAAATCAGTATAGTTCTGCGTGGAGAGGGTCACGGTTATTTCTGCCGTGTTTCCGATGGATTCCGCCGTATTCCCGCCGAGGGTGAAGAACAGCTTTCCGTCAGAGTACCGCGCGCTGTCTGCGGCGAGTATTCCGTTAACGTCAGTGACCGCAATGGAAGCCGGGCGGATCTCTCCGGTGTTTTCGGGAAGCCCGCCGAGGGAAACGCTTTTTTCCTCCCTTGAACCCCAGTTGCAGGAGAGCGCGATATCCGCAGCTACCGGAGCCTGCGCCTTTGCTATATCCAGAGTTACGTCAGCGGTGAGCGGCATGTAGTACTCCGGGTGAATGTCGGCGGTGAACACAGCCGTATACTTTCCGGTGTCGCCGACGTTCGGTATATCGCCGCCGGAAAGCGCCCACCTGCCGGGAATTTCGTCAGTGCCGAGCATTGCTTTCAGCCCGGAAACGGATAGACTGCCCAGGCTATCGCCGAACGTACCGGAGGCAGTTCCGGAGCCGTCAGCGGTGAGCGCCGCAGGGGTTATCGTAAACGTCCAGTCCGGGGAGGTCACGTCGCTGGCGGCGAGGTAGCATTCGCCCTTGGCAACGTCTATTTTTACGGTGTAGGTTCCGGGAGCAATCGGCTCTGTTAGAACTCCGTCCAGATAGTACTTTACCGCCGTTATTTCGCCCATGCCTGTTTCTGAGCCGTCGCTGAACCTGCGCGCTTCAATGGCCGCAGCAAGCGGAAGCCCGGTGTACTCGGTATCGGCGGGCGCGTGGAATATGAAGTCATCCGCAACGGGGGTGCCGTAGTATATCGTGTAAAGCCAGCCGCCGATTCCGTTTGCCGCATTGTAGTATTCGCCCTCTGCCACGTCAATGAGCACCTTTATCGTTTCCGGTTTTACGGGTACGGCTATTTCGCCGCCGGTGCTGCTTAAATAGTGCAGGGTTATTTCGCCGACTCCCTCAGTTCCGTCGTTTACGGTGACGGAAACGGGTTTTCCCTCGCCGTCATATCTGCAATTCTCCGGGACGGTGAATGTGAACAGGTCGGCGGTGATGTCGCCCTTTGCGATAGTGAATTCCCAGCCGCCCGAGAGCACAGCCGCCTTGTAGTTTTCCCCATCGGCGATGTCTGCCGTTACGGTGTATGTCCCGGGAATAACGGGGTCTGATTCAGCGCCGTCACGGTAGTATTTCAGAGTGATATCTCCCGCGCCGGTGATCCCGGACTTCACAGTGATTTTCGCTTCCTTTGCCGCGCCGTTGTATTTAAGGTAGGACGGCGGGGCAAATTCCAGGTCAGCCGCCGTGAGCGCCAGCTTTTCTACCTTAACGGTGCAGTCCGCAGAGGTATCGGCTATGAACGAGGAATCCGCGCCGCTGTAATTCAGCACGAACCTGCAATCGTCGCCCGCAGCGGGGAGCGCAGAGGTGGTGACATTAGTTTTCGCGCCGTCCGGGAGCGCTGTGGCGGCGACTACCTCCTTATCGTTCAGCGTTACCGTGAACGAGCCGCTGCCAGCGGTGAGCGCAGTATCTGAATAAGCCTGCGGAACTCCGTCAAATTTCACCAGGGAATACACAGTGAAATCCGCCGTGCCCAGGTAAGCCGGGGAATCCGCAGAGCTGTGCTCAAGGATCACGCCGGATTTGTATCCGATGGACGGCGCGCTGTCCTCCCGCAGCGAGGGATAATACGCGATCCCAGCCGCCTTGTCGTTCGCCTTTTTCGTCCAGAGCGTGGAATCAAGCCCCATGGTCGTCAGCGCGTCTGCGGAGGTCATCTGTAAGGTCGTGAGCCCCTGCGCCGCTCCCTCGAGGTCCGCGCCGGCGATTCCCCTGGCGCCGCTCGTGTCGGAGTTGTACCAGCAGTTCTGCACGGTGTTATTTTCGCTTCCGCATATTGCACCAACATTGTCGGTTCCAGTCACGGTGCCGATGTTTATGCAATCTATGGTCGTTGTTGAGCTTTCGCCGCATATACCGCCGACATTCCTGACGCCGCTTACCGCGTTTCCGTTAACGCACCGCCCCTTTGTATCTGACGCGTGACCAATGATACCGCCAACATTATTTCTGCCGGTAATACTTCCGTTTTCAGTGATAATATCATACACCCAGCCCGATACATAGCCGAAAAGTCCGACATTATCAGAATCAGGCAGATCAATTACCAGATTGGATATCTTATGTCCATCTCCGCTGAAAAACGCATAGTATGGCGTGACTTCGTTTCCTATCGGGGTGATATTTCTTCCTGAAAGGTCGATATCGCTTTGCAGAACGTAGTTTCTGCGCCACATTGCGCTGTTCTGTGTGAGCTTCTCAAATTCATCTGCCGTGGTTATGGGATTATAATATCGCCAGCTGTCACGATTCAGCGTGAAATAGTTGTACATACGCAGCTCGCCGGACTGCGCCTTTCCTACGCCTTTAAGGCTGATGAGCGTGTAATTGTCCGAGCGGTATCTTCCGTTCTCCGTGCCTGTGGTGTAGCTTCCTGTTTCCCAGATGTCGCGGGAAAAGCCGGATTGCCGACTGGTCAGGTCTTTGGTTTTAACAGGACCGCCAAAATCATTCACCAAGAAAAGATCATTGGAGTAATAGCATTTTGTCGAGGAACCGGTACCGACAATACCGCCGACCTTACTGTTGCCGCATATCTCAGCCATGCTGAAGCTGCAGGAAACGTCGGCGCTGCTTCCCGCCGAGCCGCAGATACCGCCGACAACGGAATCGCCGACCAGCATTCCGGTGTTGTAGCAGTTCGCTAATGTGCTTCCATCTGTGCTTTCACCGCAGACGCCGCCGGTTTTGAGTATTCCCGTGACGGCTCCGGTGTTGTAGGACATCTGTACGGTGCCGCTGTTCTTGCCGCATACGCCGCCTGCCGATTCCTTTCCGGTGACGGGAGCGTTGTTGTAGCAGCCGGTGATGGTTCCCGCGTTCAGACCGCAGATGGAGCCGGTGCAGTTCCCGCCGGATATTTCGCCGCTTTCAATGCCAACGTATGTTATGGTACCGGTGTTATAGCCGAAAAGACCAGAATAGTCCCCGGCCGCAGATATCTTCACGTTGGTCAGGACGTGGCCGTTGCCGCTGAATTTCCCGCTGAACGGCACGGTTTCAGTGCCTATCGGGGAGAACGATCCTCCCGTAAGCTGGATATCTCCGGCAAGGATGTAATTTCCGCCCCACTTCGTATTGTCCCCCGCGAGAGCAAGCAGCTCCTGTTCTGTGCTTATTTCGGTGTAGGAGTCCCAGTCGGGTGAGGCTTCTGTGCCGAAGTTGTAGTATTCAAGCCTTGTTTCTTCCTGCTTCGCTCCGGCGGGGACAGGGTCGGCGCGGAGAATTGTTTTCTTTCTGCCGGCAACAGTTTCCCTGGCGTATCCCTCCGTCCAGCTTTCCGGCTTGAAAGAGCTTATTACCTCCTCAGCCGGGGCGCTGCTGACTGAGCCGCTGACGTCATCCTTACCGCCTATTGCGGTAGGCCCGCTGCCGCTGCTGTATATGCAGTCTGTGAAAGAGGAATGGTCGCCGCCGTTTCCGCAGACGCCTCCAAGCGAGCCGCTGCCGCTGACCTTTCCGGTATTCGCACAGCCGCTGACGCTGGAAACAATTTCATGACCATTGGATTCGTAGCCGCTTACCGAACCGCAGATACCGCCGATATTTCCGGTTCCGGTGACTTCACCGGAGTTGAAGCAGCCGCTCAACGAGCTAGAATTTCCTGTGCCGCAGATACCGCCGACGTTTTTCGTGCCGCTGACCGCGCCGGAGTTATAGCAGTTCTTGATTTCACCGCCAGAAGAGCTGCCGCACACTCCGCCCGCCTGTTTCGGGCTTTCAACAGTGCCTGAGTTATAGCAGCCGCTTATCTTACCATAACTATAACCGCATACTCCGCCTGTTGTGCGGCCTTCATCATGTGTTCCCGCAGTGCAGCTTACGCTTCCGGTGTTTCGGCAGGAGATCAGCGTACCTTCGCTGTAAGCGCACACGCCGCCGATTAATCCGATATCTCCGATATCACCGCTTACCGAGCAGGAATTCGTGCAGTTTATAAGACTGCCGTTATTTACAACAGCAATTCCGGCAACGCTTTCCTTGCCGTATATTGAGCCGCCGTCCAGCGTGAGATCTCTGATAACGCTGCCGCTGTTGACCTCGCCGAAAAGCGCCACTTGGGACTTTTCAGGCTCGTTTATGTAAACGTTCTTTATGGAATGACCATTTCCGCTGAATTTGCCGTAATAGTTCTCTATTATCTTAACGTCCGTCCGGCTTTCAAGGTCGATATCGTTACCGAGGACGTAGTTTTGGTTCCACTTTGCTTTGTCCGCGCCGATATCTACGAACTGCTGGGCTTCTGTTATAAGCGTGTAGGTGTCCCAGTCCGGATCTGATTCCGTGCCGAAATTGAACACCTCGCGCTCCATTGCGGCGGGCGCCGCCGGAATGTTCTTAAGCCTTACATAGGTCATCTGAGCCTTGCCGCTGCCGTCCGGGGTTATGCTGCCGGATTCCCACAGGTTTTCGCCAAAGTTGTATTTATTGAGAATGCTGCCGCACAGAGCTCCGGTGGAAATACCAGTTACCTCTTTATCACCGCCGGCGGAGCTGAATACGTCGCTGTTGTAATAGCTGTTTGCTATTCTGGCGTACATATTTCCGTTTACTTTATCCGAATGACTGACAGCATAAACCGATTTTTCTCCGGTAAGCTCCCCGGCATTTATGCAGAACGCTATGTAATTGAGGTTTATCCCCGCGATACCGCCAATCTGTTCTTTGCCCGTGATACTGCCGCTGTTGAAGCAGTTGCTGATCTGGGTGCTCCCGGCTGTGTTTCCGCAGATACCGCCGATGAACGAATTTGCGGTGATATCCCCCATATTCAGGCAGCCGGAAATCGTTCCGGTGCTGTACCCGCAGATACCGCCGACATATTTTCCTCCCTCGGTGCTTCCTGTAATGTCCGCCGAGTTCCAGCAGTTTTCGATGGTTCCGGTGCTGTATCCGCATATAGCGCCGGTTCTTTCAGCGCTGCCGATGCTGAGGTTTCCGCTATCTGTGCCGAGATTCCTTATCATGCCGGAGGAACATCCGAAAAGTCCCTGACCGTCCAGGCCAGCGGTAAGGGTCAGCCCGGATATTTTGTGATTATTTCCGTCAAACGTTCCGGCGAAAGGCTTAGTAACAGTGCTGCCGCCTGTCTCGCGCTCTCCTATGCCTATCGGAGTCCACTCGCTGCCCGACAGGTCAAGATCGGCCTCAAGCTGGAAATACTTTCCCTGGTATGTTTCGCCGCCGTTCACCTGCTCCGCCAGGAACGCAAGCTGCTCCGCCGTTTTTATGATGTACGGGTCGGAGTTGTCTCCATTACCGCTTTCAAAGCCCTTGGCGGCTGTACCGTCCCACGCTGCGGAAGCCGATCTTCCGAGCCCTGGATTTATGACGAACAGCGCCGCTATCAGCGCTATAATTGCAAGACCCGCAGTCATCAGCCGCATTCTTTTTGCTGTCATGAGATTACCTCCTGTAAACTGTTCTTCTGTCTCTGTGCGGATATTCACCGCCAAACCAATATTATGCAATACTACTATAATATTATAGTTTAGAAATCATGATTTGTCAATAGAACCGATCTGCCTTTCCGGGCATATGTCCGGAATTATTCAAGGGCAACACCGCACAATTAACGGATAGCGCCTTTGCCAGGCGACGCTTACTGCTTACACGGCGCTTGCCTGCATCTTTCTATTTTGGTGCATAATAACACATGATTCCCTTTAAAAAACTCATGTGAGCGAAAATGTACAGTGCGCACCATCTTCTTAAAGACGCGTTTGCCCGAAAAACCTCCCCACAGGGGTATATTATGGGAACCTCTAAAAAACCGGTTTGAAAAGGGGAAATGAGTAGAGTGCGCCGAATGCGATGAAAGCCGATGAAGTAGTGGTATGTACTGTCCTTGCGATTGGAGTAGACCCGACAACTCCGTGGAGATCTGCGGAGCAGCCGTGAAATGTCTGTGTGCTAGCAATGTACGCTGTTTACCTGCGGAAATCCAGAGCAGACTTTGACGCGGAAGCATGATGACAAGGCTCAGGACGGGCAGCAGGAATCACAGCGACACACTCCGCTGCCCGAATCGGAATTGCGGCAACGTATCCGCAAAGCTGGAACTTGTTGAAAGCGCTCGAAAACCGAAGAACGCAGCTTTCGGAGAATCTGCGGCAGGCTGAGCAGGCGGTAAGTGAGGCAGAGGGCAATCGGCAGCTTTATGCGCAGATAATCCCTCGGTTGGAGCGTGTGATGGATATTTACGCTCAGTCCACACCGGAGGAGAAAAACCACCTGCTAAAAACGATAATCAGCCGGGCTGAATACATAAAAACGGAGCGCAACACCAGAGTAAACGCTGACCGTTGCAATTTCACGCTTAACGTGACGCCACTTTTCCCGGAAATAAAAACAGGAGCAGAATAACTATAATGACGCCGGACGTATACATACGGACCTCCGCTAGCGGTTTCTCCTATAAATGAGGTGCGCCGGGTGCTGGACTACGCCGTGACCGAGATACCTCCGGAGAAGATACTGATGGGGATGCCCAACTATGGTTACGACTGGACGTTGCCATTCATGCGGGGAACTCCCGCGCAGAGCGTGGGGTTCACCCAGGCAGTTGAGCTCGCGCTGAAATATGGCGCAGAGATACAGTACGACGAACAGGCTCAGACTCCGTATTTCTATTACACGGACAACGGGACGCAGCATGTCGTGTGGTTCGACGACCCGAGAAGTATATCGGCGAAACTGGAGCTTATAGACGACTACGGGCTGGGCGGCGCAAGCTGGTGGACGGTCAACCGGTGCTATGTTCCGAACTGGCTGGTGCTCCAGAATATGTTTGAGGTCGTGAAGCTGTAAATTACAGTCTGATCTATCAGGCGCGAAAGGACGTTGCTTTTCGCGCCTGATATTACATTCAGGAAGTCAAACACAACAATCAGGAAGCTATCTATTGACAAACGGCATGATTTGAGGTAAAATATAGCAAGGTATGTGATGACTATGCACATGAGAAAGGATGGACAATTTTGATAAGAGAACGACTCAAGGGACTGCTGGCGCTTGCGCTGGCGGGAGCGACGGTGCTTTCCACTACAGTGGTGACATCGGCGGCTGATATCGAGACTAACAGCGGTTACTATGCTGATTCGTTCAGCGAAGACGGCGATACTGCTCTGTTGAGCTCTGAAGCGCAGACATACACGATTCCATATTACGATGCGTTCGGCGATAAAACCGATATGGAGTTCGTATTCACTGACGGCAGCCAGACGCTCGGAGGAGCGGAGCTTTTCGCAGAAGGCAGCGATAAAAAGAGCTATTCACTTGAATACGATGACCCGGATAACGGCATTGATAACTGCAAGATCCTGCTTGCCAAAGGAGATTCAGCCTACACAAAGCTGATGGACTGGTGGAACAGCGAAACAAGCCTGTCCGGAAAAACGGTAGACCCTGCTAAAATGTCGCTTCATAGGTATTTCAGATATTTTTACTGCAGCGATTATAATTCTAATAGAGATCACCTTACCAGCAGTGACATCTGGCAATTGTATATAAATAAAAAAACTATCGTTACAGGCGACAAGGTTAAAGAAACGGTGGAGTCGCTGAATGAAAGCGGTTCGATCGAGTGTGTCTACGGCACTTATGCGTTGGTTCTTGAAAGCGATGAGGTTGAGCCGAATAAAAGGATATCCAATCCTGACTACAAGAAGATCACGAAAACACCTGTAGATATTTACGACTACAAAACCCCTGACGAATTCTACAGATACGGCTGGCGCGTATGGAGTGCTCGCGACAAGAGCGGGGGTGAGTATGTAATTAGCGCCGAGCCAATGGTCAGTGATTATCAGTACGGAGATCTGGCATTTGACGACCTGAATTCTCTGGCTAACAGCAATAGTTGGGATGATTATATCCTGTTAGACTGCAAGCAGTCCCCGATAGTTTATACAGTGAATGTCGAGGGCGGCGATGCTCTTGACGTCACCGTTGAGAACAAGGCTTTTCCGGCTGACGGCGGCGACTACAAGTTCACTTACGCAGACAGCGTGTCTAAGATCATCAGCAGCGGAGATGAGCTCTGGGCGGAGATCGCGGCGCTGTCCGCCGATTACGACAGCGATAAGTCCAACCTCGCAAAAATAACAGACATTGCCGCTGTGTCGCTGACAGTCGAAGCGCCTGTGATAGGCGGCACTCCCGCGGAAGCGGTCGATAGTTCGGTATTTTCCACAGTTACTGCTACTGAGTGGAGCCCTACGGTCAATAAATTTGCATCGGATATCGCATATACAGTGACCGCAGTGGTGGCTCCGGCGGAGAATGCAAGGTTCCTTTCAAATACTACGGCGACCGTAAACAAGATTCCGGCTAAGGTTAAACTCAATGCTGACGGTACTTTAGAGGTTTCCTATACTTTTGCGGCTCTCTCTAAAAACAGCATTACTTCAGCAGATGTGACTGTAACTGCTCCCGAGGAAAATAAAACTCCTGACGATACGGCGGAGATCCCCTCAAGTGCGGATTACACAGTAAAGAGCGTTTCCTGGAACAATGACAAGGCGTTCACGACCGGTGTTGAGTACACCGTAACAGTGACCCTTGAGCCTGCTGAAAACTATGAATTCAGCGCAGACGCAACGGCTAAGATAAACGGCAGTCTTGCAGAAACAAAGCTCGCCGCTGACGGAACACTTACGGTAACATACACATTTGACAAGCTCAAGGACGATATCGACAAGGAGCTTGAAAAAGATCATCCTGTTATAAAGATAACCAAGGGCAAGTCGATACCTGAAGATGTCATCAGAAGAATAAGGGACAGCAAGAAGGATGTAGAGATCGACTATGGCGATTTCGGCTGGGTCATCACCGATTTCGAACCCGATTATGTTCCCAAGCCTACTGACCTTAGTGTAAAGAAAGTCGATACGAGCGACTGGGCAACTGTTGTCAACAATGTAACTGGGCACAGATACAGAATGCAGATAGATATTGCTTATGACGGCGAGTTTGGATTCACCGCATACCTGGTAGTCGATCTGAGCGAGGGAATGCTGAATGCTCCTGCTGGTAAGTATTATGCAAATCTGTATCAGATAACTGGTGATCAACTCAAGTGGAGCAGCTACTCTGCCCTTGTAGAAGAAAACGGAAAGTGGATCGCAAAGCTGAAGTTCACACACGCGTCTGATTGGCTGATAACTATCGACAGCGAGATAAACCCCGGCAGTGACAATGGCGGTTCGTCATCTTCTGGCAGTGTAAGGACTGACAAGATAAGTCTTGCAAAAACGATAAAGTCCGAGGGCTGGACCAAGATCACAGAGGAGATCAAGAAAACTGATGTTGGCTCTACGATCAACGTTGTGCTGAATGATGAAACAACGATGCCTGCCGAAGCGCTCCAGGCTGCCATTGACAGGGGCATAAAGCTGGTAATGGACGCAGACTTCGGGAGAGTGTGGACTATCGACGGAAAGAATGCTGTTCCAGGAAAATATATTGACCTTAGCATTTCGGGTATAAACGTTGATATTCCGGAGAGTGCGTATGCGGATATTCTCTGTTCGGATAGCAGGCAGCTCAAGCTGAATGCCCGTCTGTTGAACTTCACGGCGCAGCTGACGGCGTTTATTGGCGATGAGAATATTGGTCAGAATGCGGCTCTATACAGCTATAATGAGGAAACAGGCAAGCTTGTTTTCCAGGACATTTCCGTTGTTGACAAGCAGGGAAATGTGATATTTGACATCAAGTGCGGCGGCAGGTATTTCATTGCGCTTGGCAGCGAGGTCAGGGCTCCGTATTATCTGTGTGGAGATGTCAATGGAGATGGCGTTGTCAATGCGATTGACGCAGCAGCTATTTTAAAGAATGCGGTTTATGGATATCCGCTGGATAAACGGTGTGGTGACACCAATGCGGATGGAGAGGTAAATGCGCATGATGCTCTTCCGATACTTCATTATGTTGTGGGGGATGTAAATATGCTCCCAGTAGCTGATAGTGAGTTTAGTGAGTGATGATTTTAATAAGCCCGGGCTGCGAGACAGTCCGGGCTTTGCTTTTGGGTAAACTATAATTTAACGTTGCAGGATGTGAACAATTTACTGAAACCCCCAACCGGGAGTCAAGGGGGACTAGTCCCCCTTGCAGGTCGAGGGCAGCGCCCTCGTCGCCGTAGGCGAAACCTCCGCGCGGAGCGCGGATACTCTGCGCGCTGGCGCGCAGTAACTCCGTGCGAAGCACGGAATAACGCCAAAAAAGCGCTAAAGGGGTGCAGGGGGAAAACAAGAGTTTTCCCCCGCTGGCTTAGAACGCGATATCCTCCAAAACAGTCCAGTGGACTGTTTTGGAATAAGTATTTATCCGCTTGGAAAGGCACTCAATAAAACTGTGCCGTGTAAAGCTTTACGTCAG